>JBCEBZ010000437.1:0-11997 GCA_039206675.1 Rhodococcus sp. (in: high G+C Gram-positive bacteria) | reverse complement strand
AAGGTGTCACCGCCGACGAGCTCGATACGAGCAAATAGGGCCGCACGGCTTCGGCGCCACCGAATCTTCCTGTTCACAACCACTTTCGGAGCTCGAAAAATGACTGACACCACCAGTCCGGCAACAACGACCGGAGCCGGCACCACCTATTCCACCTTCACAGGGTGGATCGATCGACCGACCGATGTCCTACCGCCGCTGGACGAGGACATCACGTGCGACGTCGCAGTCATCGGCGGCGGCCTCGGCGGAATGGCAACCGCGCTCCGGCTGGCCGAGCGAGGCGTCGACGTCGTCCTGCTCGAAGCCGAATTCTGCGGGTACGGTGCGAGCTCGCGCAACGCCGGCCAGCTGACCGGCAAGCCCGGCGGCGACCTGCACCTGATGCACAAGCGCTATCCGCAGCGCCTCCGCGATCTCGTTCGCTTCTCGAGCGAATCCGTCCACTTCGTCGAGGACCTGATCACACAACTCGACATCGACTGCGAGTACGACCCGACAGGGAATGTGGGAGCCGCCGTCACCGCAGCGCAACTGCGGAAAGCCGAGCAAACCACGCAGATTCTCCAGGAGGCGGGGATGGACGCCCACTTCGGCGACCATCACGAACTCGGCATTCCGGACACCTTCCTCGGCGGCTCTCTCAAACCCCTCGGCGGCACGATGAACCCCGGGACGTTCACCCTCGGCGTCCGCCGGGCGCTGCTCCGGTCGACCGCACGGGTATTCGAGAGGACCCCGGTGCACTCCGTCGACGATCTCGGGGCGGAGGCTCTCGTCAGCACACCGAGGGGCCGGGTCCGCGCGGGCCGGGTGGTCCTCGCGAACAACGCCTACGCCCCCGAACTCACGATCACACCGAAGCGGCTCGCCACTCCCATCTGGGTCAACATGGTCGAGACCGCACCGATCGACACCGGCCGCCTCCAGGCGACCGGCTGGTCGAGCCGCTCCGGCCTCGCGACCGCCCACAACGTGATGGAGAGCTACCACCTCACCCCTGCCGGCACCATCGTCTTCGGTGTTCGCCGTCTCCAGCTCGGGCGCGGTCCACTCGACGCTCGCACCTCGGATCCAGCGGTCGTGGCCGATCTCACCCGTGCGTTCCATGCACGCTTCCCGTCGCTTCGCGATGTCCCGCTCGCCCGGACGTGGGGCGGCTGGATCGCGATGACGCCGTCGTGGCTGCCGGTTGCCGGACAGGCGACGAAGAACGTCTACTACGCCATCGGATGCAACGGCCACGGGCTCGGCCAGGCCCCCTACCTCGGCACACTGCTCGCCGACCGAATCGCCACCGACGAAGTCCACGAGAACCTCCGCACCGTGTGGCGGACGCGACCGCGATTCGCTCCGTCGATCGTGCTCAACGCTCCGGCACTGCGCGCAGCCTGGGCTCTCGACCGGGTGGCCGAACGACGTCACCGCCGACGGGGCTGAGCCTGAAAAATTCCCCTCTCAACAGATGTGTGAAATCCAATGAATTCACCCTACGGCGGTGCCGGCGAAGAGGAAATCCTGCTGCAGTTCGGCATGACGAGGCACCGGTTCATAGAGCGGTTGTGGCAGGTCATCGCCGAGTCGAACTGCGTCCAGGACGAGATACGACAACTGACAGGTGCATACCCCGACGCCGAGGCAACTGTCCGTGCGGGGAGAACGGTAGGGACCGCGGAAAGGCATCGACTGCCTATGGCGTGACGCGATGACTTTCGGGTGTCTACTCGGTCAATATTGCAGAGCAGAATCCATCCCGACCCTGGAGGCACCATGAACCAGCAGACCGCCAGCGCCCTTCCCCCGGTCGTCGACCAGCAGACCTGGCAGACAGCGCTCGCCGAATTGCGGAAGCGGGAGAAGGCCGCCACCCGTGAACTCGACGCCATCGCCGCGCAACGCCGCAGGCTGCCGATGGTCGAGCTGCCCGACTACACGCTGATCGGTCCGGACGGCCCGATCCGGCTGGTCGATATGTTCGACGGACGCTCGCAGCTCATCGTCTACAACCACATGTGGTCCGACGGAGCGGAGTGGCAGTGCGGCGGATGCACCAGCCTCACCGCGCAGTGGACCCGGCTGGGCATCCTCGACAACTACGATGCCCGCTTCGTCATCGTCACCAACGGGCCCATCGACGAAGCACTGGCGTACAAGGCCAAGGTCGGCAACACGATGGACTGGTACTCGTCTTCGGAGAGCTCGTTCGGCGCCGACGTCGGCGCACCCCCCGGCGCGGGCTTCGCGGTCAACGTGTTCCTCCGCGACGGCGACAGTGTCTACCGCACCTGGCACACCGACGGACGCGGCACCGAGCAGCTCAGCTACACCTTCGCCTTGGTCGACCTCCTGCCGTGGGGCCGCCAGGAGGAATGGCAGGACTCGCCCGAGGGTTGGCCGAAGTCACCGACCTACTCCAAGTGGCTCGACTCCCCCGATGTCGCCCGGCTCTACGGCCCGAACGGCGGCACCCGATGAGCCGCTCGGTAGCCAACCGTTCCCGAGTCGGGTTTTCGCTCAGCGGGGTTTGACGGCCGCCTGGATGCCGAAGCCGGGAACGGTGCGGTAACGGATCGGCTTGCGGGGTTGGAGGTTCGCCTGTTGCTGCCAGCGGGTCATGTCTTCGATCGACCAGGTTCCGGACTGACTGGTGAGCGCGAAGTAGAACTCGAGCAGGGCGCTGAACTGGCCCGCCTGCTTCGGGGTGCGCGGCCGGAAGATGTCTTGCACGGCAAGTACGCCGCCCGGGCGCAAGGCGCGGGCCACCCGGCCGGCCAGTTCACTGTTCTGCTCGTCCGAGAAATGGTGCACGAGGCTCGAGACGAGAACCAGGTCGTAGGCATTTTCGCCCAGGTCGGCGGTGAGGGCGTCATCGGCCCGGTGCACCACCCGATCTCCCATCCGTTCGGCAGCCAGGATAGGCGCGGCCTGCGCAACCGCCGGGGGCAGATCGAGGATCACCGACCGCAAACGCTTGTGCTTGCGGCACAGGACCACCGAGTAGTAGCCGTGGGAGCCACCGATGTCGAGCATGGTTCGGGCACCAGAGGGCAGTTTGAGGCGTCGCACCATCTCACCGGCGGAGGCGGGAGCGAGCGCGCGCATCCCGCGCTGGTACAGATCCCAGTCGGCTTCAGCAGTCATCGAAGCATGTACATCGAGCGGATCACCGGTGCGGACGTAGTCCTCCGCGCGCAGCATCATGTCCCATTCGAGGAACTGGAACAACATCTTGTCTGCCAACGAGTGGGAACTGCTCGTGACCAGCCACTTGCGCGAGACCCGTGTCAGCCCGTAGCCGCCATCAGAGGCCGCGAGGTACCCGGCGCCGGCCAGAGCGAACAGCAACTTTTCGGTACCGATTCGGTTGGTGTGGCATTGCTCGGCGATCCGCGCCCCCGGCAGCGGACCCGCAGCCAGCAGATCGAACACGCCGAGTTTGGTGGCCACCATGATCAGGCGGGCCATGGTGAACGCCATCTGCGTTTCGACCAGCGGCGCCGGTACCACGTTCAGCCGCCGCATGACCGCTTCGATCGGGTTCTGCGCGACCAGTCCCAGCTTCATGGCTCTGCTCCGTCCCGGCGGAAACCAACCGAAACCAAGTCTAAGGGGCGGTGGGCCGGCGCGACCAGGCATCGGCCGTTGCATCATCGATCGGCTGCACCCCGAACGCGTTGACAATGCCTGCGCCGTCGGCGGAAGGTTGACCAGAGAAGTTGTGACCCGATCCGTCGACATCGGTGAGTAGGTGAGGAGCGTGAGCGCAGCCGATCCCCCACCGCTGGTCGTCGTGCCGCCGGGGACCGGGCAGACCGGTGACCTGGGCCCGATTGGGGTCGAATTCAAGCTCTGGGGCCGTGACACCGGTGGGGTGTTGTCGGTAGTGGAGCACCCCTTCCCGATCGGTGCGCTGGTGCCGCCGCATCTTCATACACGGGAAGACGAATTCTCGATTGTCACCCAGGGCGCGATCGGATTCCGCTCCGGCGACAGGGAAGCCGTTCTCGAGCCCGGCGGATACATCACGAAGCCACGGGGTGAGATGCACGCCATGTGGAACGCCGGCACCGTCCCGGCGCGCATGATCGAGATCATCAGTCCCGCCGGCTTCGAACATTGCTTCCTGGAAATGTCCGAACTGATCGCCGCCGGCGAACCGGATGTCACCCAGATCGCCGCAATCGCCGAACGCTACGGTCTGCAATTCGGCGAACCCGACTGGTTACCCGACGTGATCGCCCGCTACGACCTGACACCGCCGTGAACCCCAGTCGAGCCTCTGAGACCGGACAAGCATCCGAGGCGCGGCGCTGAAGTCGAAGGTATTGCTGTTGAAGCGTTGTGAACCACAAATGCGCTCTCGGCGAGTGGTCGCTCGCCGCGTCGAACAACTCACCGCACACGTCCAACCGGCTCACAGCTAGTTCGCAGGATCGCCCAATACGGTTTGCTCATGACGATCCACCGTTCTCCTGCTGTTCCTGTTTCCGGCCGGCTGCGCCGCCGCACGACTGTGATGTCGCTGATCCTTGCCGGCGGACTTCTTTTCAGCGGTTGCGCCTCCGAAGCAGTCGACAGCACCGCGACCGCCTCCGCAGGCGCGGCCGCCACGTCGCAGACAACCGGTGCCTCGGATGCAGTCTCCTCGGCCGACGCGGCCACCACGGCCGAGACCATCGCGAGCACCGCCCAAGCGGCGGACCAGTTCTTGGCCACGTTGTCGGACGATCAGCGTGAGCAGCTGATGTACGCGTTCGACGACGAGACGAAGACGACGTCATGGTCGAACTTCCCGGTGACCTTCGTCGACCGTGCCGGACTCAACATGTCCGAGCTGACCGAGGACCAGCAGGCGGCCGCGATGAAGGTGCTCGAAGCCCTGCTCAGCGACGAGGGGTACGAGACCGTCACCGGCATCATGGGCGGTGACCAGTTCTTGCACGAAAAGAGCAGCTCGACCGAGGACTCGCTCGGCCAGTACTACATCGCATTCTTCGGTGACCCTTCGGATTCGAGTTCGTGGGAGATCCAGGTCGGTGGCCACCACCTCGGCATCAACGCCACACTCGACGGCTCGGCCGACGCAATCACGTTCGCCCCCACCCATCTGGGCATCCAGCCCGCCGACTACACCGATGCCGACGGCAACGACGTGCAGCCATTCGACGGCATCTACACCACCGCATTCGCTTTCTACGACAGCCTGAGCGAGGAGCAGAAGGCCGAGCTCTACCAAGGCGAACAGGTGGCGTCCATGGTCTGCGCCCCCGGAAGCACGTGTGACTACCCCACCGGGACAGGCATTTCCGGCGCCGACCTGACGGACGAACAGAAGCAACTACTACTCGATGTCATCTCGAATTGGGTGGGACTGGCCGACGAAGAAACCACTGCAAAGACGCTCACGGAAATCGAGGCAACCATCGATCAGACGTACATCAATTGGTCCGGGGCAACCGAATACGACATGACGCAGGGGGACGGCATCTACTTCCAGATCTCCGGGCCGAACGTCTACGTCGAATTTGCCGGCCAGCAGGGATCCGCCGGTGCCGACGTCCAGGGCGTCACGACCTCGGGCTGGGGCCACGTTCACACCATCTACCGTGACCCGACCAACGACTACGCGAACAGCGCGACACAACAGGCAGCCACCGGCATGGGTGGTGGTGCCGGTGGACCCGGCGGCGGTGCGGCTCCAGCAGGGGGCGCACCCCCGGCAGCGGGTTGATCCCTCCGCGTCGGCATACTCCCCGCAGGTCCACCGACCTTGCACTAACGACGTCGCACAGGGCCGTCAGGACGCCCGGTCGGCGGCCAGTACCCTATGAATCGATTCGGCTGCTGGAGTTCAGAGTCGACGTGGCCTCTCGCAGCAACGCGGTGACCGCCGCCACCAGATTGTCGGCGGTCTTGCCTCGGGGGTAGCTGCGGAGCACGACCCGACGGGTACCGAGCCCGGGCACGTCGATGACATCGACTCCCTCGAGCAGCATCCCCTGCAGCGCGAGCGACGGCAGCACGGTCATCCCTTCCCCAGCGGCTACCAGCGCCAGTGCGGTCTGCGTGCCGAAGTAGCGGTGCACGATTTGCTTGTCACCCCCCACCGCACGCCGCAGCCGTCGTGCGGGGAAGGCGGTAGCAGCTGTGGGCTCACCAAGCCACGGTAGGGGTGTGCGTTCGAGGTCGGTGATATCGGTGATCAGCGTTCCTGCCGGAACTACCAATTTCCAGGGCTCGTCGAGAAGAGGAACCTCGGCGACGCCGGCGGGCGGAACGGTCTCGGATGCTTCTGCGTCGAGTTCGACTATGGCGGCGTCGAATTCGCCGTCCTTGAGGGCGCGCCGTTCCAGTTCGGTTTCGACGAGTTCGAACGCGACCCCTGGCAGTTTGCTGCGCCACTGCGGTAAGGCGGGGGCGATGACCACCGACAAGAAGCTCTGGAAGCACGCGATGCGCATCCTGCCGTGCAGCTCCGCGTCGCCCTGCTGCAACCGTGACCGCACCCCGGCCAGTGTTCGCTCGATATCCTGCGCCGCCTCCGCGAGCAGCGTTCCCTCCTGCGTCAACACCGAACCCCGCGAGGTTCGTGTCATCAACACCTGACCGGTCTCACGTTCGAGTCTCGCTATCTGCTGTGACACCGCCGACGGAGTCATGTGCAGCTCGTCGGCGGCAGCCAGGACCCCACCCGCCCGCGCCACAGCCAGCAAGTAAAGCAGCCGCCGAGGATCAATCTGCATTCACATATTCTAAACCCCGGATACAGATCCTTTCACTTGTCCTGAACACCTGCCTCACCACATACTTCCGATGTACATCGGGAGAGAACGTGAGAGGAGGAGCCGTGACCGCGGCGGTGCTCGGGTGGGTAGGAACGATCGGCACACTGATGGCGTACCTGATGGCGAACCGCGGCCGGTTGTCGATCAAGTCTCGCCGCTACGCCATGGTGAATGCCGTCGGTGGCGTGCTCAGCGGCACTGCCTCGGCCCTCTACGGCGCATGGCCCAGCGCTGCAGCCAATTTCGCATGGGCACTCGTCGGCGCGCACGCGCTGCTGATCGGCGTCGCGCGCGGGCCCTCCCCTTTCACAGCGGCCCGTTCCCTCGCACGGTCGCGTGGTTCCCGGCGGCGGATGGGAACGAGCAACTCCTCCCGGCAGCCCCGCCACGTCCGCATCGTCGCGAATCACGCGTCGGCGATGCCTGCGGCACCGCGGTGCACGAGCGGCATCCGACCGCCGGCCACCCCCGAGTCCGAAGCGTCGCCCCGCGCGGACTGGCACTCGAACGCGGACGTGCCTGCACCGAACCCGGAGTGTCGGGCCCCCGAGGAGGCGGGCCCCTCGACACTGTCGGAGAAGTTCGCCCTGACCTGTGTCATGAGCTCGGCCGTCGACAATGAAGCGGTACGGGTGGTCAGCGCCTGAGGCGGCGCCATCGGGGGCCGAATTAGACCCCCGATGGCGCCGAGAAGCGTCACCGTGCCCTGCACACTGGCATCGCTCGTTCTTCAGCTCTCACCGCCTGGACTACGTCAAGAGGTCTTCCTCGAACGGGAACTGTGAGAGGAGCTCGGTGCCGGTGTCTGTGATCAGGACCTGCTGTTCGAGTTTGACGCCTTCGTCTCCGCCGTCCAATCCGATGTAGCTTTCCACGCAGATCGTCATGCCGGGCAGGATCTCGCCGTCGTAGCCGGCGGCCGGGAAGTCGCCTTCGTGGTAGAGGTAGGGGTATTCGCCGGTCATCCCGCATCCGTGCGCCGAGAGGTAGTAGCGGTTGGCGTAGTACTTCTCGGGGATGTCCCACGCTTCGCGCGCGTAGTCACGGAATCCCATGTGCGGGCGCAGGATGGACATGTTGTGGTGCAGTTGCTCGTAGGCGACCTTGTAGAGGGTCCGTTGCTGGTCGGTGGGCTTGTCCGGGCCCGCGTGGAACGTGCGGGAGAAGTCCGAGTAGTAGCCGTGGCACCCCACCACGTCGGTGTCGAGTGCGATCAACTCGTTGGCGCCGATGATGTTCTCGCTCGTCTCCTGGAACCACGGGTTGGTACGCCCTCCCGCGCTGAGCAGCCGGGTCTCCACGTAGTCGCCGTTCTGCGCGATGACGGACTGATGCAGGACCGACCACAGCTCGGCCTCGGTGAGTCCGGGCTTGATGGCTGCGCGGAGGGCACCGACGCCTCGCTCGGTCGCCCGGAGTGAGGCCTTGATGCACTTCAGTTCTTCGTCGGACTTGATCGCCCGGGCCATCTCCACCGCGTACTGAGCATCGACGACTCGAATGCCGTTGGCATTGAGTTCGATCGCGGCCCCGGCGTTTAGCCGCTCGAGACCGACGGTCGGGCGGTCGCCGACGAGGCGGGTGATCTCCTCGGCCATCTCCTGAGCCCATGCGCGTTCGAACGCGGCGATGTGGGGTCCGGCGGCGACGAAGCTCGCGGTCTTGGCGGGGCGCACCTCGTCGATCGTCTCGAGGCCGTCGGGGAGGTGCAGGCATCCGGTGAATTCGTAGAGGATGGAGTTGCTCTGGGTGAGCAGCAGGTACCGCGACGGGGCGTTGCGCATCGAGAAGACCTGCATGTTCCGCGCGCCGGTGGCGTAGCGGATGTTGACCGGGTCCGACAGGATCAGTGCGTCGACGCCGAGTTCGGCCATCTGGGACCGTACCCGGTTCAACCGGTGGGCGCGCACCGCCACGAGGTCGATGCCCTCGTCGGTGGGTTCACGGTCGAGCAGGGCGAGATCTTCCAGGTCTCCACGTTCTGCGTGCCAATCGAATTCCGTCATTTTCTACTCCTTTTCGATGATGAGTCTGGGCTGCTCATCGGGGCTGTTACGTCTCCACCTCGACGGTGGCGAAGCGTGTTATGTCGTCGTTCGGCCGATCGGCCGGTGTGGGCTAGCTGAGGCCGGCGGAGGCTTCGGTCAAGGTCTTTCCCTTGGTTTCGGGAGCCAACCACTGAGACAACGCGGCGCCGGTCCCGGCGATGCCGGCGGCGATCAGCATGCTGATCGTGGTGCCCAGGTTCGCCATCGACCACGGCAACAGGAATGTCCCGAGTGCGGCGCCCACCCGACTGACCGCAACTGCGAAACCCATGCCGATTCCGCGGATTTCGGTCGGGAAGACCTCTGCCGGGTAGATATTGGTCATCCCACCGTAGATCACGGTGAAAAACGAGAAGGCAAGGAACAGCGTCAGCACGACCATCGGCGGCGCCCCCACCCACAATCCGATCACGGCGAGAAAAATTGTGCACAACCACTGTGTCGGCACCACCAGCGCGCGTCGGCCGGCCTTGTCGATCAGCAGCACCATGACCACCACGCCGGCAACCGAGAGCGCGGAGAGCCCGATCCCGCCGGCGATCCCGCCGCCAAGTCCGTAGTCCGCCAACACGCTGTCCGCAAAGGTCGCGATCGCGAAGTACGGGGTCACCGCGCAGAACCAGAAACCCGACGTGAACAGCGTCGTCCGCCAGTACCGGCGAGAGAACAACATGCCGAAGCTGCCCGGCCGGGTGTCCTCGTGCTCGACATCGGCAGTGTTCTCCAGCAGATACCGCCGGGAGACACCGAGTGCCTCGTCCCTACGCCCCTGAATCCACAACCACCGTGGTGACTCGGGCAATCCGATCTGGCCGAGGAACAGCGGCACCGCAATCACGATCGACGTCGCCAGCGTCATCCGCCAGCTGATTCCCGCATCGATCAACAGATGCCCGACGAGGAACGCGACCATGAAGCCGACGTACCAGGTGACCAGGGTCAACCCGAGCAGCCTGCCACGCAGCCGGTCGGGAGCGAACTCGGACAGCAGTGGTGCTCCCATCGAGTACTGAATCCCGATCGCGACACCTATGGCAAGCCGTGCGAGGAACAGTTCCCACGCCGAATCGGTGAAGAACTGCACCGCCGATACCAACACGAACAGAGCCATGTCCACCATCAGCACCGGCTTGCGCCCGAACCTGTCCGCGGCCCACCCGCCGAGCGGCGCACCGGCGAAGATGCCGATCAAGGTGCCCGCCGCGATCAGACCCTCCCACAGCGGAGAGAGCCCCAGATCGGCGCTCATCCTGCCGGTCGCCGGACCGAGTATCCCGAAAATGTAGCCGTCGAGGAACATCGCTCCGGTGAGCAGAACGAGCAGCCGCCACAGGAAACGACGTTTGAACGCCACCGCCGTCGCGCCTTGATCCGATGATGCCTTCTTCGTCGCTGGCACGATCACTCCTTGCTGAAGCGGATGGGTGTCCGCACCCCTGAGCGCCTGAAACCGGGTGCTCTGCGCCGTGCGGTGTGAACCTGAACCAAACGTAGGTGTGACACGGGACACGGGTCATCGGAGCGATGTCGAGCATTACCAGCACGAATACCACGCGTTTTGCTACAAACGTCTAATCACTCCGGACAGACTCTCGCTCCGGCGGGCGATGCGGAGGGTGGGACGATGCCGCCCGAGACGACATGGGATGGTCTGGGTGACCGGAAAGGGTTCGCGCTGTTGAACGATGTACAGAGAATCACCGACCAGCTCGCAGCTGACCTGAACCGCGCGGTGTTCGTCGACGACCGCTCGTTTCGACCGCTGGCGGCCAGCGCGCAGACCGGACGTGTCGACGACGCGCGTGTGCAGGCGTTGCTCAACCGGAGCCCGACCGAACAGCATCTGCGCTACTTCGCCGAGTGCGGCGTGACCGCCGCCCGCGAGGCCCTGCGCATCCCCGGGAGCGCCGACCACGGTCTGCTGCCCCGGGTGATGATCCCCCTCATGGCCGGAGCGCACGTCCTGGCCCGAATATGGCTCATCGATGCCGACCCACCGGTCGACGAGGACGACATCGCCCGGGTGATCGACGCCGGCCGCGAGATGCGACCACACCTACTCGGACACGGTGAGGCGACACGACACAACGTCGCCGCCGGCGGTGAGATGCTGCGCGATATCCAACGTGCCGGCGGCAATCGCCGCCAGGCGCTGTTCCGGCAACTGCGCGACGACTTCGAGATCGCCGACCTGCAACACACATATCTGGCTGTCGTCAGTTATCGCGGGCGACGATCCGCCGAGGTCGACAACGGTGCCGACGCCGGCGATACACAACTCGAGGCGGGTGTCGTCGACACCTTCATCGACTTTCTCGATCCGCCTGGTGCGGTGGCGTACCTGCGCGGTCACGACGTCGTCGCGCTCGTCTCGTCGGCCGAGTCCGCCACCGCCACGCTCGATCAGATCGGCGCCGCTGCGCACCGCGCCGCGACATTGCACGACGTCGTCGTGCACGCGGTCGGCCTCGGCGGGGCGCTGGGATCGCGAGACGGGTTCGGCTCCTCGCTGCACCAGGCCGAGTACGCGGCGCAGGTCGCCGCCACGGTCCCCGGCTTCGATGGACGCGCCGGCTGGGACGACCTCGGTGAGTACCGGCTCTTCTTCGCCGTGGAGTGGAACCGCGCCGGCGTCGCGTCGATCCACCGGGGTGTGGCAACGCTGATCGACGAACGCCGCATGCCGCTGGCCGCGACGCTGCTCGCCTATCTGGAACGAGAAGGCGACGTGAATGCAACCTCCACCGCTCTGAACATCCACCGCACGACCCTCTACTACCGGATCGAGCGCGCCACGGACGTACTCGGCCAGGAACCGACCGGTCACGCGAAATTCGCCATCCACGCGGCATTGCGGCTCGCCGAGCTTGCCGGATTGATCAGATCACCACATCAAGCGTGAGGCCGGAATCCTTGGATGCAGCTGCTCCCCGGATGTCCGAACTGATTGTCTCAGTCGAACTTCCGGGGAGCGGCTGACTCACGCGGTCTCGTCTCAGGCGGAGACGAGGCCGTGGGGATCGATGACAAACTTCTTCGAGGCGCCGCTGTCGAATTCGGCGTAGCCGGCGGGTGCGTCGTCGAGGGAGATGACGGTGGCGTTGACGGCCTCGGCGATGTGCACCCGGTCGCGGAGGATGGCGTGCATCAGTTCGCGGTGGTAC
>JBCEBZ010000436.1:7702-11997 GCA_039206675.1 Rhodococcus sp. (in: high G+C Gram-positive bacteria) | reverse complement strand
TACGGCGGCATGGCCCGCCACGGCGGCGGCGCGTTCTCCGGCAAGGACCCCTCGAAGGTCGACCGGTCGGCGGCCTACGCCATGCGCTGGGTGGCCAAGAACGCGGTCGCGGCCGGCCTCGCGGACCGGATCGAGGTCCAGGTGGCGTACGCGATCGGCAAGGCGGCGCCGGTCGGCCTGTTCGTCGAGACGTTCGGGACCGAGAAGACGGATCCGGCACGGATTCAGCAGGCCATCACCGAGACGTTCGATCTGCGTCCGGGCGCCATCATCCGCGACCTCGACCTGCTGCGGCCGATCTACGCGCAGACCGCGGCGTACGGTCACTTCGGTCGTACCGACATCGACCTCCCGTGGGAGAGCATCGACCGGGCGGAGAAGCTGCGGGCAGCCGCAGGCCTCTGATCGGTCGTCACGGCGCGGCGGACGCCGCCGCGGTAGGAGCCGCTGCGTGAGCGCGGAAAAGGTTGCGGCAGAAGTCGACCCGGTCGCCCGGGTGCTGCCGCTCCTTCCGCTCGCGCACCTCGACCGCGAGTTCGATTATCTCGTGCCGAAGGACCTCGACGAGCAGGCGCAGCCCGGCGTCCGGGTCCGCATCCGGTTCGCCGGGCGCCTCGTCGACGGATTCGTCGTGGCCCGCACCGCGACGAGCGACCATCAGGGCCGTTTCGGCTGGCTCGAACGGGTGATCTCGCCGGAGCGGGTGCTGACCGAGGAGATCACCCGGGTGGTCGACCTCGTCGCCGGCCGCTACGCCGGAACCCGCGCGGACGTCCTGCGGCTCGCGATCCCGCCGCGGCACGCGCGGGCGGAGTCCGAGGCCGCGTCCGAACCGCCCGAGGTGTCCGGCACCGCCATCGCCACCGACGCATGGGACCGGTACGTCCACGGTGCCGCGTTCCTCACGGCGCTGTCCGAGGGGCGCGCCCCCCGCGCGGTCTGGCAGGCACTGCCCGGCGAGGACTGGCCGGCGCGTCTCGCGGAACTGTCCGGGCTCGTCTCCGCCGCCGGGGCGAGCACCGTCGTCGTGGTCCCCGACCAGCGCGACCTCGACCGGGTGGTCGCCGCGGCGGAGACGCTGCTGGGCAAGGACGCCGTCGTCGGACTCGCCGCCGGTCTCGGGCCCGCCCTGCGTTACCGGCGCTGGCTGGCGGCGCTGCGCGGAACCGCACGGGTCGTCGTCGGGACCCGCAGTTCGGTGTTCGCGCCGACGCCGCGGACGGGACTGATCGTGGTGTGGGACGACGGGGACGACAACCATTCCGAACCGCGCGCGCCGTATCCGCACGCCCGCGAGGTGGCGTTGCTCCGCGCGTACGCCAGTGGGTGCGCGGTGGTGCTGGCCGGTCATGCACGCACCGCGGAGGCCCAGGCCCTGGTCGACTCGGGCTGGGCCCACGACCTCGTGGCCTCCCGGGACTCGGTCCGGGCGGCCGCCCCGAAGATCACCGCACTCGCGGACAGCGACCACGCCCTGGCCCGCGACCCCGGAGCGCGGGCCGCCCGGTTGCCCGCCATCGCCTTCGCCGCCGCCCGGGAGGCTCTCGGCGCCGGCCGCGGGGTGCTGGTCCAGGTGCCCCGGCGCGGCTACGTCCCCAGCCTCGCGTGCGGCAAATGCCGGGCACCGGCGCGGTGCCGGCGCTGCAACGGGCCGCTCGCCCTGCCGTCCGCGGCCGGTCCGGACGGGGCGGGAACACCCGCCTGCCGGTGGTGCGGCGTCGCCGACGCCGCACACCGCTGCCACGCATGCGGAGCGCGGGCGCTGCGGGCCGTCGTGGTCGGTGCGGGCCGCACCGCCGAGGAACTGGGTCGCGCCTTCCCCGGGGTCGCCGTCCGGATGTCGGGAGGGTCGGACGTCGTCGACGAAGTGAAGCAGGGCCCCACCCTCGTGGTGTCGACGGTCGGGGCCGAACCGGTGATGCCGGGCGGCTACGGCGCGGCGTTGCTGCTGGACGGCTGGGCGCTGCTGGGCCGTCCCGATCTGCGTGCCGCCGAGGAGACGATGCGGCGGTGGATGACGGCGTCGTCGCTCGTCCGTCCGTTCGCCGACGGCGGTCAGGTGGTCGTGGTCGCGGATTCGGGCATTCCGACGGTGCAGGCGCTGGTCCGCTGGGATCCGGTCGGTCACGCGCGTGCGCAGTACGAGGAGCGTGCGGAGGTCGGGTTCCCGCCCGCCATCCACCTCGCGGCGATCGACGGCAGCGCGAAGGCGATCGCCGACCTCCTGGACCTCGCCGACCTGCCGGCGAATGCGGAATTGCTCGGCCCCGTCGAATTGCCCGCCGGGGAGCGGCTGCCGTTCTCCGGTGACGCACCGGAGCCGGCGGACGTGGAGCGCATGCTGATCCGGGTGCCCCGCGGGGAGGGGAAACCGCTGGCCAAGGCGCTGGGTGATGCGCAGTCGGTGCGCAGCGCGCGGAAGGACTCGCAGCCCGCGCGGGTGCAGATCGACCCCATTCGTATCGGGTAGTTGGTCACCGTCACAGAGCAGGACCTTGCCACCGAACGATTGACGATATATCGTTGATGCATCAGCGATACAGAAGGAGGCTGATGATGGAAGACTTCCATTTCGAACACAGAGGTTCCCGACGGGAACGATTCGGACGCGAACGGATGGCACGGCCCGAGGGGCCGCATCGTCACGGACACCGCCGAGGCGGCTTCGGCCCTGAGGGCGGCGGTCCCGGGTTCGGGCCCGGAATGCACTTCGGCCGCGGACGCGGGCGGGGTGGGCGGGGACGGCGCGGCGATGTCCGCTCCGCGATCCTGCTGCTGCTCACCGAGCAGCCGATGCACGGCTACGAGCTGATCCAGCAGATCGTCGAACGCAGCGACGGGGTGTGGAAGCCCAGTCCCGGATCGATCTATCCCGCGCTCTCGCAGCTCGAGGACGAGGGGCTCGTGCTCATCGACAAGGTGGCGGGCCGCAAGACCGCGCGCCTCACGGACGAGGGCACGGCCTTCGTCGAAGCGAACAGGACCGAACTCGGCACCCCGTGGGACGACGTGCGGGAGAGCGTCGGCAGGCCCGCCGAGGACCTGCGGGGCCTGATCGGGCTGCTGATGGGTGCCGCGGGGCAGGTCGCCGCGGTCGGCGACGACGACCAGGTGCGGCGGGCCGGCGAGATACTCACCGAAGCGCGACGCGCGCTGTATCGCCTTCTCGCGGAAGACGATACGAGCGATGCCGGCAAGGACAAGACCGACTCGTAGGGCACCACGGCCTCACCGGGGGCCAACCGCCTCGACGCGACAGCGCGTGCACATTCTGGGAGGGTTCACAGAAACATCGCAGCGAAGTCGGGAGGGATCATGAGGTTTCGGGGTGCCGGTGCGGTCGTCGCGGGTGTCGTCCTGCTGATGTCCGGCGCAGTGTCCACCGCTCGTGCGGACGATGCATCCCCGCCCCAACCCGTCGTTCCGGCCACGGCCGGGCTCCCGCAGGCCGGCCGCAGTGCCGCCGCCCGGTATGCCCACGACCACCCGGGCAGCGCGCCCGCCGGATCGAACGACTTCTCCTGCACGCCCTCGCCGGACCATCCCGACCCCGTGGTGCTCGCGCACGGCACCGACGCCAGCGCCTACGCGGACTGGGCCGCCCTGTCGCCGATGCTCGCCGCGGACGGCTACTGCGTGTTCGCGCTCAACTACGGCGGGGCGCCGGGCGCCGATTCGTTCGGGACCGAGGACATCGTCGCGAGCGCGGCGGAGTTCGGCCGGTTCGTCGACCGGGTCCGCGACGCCACCGGCGCCGACAGGGTCGACGTCGTCGGCTACTCGCAGGGCGCGAACGTCACCAGGTACTACGTCAACAAGCTCGGCGGCGCCCCGTTCGTCGACCACTGGGTCGGGCTGGCGTCGCCCAGCTACGGGGGAGTGATGTACGGCCTCGTTCCGGTCGTGCAGGCGCTGCCCGGCGGCCCGGACTTCGCCCGCACTGTGACGTCGGTCGCCGTCAGTCAACAGATGCAGGGCTCGCCGTTCATGAACGACCTCAACGCGGGCGGCGACACTGTTCCCGGCGTCTCGTACACGACGATCGGGTCGCGGTACGACGAAATGATCCAGCCGTACACGAACATGGCGCTCCGCGGCGCCGGGGCGGTCAACATCCTGATCCAGGATCGATGCCCCGAGGACGGCACCGGACACTTCCGGGCTCCGTACGACCCGTTCGCGCTCGACCTGGTCCGTGCGGCGCTCGACCCGGACGCGGTTCCGCTCGCTCACTGCGAGTTCGTCCCGATCGGCGCGGGCATCCCGGAGGTCGTCGTCGACAGCAACCGCTAGCT
>JBCEBZ010000436.1:0-7602 GCA_039206675.1 Rhodococcus sp. (in: high G+C Gram-positive bacteria) | reverse complement strand
TGTTCGGCGTCGGAATCGCTCACGCCCTGCAGGGCGGCGACGGGGGCGTCTGCCAGTTCGTGGACGGGCTTCGTCTCGTAGGCCTTGTCGAACTTGCTCTCGATTCCTGCCATCGTTACCTCCAGAGGGTCGAAAACGGGACACCGGCCCGACCGTTCGCGCCGGCCTCGGAACAGTCGATACCCGTCCGCCGTCGCTGTGTGCGGTTCTGCGGAATCGATTCGCCGACCGTTCGCCGAGTGTTACGGCCCGGGTGCGACTCCCTAGACTGGTCGGCACATCGTCGATCAAAGGGGAGCTTCCTTCGTGAGTACCGTTTCGGCCCGCGCAGCGGTCCACCGTCCGTCGTGTGGGTCGCCGGCGTGCGCATAGTCTTCGCCGGAACCCCCGAGCCCGCCGTTCCCTCACTCGAACGCCTGATCCGTTCGCCACGCCACGACGTCGTGGCGGTGATCACCCGCCCCGACGCGGTCGCTGGACGTGGACGCAAGGTGGTCCGCTCACCGATCGGCGCGCTCGCCGACTCGCACGGCATCGAGGTGCTCACCCCCGAGCGGCCCACGGAACCGGAGTTCCTGGCGCGCCTCGCGGACGTCGCACCCGACTGCGCGCCCGTCGTCGCGTACGGGGCGCTGCTGCCGCAGAAGGTGCTCGACATCCCGGCCCACGGCTGGGTGAACCTGCACTTCTCGCTGTTGCCGGCGTGGCGCGGGGCCGCCCCCGTGCAGGCCGCGATCGGCGCGGGCGACGACATGACCGGCGCGAGCGCGTTCCGGCTGGAGGCGGGGATGGACACCGGCCCGGTCTACGGGGTGGTCACCGAGCGGATCCGCGATACCGACACCGCGGGCGACCTTCTCGGACGGCTGGCCGACAGCGGCGCCGTGCTCCTGGAGTCGGTTCTCGACGGGATCGAGGACGGCGCGATCACCGCGGTCCCGCAACCGGCCGAGGGGGTCTCGCACGCCGCCAAGGTGACGGTCGAGGCGGCCCGGATCCGGTGGGACAGACCAGCTGCGGCGGTGGACCGGCACGTCCGGTCGGTGACCCCCGGGCCCGGCGCCTGGACGACGATCGGTGATCTGCGGGTCAAGGTCGGCCCGGTCACCCTCACGGACGAGCGACTGGAGCCGGGGGAGATCTCCGTGACCAAGTCCGGATTTCTGATCGGGACGTCCACGACGGCGGTGCGGCTCGACCGCGTCCAGCCGCAGGGCAAGAAACAGATGGCCGCCCTGGACTGGGCGCGGGGCGCACGACTCGACGCGGAGGTACGGGCACAGTGAGCGAATCCAGAAGGCCCGCACGCCGCGGCCAGTCCGGCTCGGGCGCCCGCAACAACCGCCCCCGGCAGGCGCGCCGCCCCGACGCGTCCCAGTCCGGGCTCGACCAGCCGCGGCTCGCCGCGAGGGACGTGCTGCGCGCCGTCCGGGAACGCGACGCGTACGCCAATCTGGTGCTGCCCGGGCTGCTGCGTGAGCGGCGCCTGGACGGACGCGACGCCGCCCTCGCCACGGAACTGGCATACGGCGCCGCCCGCGCCCGCGGGCTTCTCGATGCCGTGATCGCCGACTGCGCGGGCAGGCCGATCGCCGAGATCGACGGACCGCTCCTCGACGTTCTCCAATTGGGCGCCTACCAGCTGCTGCGCACCCGCGTCGCCCCGCACGCCGCCGTCGCCACCTCCGTCGACCTGGTGCGCGCGGAGGCCGGCCCGGGGAAGGCGGGTTTCGTCAACGCGGTGCTGCGCCGGGTGTCGGAGCGGTCCGAGGCGGAATGGGTGGAGCGGCTGGCCCCGGCCGACCCGGTGGGTCGGCTGGCGTTCGAGCACGCACACCCCACCTGGATCGCGCAGGTGTTCGCGGACGCGCTCGGCGCCGACGCCGGCGAACTCGAGGACGTGCTCATCGCCGACGACGCGCGGCCCGCGGTGCATCTCGTCGCCCGTCCGGGGGAGATCTCGTCGGAGGAACTCGCGCTCGCCACCGGCGGGGAGGTGGGCCGGTACTCGCCGTACGCGGTGTACCTGGACGGCGGCGACCCCGGTCTGCTCGACGCGGTCCGTGAGGGGCTCGCCGGAGTGCAGGACGAGGGCAGCCAGCTCGTCGCCCGCGCGCTGTCGCTGGCGCCGCTGGACGGACCGGACACCGGCCGCTGGCTCGACCTGTGCGCGGGCCCCGGCGGCAAGGCCGCGCTTCTCGGTGCGCTCGCCGGAATCGAGGGCGGGCGCCTCGACGCCGTGGAGCCGGTGGAACACCGTGCGGACCTGATCCGCAAGACGACGAAGGAACTCCCGGTGGACGTGCACGTCGCCGACGGCCGGGATCCCGGGCTGGAGGGCGGTTTCGACCGCATTCTGGTCGACGCGCCGTGCACCGGACTGGGTGCGCTGCGGCGACGTCCGGAGGCGCGGTGGCGCCGGCAGCCGTCGGACGTGGCGGGTCTCGCGAAACTGCAGCGGGAACTCCTCGCGTCGGCCGCCCGCCTGGTTCGTCCCGGTGGCGTGATCCTGTACGCGACGTGTTCGCCGCATCTGTCCGAGACGGTGGCCGTGGTCGCGGACGCGGTGCGGCGCCACGGGCTCACGGCTCTCGACACGCGTGAACTCGTTCCCGGCGTGCCGGGACTGGGTGACGGTCCGAGCGTCCAGCTCTGGCCGCACCGGCAGGGGACCGACGCGATGTTCATGGCCGCGCTGCGCAAGCCGTAGGACGGTCGCCCTCCGCTACCCGGTTCCCCGCCCGCCACGGGGTAGAACCTGTTTCACTTTCACTGTGAAACGTGTTCTACTTACTCTCGCGACAGAGACGAGCGTCACGAAGCGAGTGGAGGACTTCAGATGAATCGGGTAGCGGGGAAGGTCGTTCTGATCACGGGAGCGGCGCGGGGTCAGGGGCGTAGTCATGCCGTGCATCTCGCCGACGAGGGCGCCGACATCATCGCTTTCGACCTCTGCGAGGACATCGCATCCAACGGGTACCCGCTGGCCACCGAGGCCGACCTCGCCGAGACGGGACGGCTCGTCGAGAAGGCGGGACGTCGCGTCGTCACCGCCAAGGTGGACGTCCGCGACCGCGCGGCGCTGCGCCGCGAACTCGACGCCGCGGTGGCGACCCTGGGACGGCTGGACGTCGTGGTCGCCAACGCGGGAATCGCGCCCCTCGGGAACGACGTGCCCGTCGAGGGTTTTGTCGATGCGTTCGACGTCGACTTCGTCGGCGTGGTCAACACGATTCACTCGGCGCTCCCGCACCTGGACGCCGGCGCGTCGATCATCGCGACCGGATCGGTGGCCGGGCTGGTCCCGCAGACCGGCCTGAACGGCCAGCAGGCGCTGCAGGGGCCGGGCGGCGACGGCTACGGCCTCGCCAAGAAGATGCTGTGGACGTACACCAACTCGCTCGCGCTCACCCTGGGTCCGAAGTCCATCCGCGTCAACGCGATCCATCCCACCAACTGCAACACGGACATGCTGCAGAGCCCCCCGATGTTCCGCACGTTCCGCCCCGACCTCGAGAATCCGACCGCCGAGGACGCGAAGGTCACGTTCCCGTTCATGCAGGCGATGCCCACCCCGTGGGTCGAACCCGAGGACATCTCGCACGCGGTGGTGTTCCTGTCGTCCGACGAGTCCCGGTTCGTCACCGGTCAGCAACTCCGGGTCGATGCCGGGGCGGGTCTCAAGCTCGGCGTCTGACGCCGATCCGAGGAGGGTCCGGGCCGGTGTGCGGGCGCCGCCCGGGCCCTCGCCTTTCCGTCAGATCTCGTCGAACTGCTTGCGCAGCTTCGCCGGCGCCTTGATCCGCCAGGCGTCCCGCAGCAACTCGGTCAGCTGCGGGAGGTCGACGTTCTCGAGGTCCACGAGGATCGAACCGTGACCGTCGTAGTGCGGTGTGGTGTAGAACGGTGCGCCCTGGGCGAGTAGCGCCGCCTTCTCGTCGAGGCCGCACATCACCACCAGGCCGCCGTCCGACTCGGTTCGCAACCGGGTGAGCAGCTTGCCCGCGACCTTCAGTGCCGGGGTGTTGTACGAGGTGCTCTCCTGCACCTCCGGCAGGGACGCCCCGATCGTCACGACGTCCGTCCAGGTCGGCATGGGCCCAGTATGGACCGCGTGACCCGGCCCCCACACGCGTACGACTAAACTTCGGCGCGTGGCAACCCCGATGATCGCACCGTCCATTCTGTCTGCCGATTTCGCGCGTCTCGCCGAGGAGGCGGACGCGGTCGCCGGTGCCGACTGGCTGCACGTCGACGTGATGGACGCACATTTCGTGCCCAACCTGACCCTCGGCCTCCCGATCGTGAAGAGCCTGCTGGCGGCGACGGACATCCCGCTCGACTGCCATCTCATGATCGACGACCCCGGCCGCTGGGCGCCGCCCTACGCGGAGGCCGGCGCGCACAACGTCACGTTCCACGCCGAGGCGACCGACGACCCCCGGTCCGTCGCCCGCGACATCCGTGCCGCAGGCGCCAAGGCCGGCCTCAGCGTCAAGCCCGGCACGCCGATCGAGCCGTACCTGGAGATCCTGAAGGACTTCGACACGCTCCTCGTCATGAGCGTCGAACCCGGCTTCGGTGGTCAGTCGTTCATCCCGGAGGTCCTGTCGAAGGCGAAGGCCGTCCGCCGCCTCGTCGACTCGGGTGAGCTGCGGCTGGTCGTGGAGATCGACGGCGGCATCAACGCCGACACCGTCGAGGCCGCCGCCGAGGCCGGCGTCGACTGCTTCGTCGCCGGGTCCGCCGTCTACGGCACGAGCGATCCCGCGGAGGCCGTGCGCGCCCTGCGTGCCAGCGCCGCGAAGGCGTCGCCGCACCTGAGCCTGTCGCGGTAGCGGCGCCCGGCTCATCGTGAAACCCCTCGTGCGGCACGAGAATTCGGCCGCGGACCTCGACGCCGCGATGCAGATCGCGATCGGCGCCGCGGAGTCGGCGCGCGGCTTCACCAGCCCGAACCCGGCGGTCGGCGCGGTGATCCTCGACGCCGCCGGGCGCATCGCCGGCGTCGGGATGACACAGCCGCCCGGCGGCCCCCACGCGGAGGTCGTCGCGCTGCGGGAGGCGGGGGACGCCGCCCGCGGCGGCACCGCCGTCGTCACGTTGGAACCGTGCAACCACCAGGGCCGGACCGGGCCGTGCTCGCGGGCCCTCCTCGATGCCGGCGTGGTCGCCGTGCACTACGCGGTGGGCGACCCGAACCCGGAGGCCGCCGGCGGCGCCGAGACGCTCGTGTCGGCGGGCGTCGAGGTGACGTCCGGTCTGCGCGCGAACGACGTCGAACGCGGCCCGCTCCGGGCCTGGCTGCACCGGCAGCGCACCGGACGACCGCACGTGACCTGGAAGTACGCGGCCACGCTGGACGGCCGCAGCGCGGCCGCCGACGGCACCAGCCAGTGGATCACCGGTCCCGAGGCGCGGGAACGCGTGCACGCCGACCGCGCGAAACTCGACGCGATCGTGGTCGGGACGGGGACGGTGCTGGCCGACGACCCCCGCCTGACCGCCCGCACGCCCGACGGGTCGCTCGCCGCGCACCAGCCGGTGCGCGTCGTCGTCGGACTCGGCGACATTCCGCCCGGCGCCCGCGTCCTCGACGACTCGGCGCCCACGCTGCGGCTGCGCACCCGGGACGTGGACGAGGTCCTCGCCGCGCTCGCCGACTACACCGACGTGCTGCTCGAGGGCGGGCCCCGGCTGGCGGGCGCGTTCCTCGCCGCGGGCCGGGTCGACCGCATCCAGGCCTACCTCGCCCCGCTGGTCCTCGGTGCGGGTGCGTCCGCGGTGTCGGAGGCGGGTGTGCACACGATCGGCGGCGCCCTGCGGTTCCGGCACGAGTCGGTCGAAACAATCGGCCCCGATCTGTTGTTGAGTCTGGTTCCAGCAGTGTCCGAAAACCCTGACAGTCACCGAACGTAGGAGAAGCCACAGTGTTCACCGGGATCGTCGAAGAGTTGGGTGAGGTCGTCGCCAAGGAGGAACTGGCCGACGCCGCACGGTTCACCGTGCGTGGTCCGGTCGTGACTTCCGATGCGTCGCACGGTGATTCGATCGCGGTGAATGGCGTCTGCCTGACCGTCGTCGAGGTGCTCGCCGACGGCTCCTTCACCGCCGACGTCATGCAGGAGACGCTGAACCGGTCGAGTCTGGAGAAGATCGACGTGGGCAGCCGCGTCAACCTGGAGCGGGCCGCGGCGCTGAACAGCCGCCTCGGCGGCCACCTCGTCCAGGGCCACGTCGACGGCACCGGGCACATCATCAGCCGCAGCCCGTCCGAGAACTGGGAGGTCGTGCGCATCGCCCTGCCCGACGCCATCTCCCGGTACGTCGTGGAGAAGGGGTCGATCACGGTCGACGGTGTGTCGCTGACGGTGTCGGCGCTCGGCGGGGAACGCGGGGCCGAATATTTCGAGATCTCGCTCATCCCGACCACGCTGCAACTGACCACGCTGGGGGCGGCGTCCGTCGGGACGCCCGTCAACCTCGAGGTCGACGTGATCGCGAAGTATGTGGAGCGGCTGCAAGCGGCCGGCCGCTGAGTCGTACTGTTGAGGAGCATCCCACGGATGCATCCGTTGTATTCGAAGATGCGTCACCCCAGACTTTGGAGACCGAGCACGTGACCAGGTTCGACACTATCGAGCGCGCCGTTGCGGATATCGCCGCAGGCAAGGCTGTCGTCGTCGTGGACGACGAAGACCGCGAGAACGAGGGGGACCTCATCTTCGCCGCGGAGAAGGCCACCCCCGAGTTGGTGGCCTTCATGGTGCGATACACCTCCGGTTATCTCTGTGTGCCGCTCGACGGCGCCGACTGCGACCGCCTCGGCCTGCCCCCGATGTACGCCACCAATCAGGACAAGCACGGCACCGCGTACACCGTCACCGTCGACGCCCGTGAGGGCATCGGCACCGGCATCTCCGCGTCCGACCGCGCCGCGACGATGCGGTTGCTGGCGGACCCGTCGAGTGGTGCCCAGGACTTCACCCGGCCCGGCCATGTGGTGCCGCTGCGGGCGAAGGAGGGCGGCGTGCTGCGTCGTCCCGGCCACACCGAGGCCGCGGTGGACCTGGCGCGGATGGCGGATCTGCGGCCCGCCGGGGTGATCTGCGAGATCGTCAGCCAGAAGGACGAGGGTCACATGGCCCAGACCGATGAGCTGCGGGTCTTCGCCGACGACCACGACCTCGCGCTGATCTCGATCGCCGACCTCATTGCGTGGCGCCGCAAGCACGAGAAGCATGTGGAGCGGGTCGCGTCCGCGCGTATTCCGACCCGGCACGGCGAGTTCACGGCCGTCGGGTACCGGAGCATCTACGACGACGTCGAGCATGTGGCGTTGGTCCGCGGGGATCTGCCCGGCCCGGACGGTGACGGCAGCGATGTGCTGGTGCGCGTGCACTCGGAGTGCCTGACCGGTGACGTGTTCGGTTCGCTGCGCTGTGATTGCGGGCCGCAGCTCGATGCCGCTCTGGACATGGTCGCGCAGGAGGGTCGCGGGGTGGTGCTCTATATGCGCGGGCACGAGGGCCGGGGCATCGGGCTGATGCACAAGTTGCAGGCCTACCAGTTGCAGGACGCGGGTTCGGACACCGTCGATGC
>JBCEBZ010000435.1:0-3002 GCA_039206675.1 Rhodococcus sp. (in: high G+C Gram-positive bacteria) | reverse complement strand
GGCGAGCAGGGTGCCGTGCGGTGCCGGCTCGGTGAGGACGTCCGTCAGCCAGGCGAGTTGCTCGTCGCTGATCAGTCCGTGGTGGAACCCCGGAACCGTGCTGTCCAACACGATGATCCGCAAACCGTTGACGTCGACGACCGCGTCGACCGAGTCCTGGGTGGGCTCGGCGTCGAGGAGGCCGCTCCGGAAGGCGGGCCGGGTATCGTGGTTGCCCATCACCCAGATCACCTTCGCGCCGAGGCGTTCCGCGGCAGGCTCGACGATCCGGCGCAGACGCACGTACGCCTCGGGTTCGCCCGTGTCGGCGAGGTCGCCGGTGAACACGATGGCCTCGGGCCGCCTGCCGGCCTTCTCGAGCCGATCGAACAGTCGAGTGAGGTTGGCATCGCTGTCGACGGTGTCGTGGAGCAGGTCGCCGTCGGTGACGAAGTGGGTGTCGCTCACGTGCAGGATGTAGTGGTCCGGTTCCCCGTACTGGGACATGAAAGTTCTCCTGTGGAAGTGGATGTCAGGCAACGAGTGCGCGGCGCAGGTCGTCGAATTCGCTCTCGGTCATGCCGTGTGCGTGAAGGTAGCCGCGGACGCCGCCGTGTGCCGTGGTGATCGAGTCGAGGGTCGCGCGCATCAGCGCCGCCGGGCTGGCGCCGACCAGGTGATCGACGTCGACGCCGTCGGGAAGACCGCGAGCGCGCATCTTCTCGGCCATGGCGAACGCCCACTCCCCGGCGAGGAGGATCTCGGACATCGCGTAATCGGCGACGATGTCCCGCTGATCGACCCCGACCGCGGCAAGCGTCAACGCGATGACCAGGCCGGTCCGGTCCTTGCCTGCCGTGCAGTGCACGAGGGTGGGGTCGTCACCCGAGCCGGCGATGGCCCGGACCGCGCGGGTGAGGCGGTGTCCGTAGTTCTCGACGATCCGGCGGTAGACGACCGTCAGATCGAAGTTCGCGCCGTCGAGGTCGATCTCCCCCGCGTACACCGGCAGGTGCGCCACCCGGTGTCCGACGCCGTCGAGAGCGGTCGGGCTGTCGTCCAGCTCCTCCTGTTCGCGGAGGTCGATGACGAGGGCAAGCCTCCGCTCGCGGAGCAGGTCGCGGGCAGTCTGGTCGAGCTGGTGAAGGGCGTCCGAACGAAACAGCTTGTTCCACCTGGTGGTTCCCGTCTCGGCCGGGAACCCGCCGAGATCACGGAAGTTGTAGGTGCCGGTCAGGTTCAGGCGCCGATGAATGCTCGGCGCCGGCAGAGTGCTGGTCATGTGTCGGTGTCTCGTTCCGGTGGGAAGGTGATTACTGAATGAGTTCCTGCACCCGTTGCTGCGCCGCCTGCATGGTGGCGGCCGGGTCCTTGCCGTAATAGACGGAGTCCTCCACGGCCTGCTCGAGAATGTCGTCGGCCTGCACGTAGCTGTTGCCGGGGTACGACGTCCACGGCTCCAGCTTGTCGAGCTGGCCGAGATTGGGTGCGAGAAGCGGATTGTTGTCGGCCCAGTCCTTCAGCGACGCCGGGTCCTGGGTGAGGGACGGGCGCAGCGGCAGGTAGCCGATCTTGCTGGAGATCTCGGTGTACGCGTGATCGCTCGTCATGAACTGCATGAACTCCCACGACGCACGCTGCTTCGCCGGGTCCTGCGAGAACGTGAACAGCGCGGACCCGGAGTTGGTGGGCACCGCGTCGTGCCCGTCGAAAGCGGGCATCGGTGCGGCCCGCAGGTCCCAGCCGCCGGTCGCCGCCGACTTCATGAACATTCCCTGCAGAGCCGACGTCTGCAACTGGATCGCCACGTCACCCTTCGCGAAACTTTCGTACTGGGTGGTGGAGTCGAGATTGGCGAGGACGCCGTCGTCGTACATCTGCCGCAACGCGGTCACCGCCGACACCGCCTCGGGCTCACCGAACTCGATTGTCTTGCGGTCCTGCGACAGCACGTCGCCGCCTGCCGAGCGGAACAGCGCCTGCATGCACCAGTTGCCGCCCTTCACCGAGCACGACACGGACAGCGCCGGCTTACCGGTCGCCGCCGTCACAGCCTTGGCGGCGGCCGCCACCTTCGGCCACGTCGACAGGTCCGCGTCGGCGGGGAGTCCGGCCTTCGCGAGTGCCGTCGCGTTGTAGAAGAGGGTGGGAGTGGAGAACACGTACGGGATGCCGTAGGTCTCGCCGTTCCAGTCGCCGAGCGTCGCGGCCCGCGGGTGGAACGGGTGCTCGCCGCCGAACGTCGCGTCCACGGCCTCGGCGCCGAACAGTCCGTCGAGCGACTGGGCGCCGAGTTCGTTGACGGCGAAATCGAGAGTGTCGAACGTCAATTGGGCCACATCGGGGGGTGAGCCGGCGAGCATCTGCGTCTGCACGCTGCTCGCGGTTCCGGAGCCGGTCGTGGTGCTCCCCTGCGGGGGTTGCGCCTTCACATGGATGTTCGGGTGCTCGGCCTCGAAGTCGGCGACGAGCCCGTTGATCGTGTCGGACCAGAGCCCGGCCTGTTGCAGGTTGTACGACTCGAAGACGATGTCGACCTGCTGGTTCGGGTCGAGTTCGGGCACCGGTGCGCCGTTGCCCGCGGCGCCGGGGGCGGCGCCGCCCGTGGCACAGCCGGCCAGCGTGGCGGCGGCCACGGCTGCGGCCAGCGCCGCGGAAATTCTCGATCTACGCATCACGCTGCTCCTGTTGCGGAAAGTGTTTCGGGATGAATCGGGGAATCGATGTCGGCGAGTTCGGGGACATCCACCCACTCCATGCGGCGCCCGGACGTGCGGTCGAAGAGGTGCAGGTGGGTGGGATCCGCGGTGAGGACCGCGGACCGGTGGGCATGCAGCGCGATCGGCCTGGGCGCGAGCACGCAGATCGTGGCGCCTCCGACCTCGCAGTACGCGACCTGCTCGCTGCCGAGGTTCTCGACGGACGTCACGTCCACCGACAGCCGGACTCCCGCCTGCTCGTCCGGGTCGACGACCTTCAGGTGTTCCGGCCGGATGCCCAGGACGATGTCGCGGCCCTCGGTC
>JBCEBZ010000434.1:0-3005 GCA_039206675.1 Rhodococcus sp. (in: high G+C Gram-positive bacteria) | reverse complement strand
AGGCCGGACGCGACTTCACGGTCGACTGGGTGCATCTCAAGCTCAACGACCAGGCTCAGCGGACCGTGCTGTGCAAGGATCCGTTCCGGTCGGTGGACGAGCGGGTGGAGCGGCTGATTGCCTCGATGTAGCGGCGCTCGGGGAGTCCGTATGCGGCTCACCCACTAGGCTTCCGGGCGTGCCGACTTCCAAGATCGAGCGCTTGATGAACCTGGTGATCTGTTTGCTGTCCACCAGACAGTTCCTCACCGCCGAGAAGATTCGCGAGAGCGTTGCCGGGTACGCCGACTCCGCCAGCGACGAGGCGTTCAGCCGCATGTTCGAACGCGACAAGAACGAGTTGCGGGATCTCGGTGTCCCCCTCGAGACCGGGCAGGCGTCCCGCTTCTCGACGGTCGAGGGCTACCGGATCAACCGCAATGCGTACGAGCTACCCGACATCGACCTCGACCAGGAGGAGTCGGCGGCGGTCGCGGTGGCGGTCCAGTTGTGGGAGTCGCCGGAGTTGACGTCCGCGGCGCAGGGGGCGCTGCTCAAGTTGCGTGCGGCGGGTGTGCAGGTGGATCCGGATTCGGCGGCCACCCCGATCACGGCGGTGCCCGCCCGCACCCGCGGATCAGAACCGGCACTGGGGAAGTTGCTGGCGGCGGTCGATGCCGGCCGCGCCGTGCATTTCCCGCACCGCGGTGCTCTCAACGAGCCGTACACCGAACGCACCGTGGAACCGTGGGGTGTCGTCACCGCCCACGGCCGGTGGTACCTCGTCGGTCACGACGTCGACCGGGGCGCCGTCCGGACGTTCCGGCTGTCGCGGATCGGTGACGACGTCACGGAGTTCGGGCCGTCGGGGGTCGTCCACAAACCTTCCGGCGTCGACCTCCGGGACATCGTCGACCGGGTCACCGGCTCGGGCGAGGTCACCGGCACCGCCACCGTGTGGGTGGCGGAGGGCCGGGCCCAGGAACTGCGCCGACTGGCGACCACCGCGGAGGAGAAGCGGGTGAACGAGCGCAGCGGCGCCGTGCTCCGGATTCCCATCCACTCCCGGGACTGGATCGCGCGGCTGGTCGCGGGTCACGGGGCGGACGCCCTGGTCCTCGATCCGCCCGAACTACGGCACGATGTGCTGACCAAGCTGAAGGACGCCGCAGGCGAAGGGGGGACGTCGTGAGCAACAGGCTGTCGTCGCGACTGTCCCGGCTTCTCAATCTGGTGCCGTATTTCATCGCGAACCCCGGGATGAGTGCCGCCGAGGCCGCCGCCGAACTGGGCGTCACCACCACACAGCTGATGTCCGACCTCAACCAGTTGTGGGTGTGCGGACTGCCCGGCTACGGGCCCGGTGACCTGATCGACCTCTCGTTCTCCGAGGAGAGCATCGAGGTGACGTTCTCGGCGGGCATCGACCGTCCGCTGCGGTTGACGTCCACCGAAGCGACCGCACTGCTGATTGCCCTGCGTTCGCTGGTGGAGATGCCGGGGATGGTCGACCCGTCCGCGGCGCACAGTGCGATCGCGAAGATCGAGGACGCCGCGGGCACGGCGGCGGCCCGCACGGCGGCGACGCCGGCGTCCGAGCGGGACGCGGTGGAGGACGTGGCGGAAGATCCCATCGCCGCCGCGGTGCGCTCCGCCCTCCATCGCCGTCGGGCTCTCCACCTGACGTACTACTCGGCATCCCGGGACCGGGTCACCGAGCGCACCGTGGACCCGGTGCGGATCGTGCTGGTCGACAATCACAGCTATCTGCAGGCGTGGTGCAGGCAGGCCGAGGGGGTCCGGCTGTTCCGTCTCGACCGGATCGACGCCGCCACCGAGCTGGACGAGGCGTCGACCCCGCCGGCGCAGGCTCTCGTGCGGGACTCCAACCTGGAGTTGTTCAGCGGCGACGCGTCCCTTCC
This sequence comes from Rhodococcus sp. (in: high G+C Gram-positive bacteria), assembly GCA_039206675.1. GTDB lineage: Bacteria > Actinomycetota > Actinomycetes > Mycobacteriales > Mycobacteriaceae > Rhodococcus_F. Next base: position 1,104 of record JBCEBZ010000434.1, on the reverse strand, counting down.
CCAGGCGCGGTTGCACATCGGCGCCGACTGCGTGTGGGTGCTCGACTATTACCCGATGGACGTCGCCACGGTCGCCGCCGACGGGTCGGTCGAGGCGACCATGAGTTACGGGGCGCTGGAGTGGATGGCCCGGCTCGTGCTCGGGTTCGGTTCGGGAATCACCGTGCTCGGACCGCCCGAACTGGTCGACGAGGTGCGCCGCCGGGCCGTGGAGGCGCTGTCCGCGTACGAGGCCGTCGAGGCATGAGCGGCGGCGCGCGCCCGCTGCGGATCAGCGTCTTCGGGGCGGGCAGCATCGGGTGCTACCTCGGGGGCCGGCTCGCCGCGGCCGGCGCCGAGGTGACCCTGATCGGCAGGGAGCGGGTCGGGGCCGAGATCCGTGAACACGGGTTGCGGCTGACGGACCTGCACGGATCGGACATCCGGGTCGGTGCCTCCGACATCGCCTTCGATACCGGGCCCGTGTCGGCGGCCACCGCCGATCTCGTCGTCGTCTCGGTGAAGTCGGCGGGGACACCGGAGGCGGGTGCCGCGCTGGCAACGGCGATCGGTCCCGGCACCGTCGTGGTCAGCGCCCAGAACGGGCTCGGCAACGCGGACACCCTGCGCGCCGCGCTTCCGGAGCAGGTCGTTCTCGCCGCGATGGTGCTGTTCAACGTGGTGCACCGCGGCGACGGGCACTTCCACCAGGGGTCCGAGGGCGACCTCGGGATCGAGCAGCATCAGGCGGTGTCCGCATTCGCGCCGGTGTTCGACGACGCCGGACTGCCGCTGCACGCCCACGAGGACTTTCGTTCGGTGCAGTGGGCGAAGCTGCTGCTGAACCTGAACAACCCGGTCAACGCCCTGTCCGGTCTGCCGCTCCGCGAGGAGCTGTCGCGGCGGCCGTTCCGCCGGGCTCTCGCGCTGGCGCAGCGCGAAGCCCTCGCACTTCTGACCGCGCGCGGTATCCCTGTCGCCAAGCTCACACCGCTGCCGCCGCAGTGGATTCCCCGGTTGCTGACCGTTCCGGACGGAGTGTTCCGCGTGGCGGGCAGTCGGATGCTGGACATCGACCCGCACGCGCGATCATCGATGTGGGACGACCTGGAAGCGGGCAGGCGC
>JBCEBZ010000433.1:0-12038 GCA_039206675.1 Rhodococcus sp. (in: high G+C Gram-positive bacteria) | reverse complement strand
CACCGCGAAAGAACACTGTGGGTGATGCACCGTGCATCACCCCGACGCAGTAACAGTTCAAGCGTGGCCGCCGGAGCCCACGACACCATCTTCACACCGCCGCCGACCACGAGACACCACAGGTGAGTGGCATTGTGTGCGCCGGCACGCGCTGCCACTCACCTGCGGTCGAGAGTCCGGGGACCGCCCATCGGCCGATGGGATTGCGTACACCACGACCCTGACCTCGACACTCATAACGACAAGCGAAAATCTGCGAAAGAACGGTCTGGTGATGCACCGTGCATCACCCCTACTCCTCGGGGTGATGCACCGTGCATCACCCCGACGCGGCAACAACCGAAGCGTCGCCATCGGAGCCCACGAAGACCAGCTTCACATCGCCACTGACCCCCGGGTGGGCGGCACAGTGTGCCCCAGCACGCATTGCCACTCACCTGCCGTCGTGGGAGTGATTGCCTTCCGTCGTGCGACGAATCCAATCAGGGACTCGCAGTGCTGTCCATTTGGTCAAACTCTTGTCGTTAATCAGGCTCGAAACGCGACACCTCACCAGCATGTTCCACCTTTATGATTCAAAGTCTACTTTCATGAGACAAATTGGGTCTATGCAAACCGAAATGCGGCGATTACTGTGCATCCGTACAGGTGACGTGGAGCACAGCCTCGCGAGAACCTCCCGAGCCACACCCTCGGCCTGGCCGACATCTCCCCAAGAAACCGAAAGGGCGTAAGCCATGACTCAGCACGACACCGACGTCATCGTCGTCGGAGGAGGATTCGCGGGCGTCACCGCCGCGCGCGAACTCACCCAGCAGGGCGCCGCGGTGATCCTCCTCGAAGCGCGCGATCGACTCGGCGGGCGGACGTGGACACGCGAGAGTGACCTGGGGAAGTCCCTGGACTTCGGCGGCACGTGGGTGCACTGGACGCAGCCGCACGTGTGGGCGGAGATCGGCCGGTTCGACCTGCCCCTGATCAGCAGTCCCGTCGCCGAACACGCGCTGTGGAGGGTCGGCGACGAGATCCGTCACGGGTCGGCCGACGCCATGTTCGCTCTCCTCGACTCCGGGATGACCACGGTGCTCGACGGCTCAGCCAAGTTGCTGCCCAACCCCTTTCACTTCCGGCCGGTGATCGACGAACTGAAAGCGCTCGATCACATCACCGTCGCGGAGAAGATCGCACAGCTGAACCTGGACGACGAACAGCACGCCCTCGTCGAGGGCATGTGGGCACTGAACTTCAGCGGCCGACCCGAGGTATCCGCCTACACACAGGCCCTGCGGTGGTGTGCACTGGCGGGCGGCAACTGGCATCTCCTCTTCGAAGCCTGCGCCACCTACAAGCTGGCCGGCGGCACCAAGGCCCTGCTCGACGCCATCGCGGCCCAGTCCACCGCAGATGTCCGCCTCGGCGCGCGCGTGCAGCGGATCGAGCAGGATGCGGAGGGCGCCACCGTCACCCTCACCGACGGCCGGACGCTCACCGCCCGGGAGGTGGTCGTCACCCTGCCCCTGAACGTCCTGAACACGATCGAATTCACACCCGCGCTTCCCGCCGACATCCGCTCGGTCGCCGACGAGGGTCAAGCCTCGACCGGCTGCAAGGTGTGGGTGCGCGTCAAGGGTGACGTCGGCAAGGTCGCCGGTCTGGGTCCCAGCTCGTGTGCACTGAACTTCTTCCAGTACGAGTACGACATCGACGGGGACAGCCTCGTCGTCGCCTTCGGCTGCGACGCGACACGCATCGACGTCAACGATCGCGACGCCGTCGAATCCGCTCTGCGCGAATGGATTCCCGAACTCGAGGTGGTTTCCGTCGACGGTCACGACTGGGCAGCCGACGACCTGTCGCAACAGACCTGGGCCATGCTGCGGCCCAACCAACTCGTCGCGGTGCAGAACGCGGCGTCGGAACCGCACGGACGCGTCCGCCTCGCCGGCAGCGACTACGCCGAGGGCTGGGCCGGGTTCATCGACGGCGCCATCGAGAGCGGCAAGACGGCAGCGGCCCGAATTCTGCAGTCGCTCCGCTGATCACCATCCCCACCCCAACAGAAGGAATCATCACCATGTCGTACTGCGCCGAACTCGTCACCTTCACCCTGACGTCGGACACGGAGGAATACTGCCGCCTCCGTAAAGCCGCCATCACCGAAGTCAAGGCCGCCCACCCGAAATTGCTGGCCGTCCCGTTCTGCGCGAAGCGAGCGGACGGAACGTGGGTCGACCTGTGGATCTACGAAACTCGTGAAGCCGCGGATGCCGCGAACGCGGACGCGGCGAACCTCCCCGAATTCCTGAAGATGTTCGCCCTCCTCGAGGACGTCGAGATCGAGGTCACCGACTTCCCCGAGTCCGCCGTCAGCCCAATCGCCTGATCACCCCGTCCGAGGAGAGAACAGTCATGAACGAGACAGCGTCGCCGGCCCCGGATCGTCAACTACACAAGACTCTGCGGTGGTATCACGGGTTCATGCTCGCGCTGCCGATCGCCTCAGGGCTTTTCGTCTCGGTGGGATACGTCATCGGATCGATCGGAGCAATCCCCGCGGCGGTGATCTGTGTGGTCCTGTCCGTCGTCGCCCTTCTGCAGAACACCTTGTTCTCGGAGATGGCCGCGATGTTCCCTGACAAGGCCGGCGGTGTCGCGACCTTCGCAACCGAGGCCTGGAAACGGTACTTCGCCCCGCTCGGACCCCTCGCCGCATTCGGCTATTGGTGCGGGTGGTCGCTGGTGCTCTCGCTCGTCGGCCTCACGATCGGGTCTCTCGTCCAGGCGCAGTGGTTCCCGGACGCCACGTGGACCCTGTTCTCGCTCGCCGGGGTCGATTTCGGACTCCCCCATGTCATTTCCGCGATCACGATAGTGCTGTGCACGGCACTCAACGTCGCCGGAATCACGGTCGCGGTGAAGTTCAACCAGGTGATCGGTGCCGCGTTCATCGTCGTGCTCGCCGCACTCGCGGTTGGCCCGTTCGTCTCCGGCGAATGGCACGCCGTGAACCTCACGTCCCATGTGGACGGCGGATGGAGGACGTTCGTGGTGTGGCTGTACGTGTCGGCGTGGGCGATCTACGGCAGCGAACTGTGCGCCGTCTTCGCACCCGAATACAAGGACACCAGCCGTGACACCTCGCGCGCGCTCACGTCGATCGCACTGTTCATGGTCGGCGTCTACACCGTCGTCCCGATCGCGACCACCGGCCAGCTCGGCGAGGACGTGATCGCCGAGAACCCGATCACGTACGGTGTCGCCAGCATCGGGCAAATCTCCGGTGGCCTGTCCGGGATCATCACCGCCATCCTCTGCGGCGCACTGTTCCTCAGCATGATCTCCTCGTCCGCGGACGCGGGTCGCGCTCTCTTCGGCATCGCCTCCGAGGGCATGTCCGTGACCCAACTCGATCAGCTCAACCGCAACGGTGTCCCCAGCCGCGCACTGTGGATCACCATGACCGTCAATCTGCTGATCCTGGTGTTCATCGGCAACCCCGTCGCCATTCTCATCGCCAGCAATCTCGGGTATATCCTCGCGATCACCCTGGCCGTGATCGGATTTCTGCTCCTACGCAAGGACCGCCCCCACTGGCCGCGTCCCATTCGGCTCTCGAAGGGCTGGATCCCGGTTGCCGCAGTGGTCGCGGTACTCAACACCGTCATGCTCGTCGTCGGAGTCCTCAATCCCGGCCTCAGTCATGCCGGTGGACCGAAGGAAGTTCTGCTGGGTGTCGCACTTCTACTCGTCGGCGTCGCACTCTTCTTCTACCGCAGAATGATTCAGGATCGGCAACCCCTGACGTGGCGGGACATCTCCGGGGAGGATGAGGCGTCAGCGCGCCGATGCGAGGAACTGCCGCAGTTTCGCGAGTGAGGCATCGGTCCGCGCCGAATTCCCCATAGCCAATTGCTGGAACACCAAACCGTCGAGAGCGGCGAACACCAGGTGGGTCAACGCATCGTCCCTGGTGATACCGACCCGCTCGAGGGCGTCCGCGGTGGCGTCGCGATAGGCCCCGTAGAGATTCTCCACGAGCGGCGCGAGTTCCGGGTTGCGCCGGGATTCCAGGATCAACTCGTATTGGAAGGCCTGCAGATCGGGTTCACGCGAGACCAGTTCGGCGAGGTGACTGACGAAGTCGTCGAGGCTGGACCCCTCCGTCACGTCGGTGAGCACTTCTGCGCTCGAGTCGAGCGTGTACCGCAACGCCTCTTCGATCAGGGCGTCCCGACTGCCGAAATGGTGGGCGACGAGACCGTGCGCGACACCCGCCTCGCGGGCGACCGCACGGTAGGTGAAATTGCGGAGACCGCCCCGTGCGACCAGCGTGATCGTCGCGTCGATCAGGGCCTGACGTTTGCTGCCGTGCGCCGGGGCAGGTCGGGTGACGGTGTCGGGGTCCACGCACACCATCTTCGCATCGCCGGGGTCCGCCGACGACACCCATAGGTGAGTGGCAATGTGTGCCCCGGCACGTTTTGCCACTCACCTGCCGAGGTTCCCCAGGTGAGTGGCGATGTGCGCCCCGGCACGCTTTGCCGCTCACCTGGGGAGGATCTCGGCGATCACGACCGACGCCGGTCCGGACACGCGGACCGATCCCTCTTCGACGAGCAGGCAGTCGCCAGGTTCGGCGGGACCGAGGTCCGTCGTCAGTTGTCCGTCCAGGACCAGGACCGCGACGACCAGTCGATCGTGGGCGGACACGTCGTGGGCGATCGCGACGTCGACGACGTCCACCGAGGCAGCGGTCGTGGAGCGGTGGACCATGACGTTGAACGCCTCGGTCGGCCCGGCGGCCGCGCAGACGGGACCGGTCTCCCCCGCGAAGGGCGTGGGGGTGAGGCGCGGGATCACGGTCGGGGCATTGCCGAAGTCGAGCGACACCGGATGGTCGCCGATCACCGTGAAGATGCGGTCCACCTCCGGGAACGACGAGAAGGTCGAACTCCCGTCGAGTGTCGCGACACTGAAACGCCACCGGGACGCGGCACCGGTGGCGATCTCCGCGGTGGTCCCCGCACCGTTGGCCCACGGCGTGACGTGGCGATCACCACGACGGATGATGCGGGCCTCGCGCACTGCGTTCACACATTCTCCTCACCAAGACCGTTCACTGTCACGATACAGCGTTTATCTCAAACCGACTTCACCCTGGAATCGAATCCGTTACCCATTCGTCACGCAGCGATCCATTCCCGAAATCTTCGATTTGGTTCACTGTCGCTAGACATTGATTCCCAAAGGCGGACGCTGCGAGTGTCCCGCCCTCTCGATCAAGGTGGACGGACTATGAACGAAGCAGTCGCTGCGGCCGACACCGCCTGGATTCTGGCGGCCTTCACGGCGGTGAGCCTGATGGTGCCGGGCCTGGCCATGTTCTACGGCGGAATGGTCAGCGTGCGCAACACGCTCAACATGGCCATGATGACGTTCGGCGCATTCGCCGTCGTCGGGGTGCTGTGGATCGTCTTCGGCTACTCGGCCGTGCTGGGCAACTCCCTCGGCGGCCTCGGCCTCCTGGGCGACCCGCTCGAGTACTTCGGCTCCAGTGCGCTGCTGGAGGCCCCCGCCGAACCCGGACTGCCGCCCGCACTGGTCTCCGGATTCCAGCTCTTGTTCGCCGGCATCACGGTGGCACTCATCTCGGGTGCGCTGGCCGACCGGATGAAATTCGGCGCCTGGATGCTGTTCGCCGGACTGTGGGCCACGTTCGTCTACTTCCCCGTCGCCCACTGGGTGTTCGCATTCGACTCGGAAGACGGGTCGGTGATCGGCGGCTGGATCGCCAACACCCTCGGCGCCATCGACTTCGCCGGCGGCACGGCCGTGCACATCAACGCCGGCGTCGCCGCCCTCGCCGTCGTCCTGGTTCTCGGGGCCCGCAAGACGTTCCCCGTCTCGCCGCGCCCGCACAGCCTTCCCCTGACGATGCTCGGCGCCGGCATCCTGCTCTTCGGCTGGTTCGGGTTCAACGGCGGCTCGGCACTGTCCGCCGGTAACAGCGCCTCCGTCGTCATCCTCAACACCGTCGCCGCGGCGTGCGCAGGCATCTGCGCGTGGCTGGCCGTCGAGAAGCTGCGAGAAGGCCGGGCCACGTCGCTCGGCGCGGCATCCGGACTGATCGCCGCCCTGGTCGCCATCACACCCGCCTGCGGCGCCGTCTCGCCCCTCGGCGCGTTGGCGGTCGGCGCCGCGGCCGGCGCGGTCTGCTGCTTCGCCGTCTCCTGGAAGTACCGGCTCGGCTACGACGACGCGCTCGACGTCGTCGGCGTGCACCTGGTCGGCGGCATCCTCGGCACCGTCCTCATCGGGTTCCTCGCGGATCCGGCGGCACCCAACGGCGCAGCGGGACTCCTGTACGGCGGCGGATTCGACGTACTGTGGCGCCAATGTGTCGCCGTGGCGGCCGTTCTCGCCTACTGCTTCGTCGTCACCCTGGTGATCGCCGCGGCACTGAAGAAGTTCATGGGCATCCGGGCCGACCAGGACAGCGAATACGACGGTCTCGACGTGTCCGTCCACGGCGAGACGGCATACGTGCTCGACGCCGTCGGCCTCACCGGCGCATCCAAGCACGGCTCCGACGCGGTGCTCGGCGCGGAGGCCATCACCGCGGAAGCGGTGGGAGACCCCGCGAAAGCCTGAGCCGCCAACTGACATCGACGCCCCCGCCCGCGGACTCCGTGGGCGGGGGCGTCGCCGACTACGTCAGGCTCTGAGCCAGCCCCCGAAGCGTGTCGCTGTAGTTGTTCGGCTGGGCGGACAGGAACTGGCTCAGCACGATTCGATCGAATTCCGCCATCGCCGCCGAATCGGTGGTGATGGCCGCATGATTCGCGACTTCGTGTTCGAGCAGTTCAACCGCCTCGCGCCACCCGCACACGGCGGGGCTTCCCAGTTCCATCTGCGGCTCGAACCGCAGGGGCTGCCCGAGTGGACTCCCGAGAATTTCCTGCAACTGTTCCTCGAGGGTTCGGCGCGCCAGTCGGATGATCAGCTGAGACTGCCCCTCGTGCCACTCCATGCTCGCGGGACGTCCCGGCGACAGAATCGACGCGACCGACATGGTCGAGTCGAACTCCTCTGCGCCAGAGGTGATCCGGGCCGTGCCCGACAGCGGGATCTGAACGACGTAGAAGTCGCCGAGATCGTCCGAATTCATCTTCGCATCGGTGCCGTAATCGAAATAGTAGATCCCGATCGCGCCCGCGGTGGCCAGGTGGACCGGCTCGACGGGATCGAAGGGCAGCGCCGCTTTTCCGCCGGACGCTATCTGAACTGTCGCCAACATTGCTACCACGACCTTTCGAACCACCCGCCACTCTACGCCCGGCACAGGGCGTGGAGGAAGGAAGAATTCGCGGTCGGCGGGGTCACTCCTCGTGATGGTCCGGGTACGCGGTGACGGCGAGGAACCGGATGGGCAGCCGCACGAGGTCGTTGGGACCGTGCAGACCTTCGCCGTCGAGGAGCAGCGAGTCTCCCGGCCGCAGCGTGTACTCGGCCTCGCCGTGCCCGTAGACCATGACGCCCTCGAGCATGTACAGCAGTTCGGTGCCCGCGTGCTGGAACAGCGGAAACGTCTCGCTGGCGTCGGTGAGCGTGACCAGCACCGGTTCGAGTCGCTTGTGCTGCCCGCGCAGGGCGCCGAGGAGTTCGTAGTGGTGCCCCACCCGGGTGCCGCGCCCGACGATGACCGCGCCGTGTCCCGCCTCGACGTACACGGCGTCGCGCGCGGTGTCGGCACCCCGGAACAGGGAGGTCACGGGCACGTCGAGTCCGGCGGCGAGACGCGCCAGCGTCGACAGACTGCACGAGGTCTGCGAGTTCTCGATCTTCGACAGCATGGCCTTGGAGATTCCGACCTTGGCCGCCATGTCCCCGACGGACAGTCCGCTGGCCTTGCGGAGCGCCCGGACCTGCCTGGCGATCACCTTCTCGAGGTCGGGCCCGGTCGGCGTATCGGACGGCACCTCCCGCTCGACGGGCGCGGGGTCTCCCGTGTCGCGGTGGACCTCGGTCTCGGGTCGAGTCGTCACGTCCGCATCCTAACAGCGCTGTTTACTGTCAGGAAACCGTGACTCGTCGGTCCGGACGGCGAATCGGTGCGCATACGAGCAACAACCATGCGCGTGCGTGCAAGACGGCCCCACCCCCTCACCCGCATGCTTGTGACAGCCATCACAACACCACCGGGAGAGTTGACGCCATGACCGCAGTACACGAGAACGTCAGTGCCACAGGGCTTCCTGATGGAGCCGCAACGCAGCTGTTCATCGGCGGGCAGTGGCGTCCGGCGTCGGACGGCGGAACGTTCACGGATCTGAACCCGGCCACCGGCCGTCCCCTCGTCGACGTGTCCGCCGGTACGGCGCAGGACATCGACGACGCCGTCCGGGCCGCCCGCACCCAGCTGAACGGTGAATGGGGTTCACTGCCCGGCGCCGCCCGCGGACGGATCCTCAACAAGATCGCCGACCTCATCGAGCGCGACGGCGAGATCCTCGCCCGGCTCGAGGCCCTCGACGTCGGCAAGCCCGTCGGCCAGCCCACCATGCTCGACATCCCGATGGCCGCGGGCACGTTCCGGCACTTCGCCGGCTGGGCCGACAAGATCACCGGCCAGTCCATCCCGACCGCCGGCTACTTCGGCCAGCCCACCCACTCGTACACCGTCCGTGAACCGGTCGGCGTGATCGGCGCGATCGTCCCGTGGAACACCCCGCTGATGATCTCGGCCTGGAAGATCGCCCCCGCCCTCGCCGCCGGGAACACGCTGGTGGTCAAGCCGCCGGAGGACGCACCGCTGTCGATCCTGCACCTCGCGACGCTGCTCGAGGAGGCCGGACTGCCCGCAGGCACCGTCAACGTCGTGCCCGGCCTCGGCGAGATCACCGGCGACGCGCTCGCCGCCCACCCCGACGTCGACAAGATCAGCTTCACCGGCAGCCCCCGCGTCGGCCGGATCATCGCCAAGCGCGCCGCCGACACGTTCAAGCGCACCACCCTCGAACTGGGCGGCAAGTCCCCGCAGATCATCCTCCCCGACGCCGACCTCGAGGCCGCGATCAACGGCACCGCCATGGGACTGTTCTTCAACCAGGGCGAGGTGTGCGCCGCGGGCACCCGCATCCTGGTGCACCGGTCGCTGTACTCGCAGGTCGTCGACGGTCTCGCCGCCGCCGCGTCCGCGCAGGTCCTCGGCGACCCGCTGGACCCGGCCACCACCATGGGCGCCCTGGTCAACGCGAAGCAGCGCGACACCGTCCTCGACTACATCGCGGCCGGACGCAGCGAGGGCGCCCGCGTCGCCGCCGGCGGTGGCCGCCCGGACGGGGACGGATTCTTCGTCCAGCCGACCATCTTCGCCGACGCGAACAACGACATGAAGATCGCGCGGGAAGAGATCTTCGGACCCGTCCTCACCGTCATCGCATTCGACACCACCGACGAGGCGATCGCGATCGCCAACGCCACCGACTACGGGCTCGCCGCCTCGATCTGGACGCGCGACGTCTCCCACGCCCACACCCTCGCAGGAAAGGTCCGGGCCGGCGCGGTGGCGGTGAACGGCTGGGCACCGATCGATCCCGCCCTCCCCTGGGGCGGCATGAAGACCAGCGGCACCGGACGCGAACTCGGCTGGGCCGGAATCGAAGCCAACACCGAGGAGAAGGTCGTCACCATCATCCTCTGATCCCGTACAGCATCGACGTCACCGGACAGGAGCAGGAACCATGAAGACCCAGGCCGCAGTGTTGTGGGAACCCGGTCAGCCGTGGCAGATCGAAGAACTGGAACTCGACCCGCCCAAGCACGGGGAGGTGCTGCTGCAGTTGGCGGCGTCGGGGATGTGCCATTCGGACGAGCACGTCCGGGACGGCAGCCTGCCGCTCGAGTACTACCCGTTCATCGGTGGGCACGAGGGCGCCGGTGTCGTGCTCGAGGTCGGACCGGGGGTCACGAGCGTCGAGAAGGGCGATCACGTCGCTCTCGGGTTCATCCCCGCGTGTGGGCGGTGCCGGCAGTGCGCGACCGGACAGTCCAGCATCTGCGACCTGGGTGCCCACCTGCTCGAGGGGTGGCAGATCTCGGACGGCACGGCGCGGCATCACGTTCGTGGCAAGGACGCTGCCATCCAGTGCCTGATCGGGACGTTCTCGCCGTACACGGTGGTCAACGAGGCGTCGTGCGTCAAGATCACGAAGGACATCCCGCTCGACAAGGCGGCGCTGGTCGGCTGCGGCGTCACGACCGGCTGGGGGTCGTCGGTGTACGCCGCCGGCGTCCAGGCCGGTGAGACCGTCGTGGTGATCGGCATGGGCGGCGTCGGGTGCGGGGCGGTTCAGGGCGCCGCGCTCGCCGGTGCCCGGCACGTCGTGGTCGTCGACCCGTCCGAGTTCAAGCGGGAACAGGCCAAGATCTTCGGCGCGACCCACACCGCGGCGAGCATCGACGAAGCGCTCCCTCTGCTCCAGGACCTGACGTGGGGCCAACTCGCCGACAAGGTGCTCATCACCGTCGCGAATGCGAGCGGCCGCATCATCGCCCCGGCGATGAGCCTGGTGGCGAAGGGCGGCACGTGCGTCCACGTGTCGGTCGGCGACGTCACCCAGAGCGACGTCGATCTGAACCTGTTCGATCTGACGGCGATGCGCAAGACCCTCAAGGGCGCGTGGTTCGGGAACGCGAACATCCGGTTCGACATCCCGCACCTGCTCCGCCTGTACATGGAGGGTCAGCTGAAACTGGACGAGATGATCACGAGGACATACACACTCGATCAGATCAACGACGGCTACGAGGCCATGCGGAAGGCGGAGAACGTTCGCGGCGTCATCATGTACTCGTAGGTGCTCGCACCCGGGAGCGGTGGGGCGGCGTGCGCGCCACCGCTCCCGGCGTGGTTCTCTGTCACGGACGCCCGATATGTCCGTTGATCCGTGATGGAGTGCCATGCCGTACGTGTTCCTGCTCGCCGCGATCGCCGCCGAGGTGTTCGGCACGAGCCTGCTGAAGTCCACCGAGGGTTTCACCCGGCTGTGGCCGACGGTCGGGTGCCTGGCCGGGTACGTCCTCGCGTTCCTGTTCCTGTCGCAGGCGGTCAAGACGGTGCCGGTCGGGATCGCCTACGCCATGTGGTCGGGTCTCGGGACGGCGGCGATCGTCGCGATCGGGGCCGCGTTCCTCGGTGAACCGCTGACCGCGACCAAGATCTTCGGACTCGGTCTCGTCGTGTCCGGAGTGGTCGTGCTCAATCTCGGCGGAGCTCATTGATACCGTGGTCGCATGATCGCTGGTGGGGCAGGTACACGTCGTGCCTAAGCTCGTGGATCACGACGAACGTCGGCGAAGCATCACCGCCGCCGCCTGGCGGCTGATCGCCGCCCGCGGCATCGACGCCGCGAACATGCGCGACATCGCCACCGAGGCCGGGTACACCAACGGCGCACTGAGCCATTACTTCGCCGGCAAGGACGAGATCCTCCGGACGTCGTACGAGCACATCTCCGAGGCCACCGATCGCCGGATCACCGAGGCGCTCGGCGACGCGACCGGCCTCGATGCCCTGCGCATCCTGTGCCGCGAGGTGATGCCGATCAACGAGGAGCAACTCCTCGAGGCCCGGATCGCCGCCTCCCTGTGGCCGCGGGCCATGTACGACGAGCAGATGGCCGCGACCAACCGGCGGACGATGGACCGCTGGCGCGAGCAGATGGCGATCTTCCTCGAGCAGGCTCGCGACGAGGGCACCGTCGGCGACATCGACGTCACCATCGTGGTCGAGCAACTGCTCAACATGATGATGGGCATGCAGATTCTGGGTGTCCTCACGCCGGGCGAGACGTCGTCGGAGCGTCAGCTGGAGATGCTCGAGCGGTTCGTCACCACTCTCTGAATTTTCGTACGCTCGTCCAATTCCGTTGCTGCGGAAACCGATAGCGCACCTTTGACCGGACGCCCAGTATGTCCGGGTCGGAAACTCACTGTTTACACGAGGGCACCTCGGCTGTAACGTACGTCACTAAGCT
>JBCEBZ010000432.1:0-12063 GCA_039206675.1 Rhodococcus sp. (in: high G+C Gram-positive bacteria) | reverse complement strand
GTGTTCAGCGACGAGGGACAGCGGGTGTTCGACCGGCAGGGCGTTCCGCCGATTCAATTGGTCCCGTTGGTGCTCGATCACAATCTGAGAAACACGCGTCAGATCGCGGACTCGTTCACGCCGTTGGTCGGGCAGCGGATGCGCCTGATGGGTGGGGACGGCCCGGAGGTGCTCTTCGTGCCCTGCCCGGCGGAGGACGCGCTGACGGTGGCCGACGACCAGATCGACTCGCTGATGGACGAGGGGTGGCGTCCCGAGGACCTGGCGTTGCTTGCCACGGGCAGCCGTCATCCCGAGCAGGTCGGCCGGCAGACGGAGGGCAACGCGGCGTATTGGGACAGCTTCTGGGACACCGAGCAGGTGTTCTACGGGCACGTCCTGGGATTCAAGGGGCTGGAACGTCGGGCCGTCGTGCTGGCGCTCAACGAGAAGGTGGTGCAGGAGCGTTCGCGAGAGCGGCTGTACGTCGGTCTGTCGCGTGCACGGGATCAACTCGTGGTGTGCGGCGACCCGGACTTCATCCGTGAGGCCGGGGGAGTGGAGCTGGCCAAGCGGATGGGGATCTGATGTCGCCGCGTCAATTCGCCCAACGGTGCCCGCATACGCCGCAAATCCAGTCAGGCACTGGGTCAGTGAAGATACAGCCCAACGGAACTGTCCACGGCGGCACCGTTTCGCCCGGGATCGGCATGCCTAACGATGTGCATCGGGTCTGCGATGCGGCGCATCGAGGACAGCGCGGATGGAATGAGAAGCGGTAGTCGAGGAAACTGGAGAATCCGCCCTCGGTCATCGCAGTCTGGCAGCTGGTGCACAGCGCAGCTGGCCAGTCGTGCGCCGGCCCGTAATGGCTCCAGCGCTCGACGCCGTTCTCGGCCGTGTGGATGTGCACGCGGTCTCGCGCGGCGCTGCCACGTAAGTCGATCGAATTTCCGCAAGCCGTGCACTTGCCGGCGGATTTCAGAAGCACACGCGCCGAGGCGGCGGTGGTGTGCGACGCCTCGTCGAGTCGCGGGAACGAGTCGTCGAAGTCCACGCGGTGTTCGAGAAGCAGATCGAACACACGGTTGGCCACCTCGTTGCCGACCCGACCTGCGGTGGTCGGCAGAACGACACCCGCGCTGGCTTCGACGGCGGCGACGGATGGAAGTCCGGCGAGCGCCCATGACTGAGTGACGCCGATTGTGCCAGGCGACGCGACGCCCACGAGTTCCATGCACAGGGTAGTGGGCGGCTCTGTGTCCAGAATGGTGATGAGCACGTCGCCGCTGCGAACAGGTTCGCTGATGAACCAGGGCCAGTACGGCGACCTCGGCTCGAGATAGGCGATGACAGCGTCTTTCCAGGGGTGCCCTTCGACGATGAAGGTTCGCTGGCTGTCCGTACGCTCGGTCACGGCCGCATCATGCCGCGGGGGACCGACAGATCTGCGGAGCCCTCTGCCCGGGGAACTGCGTGTCGGTCGAATGATGTATTGACTCGGTTGCGTTGACGCGCAGTCGATTGCGCACATTCCACCCCAATTATGTGTGGACTCGGGCCGTCTGGTAATAGTTTCAACCATCGCGCCGTCGGGGATGGGTTACAACCGGTGCGATCGTATTTCACTTTCTTCGCCTGCGAACAGTCGCGGGCGAGAGTCCCGGGCAGGTCGCCCGCATTTCTGGAAGGGCACTGCCGTGTCGATCGATGTTCAGTCCGCCGTTGCCAACTCGACGACAGGACGCCGAAGGCCGCTGTTCTCCTCGATCATTGGGTGCGCGGGAGTGGTCCTCGCGGCCGCCGGCCTTGTCGCCTGCGGTTCGGGTGAGTCTTCGTCGACGGCTTCGGCGACCACGACGACGGTCGTCCCCACAACCACCACGACCGCGCGGCCGACGACAACGGTGCCCGTGACCACCCCCGTTGCGGTTGCGCCCGTGCAGCCCGCACCCGTGGCGCCGACGTCCAGCGCCCCCGTCCTGGTGCCGATGCCGGCCGTGGTCTGCATGAACCTGCAGACCGCGCAGAACACGATCCAGGCGGCGGGGGTCTTCTTCTCGCGCAGCGCCGATGCGACGGGTGCGGGACGGATGCAGGTGCTCGACTCGAACTGGGTCGTGGTGGATCAGCAGCCGTCGCCCGGTGAACTGGTCGGTGAGGGTGACGCTGTGCTGTCGGTTGTGAAGATCGGTGAACCCAACCCCTGTTAGTTCGCTGACGCCGACACCGCTAGGGCCGAAAGTCCCTATTCGTCCATGGCGGTGTCGGTTGAACGGTGTACTGGCCCGGACTCGTTGGGGCGCAGTTTATTAACTAGCTCACGTAATCGGCGCAGTTATGTGTTACGTCGGGTTTGTCTGGTATTAGTTTCAACTAGCGCGCTATGAGTGAGCGGTCGGCAGAGCAGCGCGTGGTGTTGTCATTCGCCTGAATGAATCTCGGCCCGTTCGACGCGTCGATCGGTAAACGTGTCGGTGGCGCGGTGTAATTTCAGCAGCATAGTTCGACGTTCAAGGAAATGAGGGGGACGGGCGCGCGTGATCGACGCCGCCGAATTCTGATGGGGGCCGCCGTGCCGCCTGCTGGGCGACGCGCGTTGTCTCGTTATCTGTAACTCGCTGTGCCGCTTATTGTTTCATCATCACTCGTGTAACGCTCGTCGCAATGTCGCGATGCAATGTTCGACCACCACACCTGCTTCCCTGTGCGTCTGCGCCCTACCGCGAGAGAAATCCGTGCCTCGATGACCAACCCCTTCGACTTCAGTGACTACGAGACCTCTCGTGATCGCGTGTCCTCCGAACCGAGCTCGTCATGGCCGGCTGCAGACCAGTTCGGTTCGGCCACCGTCGACCCCTTCGCCTCTCAGCCGTCAGTCTTCGCGCCGACCGCTTCGGCCGAGCCCTTCGCTGCAACACGCAGTCAGCGACCCAACAGCACGATCGCGCAGGGAAAACCGCCCGTCGTCTGGCTGGCTCTGGCCGCGGTGTCGGCCGTAGCGGGGCTGGGACTTGCGGTCACCTTGGGTTCGATCACGGGCTTGGCCGCCCTCGCATGGGTACTGGCCGGCGGGTGCGCTTTCGGGCTCCTGGCCCGGTTCACCGTGCTCGACACGGCGCAGCGGGCGTTGCCCGTCTACGCGCGATCGAAGGTCGCCCAGCGGGGCTATTGGGTGGTCGTCGTCCTCGCGGTAGCGGGAATCGTGGCGAGCGCGTGGCACATTGCGGAATGGGCGGGGCGACTGTGAAGAAGGTAGCCGCCCTCGCGGCGATGATGCTCATGCCCCTGCTGTCGGCGATCCCCTCCGCATCGGCGGCCCCGACGACCGGCGCGGTCGGCGATTTCGGTGGCTGCCTGGCAGCGCAGCGGCAGGGTGACCTGCTGCTCATGGTCGATCAGTCCGGCAGCCTCCAGGGTTCCGACCCCGACGCCGCACGGGTGTCCGCGGCCAACTACCTGCTCGAGCAGCTCAACACGTTCGGCGGCTCCGCCGGTGTGGAGCTCAACGTGGCGATCGCCGGATTCGCCGACGATTTCACCGTTCACGCACCGTGGACCCGACTCGACAACGGCTCGCTGCCCACCCTGCAGGGCGAGGTCGAGAAGTTCCGGATGCGGACCGACGGCATCGACACCGACTACTGGAACGCGCTCGACGGTGCCCGTCGCACGCTGGGGGAGCGCGACAGCCAGTCGGACACCAACCGCTGCCAGGCGGTGGCGTGGTTCTCCGACGGAAAGCTCGACTTCACCGTGCGCGACGCCGAGAAGCCGTACGCGCCCGGAGTTTCCCTGGGGAGCGATCCGGGCGTCCAGCAGGTGGTTGCGGCCGCCCGGGAATCGATCTGCCGTCCCGCGGGCATCGCCGATCAGCTGCGATCGTCGGGGATCGTCACGTTCGCGGTGGGCCTGGCCGCGGGGACCGCGCAGCCCAGCGACTTCGACCTGATGCGGTCGATCGCCACCGGCGGGGACGGGGCGTGCGGAAAGGCCACATCACCCTCGCCCGGCGACTTCTACCTCGCGCAGAACATCGACGATCTTCTCTTCGCGTTCGACGCGTTCAGCACACCCGGTCAGGCCCCGATCGAGGGGGAGACGGGGGTCTGCGTCGTGAGTGTGTGCGAGGAGGCGCAGCACCGTTTCGTGCTCGACGACTCGATCAGCTCGGTCACCGTGCTCGGCTCGGCCGACGCGGAGGGGCTCATCCCGACGCTGGTCGCGCCGAGCGGGGCGCAACTCGCGCTCGACCGCGCCGGCTCACCCACCACGGCAACACTGGACGGCGCCCAGGTGGCGTACCGGTGGATGTCGACGCGCTCGGTCAGCTTCACGATGACCAAGTCGAACGACCCCGCGCAGTGGCAGGGCAAGTGGGCACTCGTGTTCGTCGATCCCGACGGCTCCAGCCCGCTGGCGCGTTCCAAGACGAACATCCACATCTCGGGCAACCTGTTCCCGGCCGGGCTCGGCATGGACACGACGGCCGTGCACAGCGGCGAGAAGACATCCGCCATCCGCCTGGGCATCGTCGACTCCGATCGGAACGAGATCGACCCCTCGGATCTGCTGGGCAGCGCGGCGCTGTCGGTGTCGCTGACCGACGCGGGAAACGTCGAACATCCGCTGGTCGATCGGATCGCGAAGGAGCGCATCGGCGATCCCGTCGAACTCGATTTCACCCAGGTTCCACCGGGAGCGGCGACGCTGCGCCTCACGCTCGATGTGACGACGGCCGCCGCCCGATCCGCGGACGGTGGGGTCATCGCCCCGGGCACGGCGTTGACGCCGCAGTTCGTCGACGTCCCGCTCATCGTGTCTCCGCCGATCGGCTACCCCGTCGTGCCGTCGACGGTCGACTTCGGCACCGTCGAGGGCGCCGGGCAGTTCGCCGCGAGTATCCCGATCACCGGACCCGGCTGCGTGTGGTTCGACCAGGCTGCACCGGTCGCGCTCGACGCCGTTCCCGACGGAGTCGGTGACGTCGGTGTCTCCGCCGGCACCGCGCCGTCCGCCGCAGAATGCCTCCAGATCGGTGAGGGGCAGCAGGCGAATCTTCCCGTCGACCTGGCTGTTCCGGCCGCGGGCAATGGCTCGCTTAACGGGTCGATTCCGCTGATGATGTCGCCTCCCGGCGAGCCCGACCGCGCCCTGCCGATCAACGTGGCGTTCACCGCCGAACTGCAGAAGCCGCTCAACAGCGAGCGATTCTGGTTGGTGTTCGCCCTGGTGCTGCTGCTCAGCATCGCCATCCCGCCGCTCGTCCTCTACGGCATCAAGTGGTGGACCGCCCGCATTCCGGCGAAGACGCTCAAGGCCATGCGCGTCGCCGTCACCATCGACGGCGGGCAGGTTCTGCGGGACGGTGTCGAGTTCGCCATCCGGGAGAGCGACCTGAGTCAGCTCGTGCGGGGACTCAACAAACCCGCGCGCAGCCTGGACGTCGAGGGCGTGGAATTGCGGACGCGGATAGGTCTGTCGCCGTTCGGGCCGGGATACGTGGTCGCGCAGCAACCCGGCCTCGTCGCGGCGTCCGGCGCCGAACCGGGGGTCGACCGACGCGCAGGCGGTGCGCGACTTCCGCTTGCCATCCACAACAACTGGGTGGTGCTGCACGATCCGGATGGTCCGGCGAACCTGGCGACCGTGCTGCTGCTCGTCGGCGGTGACGCGACCGACGACAGCAACCGCCGTCTGGTCGCCGACCTGGTGCGTAAGGTGCCGGGCTGGATTGCCGAGCTGAGGGCCGATCACCCCGGCTCGACCCCGACTCCGACCGCGACGACGCCGAGCACGCCACAGTCGTCCGATCCCTTCGGTGCCCCGCCGGCCCCGACGTTCGGTGCCGCACCTTCCTGGGATACGACCCCGGCCCGCTCGTCCGCCGGTGACCCCTTCGATCCGTTCCGGCCACCCGGCTCCTGACCTGGATCGTCCTCGACGTCAAGCTCTCTCTTCTGTGAAAGGACCGTAATGAGGCGGTTTCTCGTAGTCGGTTGCGGTGGTTCCGGCGCTGTCACCCTCGCGTACATGATGGATCAGCTCCGCTCGGACCTCGCCGCGGTGGGCATCGACCGGATCCCCGGCGGGTGGCAGTTCGTCAGCATCGACGTGCCGACGGCACCCGAGGCGGGACCGGACGGCCTCGACAACGTCCGCGACCAGGGCGGGTTCTACTTCGGCAGCGGCCCGCAGGGTGACTCGTACGCGGTGCTGGACAACGCGCTGACCAATCAGCTGACGGCGAAGCAGAGCCTCGACGAGATCGCCACCTGGGCGCCCCGCGACCCGTCGTCGGTGACGGTGCCCATCGGATCCGGTGCGGGCCAGTACCGCTCACTCGGCCGCATGATCACCCTGAGCAAGGCCGGCGGAATCCGCGACACCCTGCAGCGCGCGTGGGATCAGCTGTCGACGGTCGAGACGGCCAGCCAGATGTCTTCGCTCACCGTGCCCGGCGGCGGTTCCTTCGAGCAGGGCGAGTCGCCGATCGTGCTCGTCGTGTCGTCGATGGCCGGCGGCGCCGGTGCGTCCATGGCCCTCGACGTCTGCCGCCTGCTCACACTCATCCCGGGGCTCGACCCGCGGCTGATGGGCGTGTTCATGGTGGCACCCGACATCTTCGACGGGCTCGGCAAGAGCGCGACCACCGGTGTGCGGGCCAACGCGCTCGCGATGCTCGGCGAGATCGTGGCCAGCCAGCTCGGTTCGGCGCGTGAGCACGACGTCGAGATCCTGCGGGCGCTCGGGCAGCAGCACGGGGCGGGCGAGAAGGTGCCGTTCGCGCGGGTGTTCCCGGTGGGCCGCAAGGTCGGCGTGGAGGGCGCACCGTTCGGCGACGGCTCGCAGAAGGCGATCTACCGCGGACTGGCCCGCGGCCTCGCCGGGATGATGATGAGCGGCGCGGCCACCCGCCAGTTCGTGCAGTACGACCTCACCAACGGTGCCGGACTGCCCGGCCAGCGGGAGAACATCGGGTGGGGCGGTCAGTGGGACAACCTGCCGTGGGGAACCTACGGTTTCTCCAGCCTGAGCATGGGCCGCGACCGCTACGCCGAGTACTCCGCACAGCGGCTCGCTCGCAGCGCCGTCGACCGGCTGCTCGACGGGCACCGCTCACCGGGTAGCCCGGTGTCCGACGAGGACCAGGTCAACTCCATTCTCGACGGTCAGTGGAACAGCCTGCTCGCGACGATGGGACTCCCCGTCGCGCACGCCGACGCGCGGGGCGCGCAGATGGGGGTGGGCGCCTGGCTCACGTCCGTGGTGCTGCCGTCCGCCGATGCCACCCGGATGGCCGGGCAGACGGTCGAACTCGAACTCCGCGGGCATCTCCCGTCGGGTTCCGGTCTGGTGGCCGGACAGTGGGTCCCGGAGATCCGGCAGGCACTGGGACGCCGCCGTCAGGCGCTGACCAGTTCGTCCGAGCAGCACGCGGTCGCGCACGCGTACGTGTGGCACAAGGGTCTGGTGGACCGGATCGAGGAGACCGTCGGCAGGTCGATCGCCCAGCTCGGTCTCCCGTACGCCACCGCGCTGGTCAGCCGCCTGCTCACCTACTGCAAGGATTCGGTGCGCACCGGCGCGGAGGATCTGTCCCGGCGCGGACCGGAGGACATCACGGCGCAGACCGCCGACGCGTCGCAGGTGCTCACCAACCTCAAGGGCAGCATCGAGAGTGACGCGGAGATACTCGACCGGATCGTCGCCGACTGCCGCGACAACGTCTACCGCCAGCTGTATGCGTCGCTGTCCGGCAAGGTGGCCGAGGTGATCGCGGCGCTGGTGCCGGAGGTCCTGCAGCCGTTGCTCGACGCGTTGAACGAGGAGCAGACCGCGCTGCGCCGCACTCGCAACAAGCCCGCGAGCGACGTCGGGCTCGCCCGGCTGGCGACGGACCAGTACGGCGCCTGGCCCGCCGACAAGGCCGATCGGGTGCCGAAGCGGTTCGCGGAAGCCAACAACGAGGTGATGCTCACCCCGTCGGCGGACTTCATGGATCAGTACCGGGGAGACCTGCCGCTCGCCGTCACGGCCTCCGAGACCGGAACACCGCCGTTCGCGGCGGCGGTCGAGCAGGCGGTCGCGAGCGTCGTGACGGGACTGTGGACCACGGTCGACGGCAGCCGGGCGCCGGGGGAGGACCACTCCCTCGTCGAGCGCACGGCGGCCTGGCGGTCGCGGGCGTTCCCGATCGACCCGAACACCCGTGAGGCGCTGGTGCCGTCGTCGGCGCGCTACGACGTGCACGTCCGTCCCGTCGAGTTGCTCGATCGGGCACGGAAGTTCGTCGGACGCACCGGCGAATCGTTCGACCGGTTCTGCCGGGTGTCGCTCCGCGAATACATCGAGGATCACACCGTGCCGGCGTATGCGATCGAGGAGCGACGGGACCGGCTGCAGCGCAAGTTCACCGAGGCACTCTCGCTCGCCCGGCCGCTGGCCAGCGTCAACCAGCAGGCGCTCGAGGCGCTGCACCCGGGGCAGCAGGTGGAGTACCGCTACAAGTTCACGTCGGTGCCGTTCCTCAACCTGCCGGTCGCGGACACGTTGTCGCAGGTGCTGCAGAAGGACCCGATGATCGATCACGAGACGGAGGGGGAGTTCGCGCGATTGCTGTCCGACGAGGACCGGCTCACCCGCATCGACATCTTCGGCTCGTACCCCAACTACTCCCCGCTGGCATACGACTCCGTGCTCGGGCCCGCCGCGAAGCAGTGGACGGATTCGACCCCGGCGCAGCAGGAGTCGTTCTGGCGGTGGCGCCGGTCGCGTCCGCTCGCCGCGTCGTTGCCGATGCACCGCGACGAACGCCGCGCGATGACAGCCGGCTGGTTCCTCGGGCTGGCGATCGGTCAGGTGCGGTTGCCCGCGGCCCCGTACGACGAACCGGTCCGGGTGTGGGACGCCGGGATCGGCGACTGGGTGGACTTTCCGAACCCGCTGCTCACCCCGCCGTCGCGGTTCACGGTCAGCAACGACTGGCTGCCGGCGGTGCTCGAATCCGTGTTGCTCGCGATGGCGCTGTCTCACGAGCCGCCGGTCATGCACTCGATGCTGCCCTACCGGGCGCTGCGGGCGGTCTACGACTCCTCCGCGGAAGACCCGGTCAGCGGCATCCACGAGGTGTCGGCGAAGGCACGGCTGACGGCCTGGCTGCGGACGGGTGTGCCGGTCACGGGGTGGCAGTCGCAGGTGGAGAACACCGGACCGGACGTCACGATCGCCGAGCGCGCCGCCAACGCCGCCGCGTGGCTGTCGAAGATCCGCGACCTCGTCGGCGAGCACTACATGGAACCCGGTCAAGACGGGGCTCCCGGCGGCGGCGCACTGTCGGTCGTCGGGTTGCGCGAACACGCCTCGCAGACGCCGATCTTCCGCGACATCGCACCGGACGTGTATTGGGCAACGGGCGAATTGATCACCCTGATCGACGAGTGCAAGACGCGGGCGGAGCGACCGGAGCAGCCCAACCACGCTCCGGTGCACGCGGCGGCGCCGACCGCGATGGCGCATGCCCTCGTCCTCCCCGACGCCGGTCAGTTCTGACATGAGCGTGTTGACGGTGTTTCTCGCCGCGGACGGTCCGGCGCAGGGTGTGCGGGACGTGCTCCGGGATCTGTCCGCCGCCGGTTTGGTGTCGCCGTTCCTGTGGATCGACGACACGTCGGTGGTCGCCGACAGCACCCGCCTGCGCGCGGTGGAAACCACGACGGGCACCGACACGGCGGTGATCCTGCAGGACGTGCTGGCGTCGCGGCGCGTCGACCGGGTGCGGATCTGCGTTCTCGTCGCCGGCGGCACCCAGGTCGACCCGGAGTCGGTGCGATTCGTCTCCGAACTGCTCACGTCCAACTCCGGCGGAGCGCGGTCCAGCCGCCTGCGACTGCTGGTGCGCCGACCCGGGGCCGAGGACGCGGGAGTCACCACTCTCGCCGGCTGGCACAACCTGCTCATCGCCCCCGAGGACTCGCGGGGACCGGGCATGGGGCACGAATCCCTGGCGCCGACAGCCGATCCCCTAGCCGTCGGGCGGCACGCCGCCCCGGTGATCGCCGGCGTGACCGGGCTGTGGAACGACGCGCAGCACGCCCCGTTCGACGACGAACCCGTGCTCCCCGGCAACGCGCTGCGGGTGGTCCGGTCCTACTACCGGCGTCTGGACACCGCGCGCGCCGAGCACGACCTCCGCTCGGAGCTGCTCGACTTCGGCGGGCTGATGCCGTTGCCGCACGACGCCGGCACCAACGTGCTGTATGCCGACGACGTCGCGGCGGCGACGTCGACGATGGCACGCGCGTTGTGGCGCAAGCACAGTGCACTGCTCAGCGGTGAACGCGCGGAGACACCGGCCGCGGTCGAGCCGCGCACCATCCGGTTCGTGCAGGCGTTGCGGAAGTTCTTCTCCTTCCTGTTCGCGGTGCTGCGGAACGCGCCGGCCCAGTGGGTGGCGCGCGTCGCCAACCGGGCGTCGGCGTCGGTGGCGTCGGCAACCCAGACCACCCTGTTCGGATCCTCGACGCGGGGTGCCTATCGCGTCGTCGTGGGCGGTGTCGACGCGGATGGGCACAAGGTCGCGTGGACCGACTACGAAGCGGCGTCCAAGCAGATCGGCGCGATGCTCGATGCGGCCGGCGCCACCGCGCAACCGGTGACCCCGGACCTCTCGGCGCTGTGGCGCGACTACGCCCGCGCCGCGCTCACGCTGTCGGACGCCAGTGAGCGTTCCGCGGGACTCCCGCCGGTGCAGGTGGGCGCCCATCGGGCCATCCTGAGGACCGCGGCGGATGTGATTCCCGGCCCCGGCGATCGGTTCACGGACATCCCGGGCATGGTGTCGGCGACGCTGAGCCTGCACGCCGTCGAGCCCGCAGACATTCTCGGGGTCACCGAGACCCGGGACCGGCTGCGGGAGTTGGAGCAGGACCCGACGATCGGACTCGACGCCCGTCGGACGAGTTCCGCTCTGGCTGCGTGGTGGAGCCGGAAGCAGCGCAGTTTCGCGGTGTCGTTCGGGTCGATCCTGACGGGCCGCCTCGACGCCACCGTCAACGAGTCCCGGGTGCTGCTCGAGCGTCTCGACAAATCGGAGCAGCGTCAGGATCTCGCCGAGGCGTGCGCGGAACAGCAGGCGCACATGTTCCGCCGCGTGCGCATCGCGACCGTGCTCTTCCTCCTGCTCGCCGTCGCAGCCGGAGTGTTCGCATGGCGCGAGATCATCTCCTGGTGGTGGGGTGGCCCGGCGATCGCCGTGTGCGTGCTGGCCTGGGCCGCGGTGGTGGCCGTCGTGTGTCAGCGCACCCAGCAATTCCTCGAACGGCTGCTGGTCGAGCGGGGCGCGGCCGCGCGGGCCGACGCCGCGGATCGGGCCAATCTGCGTGTCGCGCTTCGGGAGATCGAGCACCTCACCGGGGCCTACCGCCAGTTCCTGTCGTGGAGCCGTGCCCTGGGCGCCTTCCTCGCCGAGCCGCTCGGTGCCAGTGAACAGAGCCGGACGACGGCCCGCGTCGTCGGGTGGGGGTTGCCCCGGCACACCGCGGTCGCATCCGGGACACCCGGCTCCGCGCAGGTGGAGCGGGTGGCCGAGGCACTGCGCCGCGACCTGTTCACGGTCGGCTGGCTGACCGATCCCTGGGACACGGTGCTGGGCTCGGCGGGCGCCGCGCTCGGCTCCGCCGGTCACGACATCGACCGCGACCCGGGACTGCTGGCCGCGAAACCCGGGGCCGGTTCCGGTTCGGCGCTCGACGAGTGGTCGCTGCGCTTCGATCAGGGCAAGATCCGCGCGACCGGTGCCGCCGTGCTGTGGCAGCGGGCACTCGCCGAACTGACCGGAACCCGAGAAGAACTCGCCCACGGCCTGCTCGAGACCGTCGAGTACTTCGACGGGGGAGTGCCGCGGCGGGTGGGGGTCGACGAGTTCGTCGCCGGGATCGGCACGGAGTCGGACGGGGTCGCGTTCTTCGACCGGACGATCTTCAGTGACACGGCGTCGACCAAGGGCCTGTCCGCGGTGTCGGGTGAGACGGTGACCCGCGTGCGCGTCGGCTGCGGGCTGCTGGCCGTCACCACCCAATACAC
>JBCEBZ010000431.1:0-3038 GCA_039206675.1 Rhodococcus sp. (in: high G+C Gram-positive bacteria) | reverse complement strand
GGGGTCCTCGCGCCGTCGACCACCACGATCGGTTCAGGAGAATTCATGACGTGCCCTTCCGTCTCTCTGCCAGTATGGGGAGATAGTAGGACTTCAAAGTACCCAGCGGTTCATGCAGGGCCTCCGGCACGTCACCGGGTCAGCGTCCGCGAATCAGATCGGCGCACTTCTCGGCCATCGTCATGACCGTGATGTTGGGATTGACGTACGGCAGTTTCGGCATGGCAGACGCATCCACCACCCGCAGATTGCGCACCCCCTTCACGCGCAACTCCGGGTCGAGGACGGCCGTCGGATCGGTGGCCGCACCCATCCGGGCGGTCCCGGCGGGGTGGTACACCGTGTTGTGGGTGCGGTGCGCGTAGTCGATCAGTTCGTCGTCGGTCACCGCCTCCGGCCCGGGAGCCAGTTCCCTCGAGATCCAGCCCCGGAGCGGTTCCTGCTCGGCGATGCGCCGCGCCAGCCGGAACCCGGCGAGCATCACGGTCTCGTCGTGGCCGTCGGGGTCGGTGAAATACCGGGGGTCCACCCGCGGACGGTCCCGGAAGTCGCGGGAACGGAGCCGCACCGTTCCGCGGGAGAGTCCCTGCGTCACATTCGGGGTGAGGCAGAATCCGTTGTCCGTGGTGGGGTACCCCCACCGGAGGGTGTTCATGTCGAACGGGACGCTGCCGTAGTGCATCATCAGGTCCGGATGGTTCAGCCCCGCCTCGGTGGTGGCGAACAGTCCGATCTCCCACCACTGCGTCGACTCGGTGACCATCGGCCGGGACGCCTCCCAGAACACCAGCCCCTCCACGTGGTCGTCGAGGTTCTGTCCGACCCCGGGGGCGTCCACCCGGACGTGCACGCCCATCTCACGCAGGTGCACCGTGGGCCCGATACCCGAGAGCATCAACAGTTTCGGGGTGTCGATGGCCCCGGCGGTGACGATCACCTCGCGGCGCGCCGACACCGTGTCGTAGCCGGAGAGGTCGGGGCGCTGGTAGCGCACCCCCGTCGCCGCCATCGCATCGTCGATGACGATCTCGGCCACCCAGCAGTCGGTGCGCACGTCCAGATTGGGCCGGGACCCGAGAATCGGATGCAGGTAGGCGTGCGACGTCGACATCCGGGTGCCGTCCTCGGACGCGTTGATCTGGAACCACCCCGCCCCGTCGAGGACGCTCGTACCGCGGTTGAACTGCACGGTGGGCAACCCGACCTTCGCCGCGGCCTCGAGCAGGGCGACGCCGCAGGGGTCGTGCGGTGGGACGTCCCGCAACCGCACGGGACCGCTGCGACCGTGCTGCTCGCCGGGGGCGTCGTTGTTCTCCACCCGGGCGACGAGCGGCAACACGTCCGTCGCGCCCCACCCCGCCGCACCGTCCGCCACCCAGTCGTCGAGCGTCTCGGGGGGCGGCCAGAACGCGATACACGAATTGTGCGAGGAGCAGCCGCCGAGCACCTTGGCCCGCGCGTGCCGCATGAAACTGTTGCCCCGCTCCTGCGGCTCGACCGGGTAGTCCCAGTCGTACCCGGAGTCCAGCAGATGCATCCACTGGGACAGCTCGAGGACGTTACGGTCACCGACGTCGGACGGCCCGGCCTCCACGAGGCAGACGGTCACCGACGGGTCCTCGCTGAGCCGGGCCGCGAGCACGCATCCGGCCGTCCCTCCGCCGGCGATCACGTAGTCGAACACTGTGTCCGTCATGGCAGTTCACTCTCCGCCTCGTCCTTCGTCGTCGCCGCGTGCGAGGCGAGACAGCCGATGTGGTTGCGGCCCTTCACCGCGTACCAGAGGAGGCCGAGCCCGAGGATGATGCCGATGTAGACGAACGCGCCCCACGTGTTGTACCAGGGGGTTCCGTAGACCTCGGGGCGTGGCCACGCGAGATTGAGCGCCATCCCCACACCCCACAGCACGGCGAAGATGTTCACCGGAAGCCCCCACCGGCCCATCGTGAAGTAGCCGCTCTCGGCGAGTTCCTTCGGCGGCCAGTGCCCCTGCAGGCGCTTCTTCAGCAGCGGACCGGTGACCATGAGGTACGCCAGGTAGATCATGATGATCGCGATCGACGTCAGCACCGTGAAGATCTGCGGCTGTCCGATGTTGATGACGAGGATGAACGCCGCGAGCAGACCGATCACGATGGCGGGGACCACCGGCGTCTGATGCTTCGGGTTGACGTGGGCCAGCCGCTCCCCGAACGGCAGAGCGTTGTCGCGGGCCATCGCGAACGTGAGCCGGATGGCTGCGGCGTGCACGGCGAGCGAACACACCGTCACCGCGACGACGATGCAGACCAGGAAGATCTTGCCGAGCGGTCCCCACATCACCTGCTCGACGATGTACTGCAGACCGCCCTCGCTGCTGCCGATCAGCGGATCGTCGAGGTCGGGGGCCGCCATGACGGCGAACACCAGGATCGCCCCGCCGATCACGAAGGACGCGAGGATCGCCCGCAGGATCGCCTTGGGCGCCGTCCGCCGCGGGTCGACGGTTTCCTCGCCGAGCGAACTCGCGGTGTCGAATCCGTACATCACGTACCCGGACGCGAGGGACGCCACGAGGAAGACGGTCAGATACCCGCCTGCCTCCCCGGCACCGTAACCGTGGGTGGAGAAGAACACGTCCGGGCCGCGGGTGACGTTGGCGGCGAGGATGACGGCGATGAGAACGGCGGCGATCAATTCGACGAACACGCCCGTGCTGTTGATGAGGGCCATCAGCTTGACGCCGAATGCGTTGACCGCCGTGGTGAACGCGATCATGATCGTGCCGAGGATGACGGCATTGGTCGCGAAATCGTACTCGCCGCTGCCGTCGCCGACGATCTGGAAGCCGCTCCACAGCCGCGGCAGGTTGAGTTGCAGCGCGAGCACGACCGCGGAGAGGGTCACGATCGACGCAGTCAGCATCAGCCAGCCCGACGACCAGCCCACGATCCTGCTGCCGAGCAGCTTGGCCCAGTTGTAGACCGAGCCGGCGACGGGATACTTGGCCGCGAGTTCCATGAAGCACAGGGCGACGGCCATCTGCCCGACGAACACCA
>JBCEBZ010000430.1:0-42177 GCA_039206675.1 Rhodococcus sp. (in: high G+C Gram-positive bacteria) | reverse complement strand
CGACCATCATGCGGGCGTGCTCGATGACGTCGAACATCTGCGCGATGCCGTTGTGGACCTCGCCGACGAGCCAGCCCTGGGCGGGGATGCCGTGGCCGCCGAACGTGACCTCACACGTGGCGGAGACCTTCAGGCCCATCTTGTGCTCGACGTTGGTGACGAAAGCGCCGTTGCGCTCGCCGAATTCGTTGGTCTCGAAGTTGAAGTGCGTCTTCGGGACGAAGAACAGCGACAGTCCCTTGGTGCCGGGACCTGCGCCCTCGGGACGGGCCAGGACGAGGTGGAAGATGTTCTCGAACAGGTCGTCGGAGTCGGCGGACGTGATGAACCGCTTGACGCCCTCGATGTGCCAGGAGCCGTCGTCCTGCTTGATGGCCTTGGTGCGGCCCGCGCCGACGTCGGAACCGGCGTCGGGTTCGGTGAGGACCATGGTGGCGCCCCAGCCGCGTTCGACGATGGTGGCGGCCCACTTCTTCTGCTCTTCGGTGCCGTTGTTGAACAGGACGTCCGCGAAGGCCGGTCCGGCCTGGTACATGTGCGCGGCCGGCTGGGCGCCGAGGATCAGCTCGCCGATGGCCCACACGACGGACCGCGGCACGGGGACGCCGCCGATCTCCTCGGAGATTCCCATGCGGTACCACTCGGCGTCCCACAGCGCCCGGAACGACTTCTTGAAGGATTCCGGCAGGGTGACGGTGTGATTCTCGGGGTCGAAGACCGGAGGGTTGCGGTCGGCGTCGGCGAAGGACTCGCCCAGCGGTCCCTCGGCGAGGCGGGCAACTTCACTGAGCATGTTGCGGACGGTGTCGGCGTCGAGATCGCCCCACACGCCGTCACTCAGCGGCTGCTCGAGACCGAGTACCTCGAAGAGGTTGAACTCCAGGTCGCGGACGTTGCTCTTGTAATGGCCCATGTCTTCTGTCTCTCCCAGTGAGATGGTGCGGTCTATCCGTTAGTACCGCCCAAGTTATTACTCGTCGGTAACATCAGCGATATTACGCGCCATTTACCCGACTGCCAAGACTCGGGCGGTGTGCGACGACGAGCGCGTCGATCGCCGTTCCGGCATCGGTCTCGCGGAATCGCCGTTCGGCGACGTCCACGTTCAGGCGTCCGTCGAGAATGGCAACCAAATCGTCTGGTGTGTAGAGGATTTCACTGTCCTGAGGCCCCCCGACTCCTTGCGACAAGTTAACGGCGTCATGCCCCAAAATCATGAGGATTCCATCAGGTTTCAGCGCGGATATGGCGCGGTTCACAACCTGCAGACGCTCCTCGGGGGCGAGGTGGAGGTAGATCATGAGCACCAGGTCGTACTCGCCGCCGAGGTCCGACTCGGTGACGTCGGCGACGCGGTAGTCGAGCCGTTCCCGGACCGAGCGGGGCGCTTCGGCGGCCACCCGGCGGGCCTTGTCGAGGGCGACGGCCGAGTAGTCGAGGCCGGTCACCTCCCAGCCTCGGGTGGCGAGCCAGTGCGCGTTGCGGCCCTCCCCGCACGCGAGGTCGAGTGCGCGACCGCGGGGGAGCGCGGTGACCTGCTCGACCACGACGGCGTTGGGTGGCGCGCCCCACACCAGTTCGCTCTGTGAATACCGTTCGTCCCAGGCAGCTGCATCCATGCCCCGACGCTAGTACGAGGGCTACGGAGTGAGGGTGGTGCGCATCAGGAGGACGTTGTAGTTGTTGTGCACGGTCGTGAGGAAGTAGAGGTCGCGCCCCGACGACCACGGGTGGATGTAGGCGCCGTACGCGGTGGGTAGTTCCCGGGTGTCGACGAGTACCTCGGGTGGGCCCCACGGCCCGGTCACCGACGGGGAGCGGCGCATGACCACGGAGTTGTACTGGTCCGTGGTCAGCATGAGGTACTGCCCGAGGTATTCGTTGTACGCGACGGACAACTCGCCGACGCCGCCCGGCATGATCGGCTTGGCGACGTCGGGGTTGCCCTTGATCCACTTGGCGCCGTCGAAGTACTCGTACGCGCCGAGGTCCATGATCTGGGGTTCGGGAACGCGGGCGATGTGGACGAGCCCGCCGCGCCCGGCGGGCGTGCCGTATTGGTAGACGAAGCCGTCGGCCTTGACGAACGCACTCATCTGGAAGTTGGCGTTGCCGCCGATGTTCGGGCGCTGCGTCTCGGGGGCGACGGTCCAGTTCTCGCCGTTGTCCTGCGAGTAGACGAGACCGGAGTAGTTGGTGTCCCACGTGCCCGCCGGACCCCAGTTCTTCACCGACATCATGCTCAGTACCTGGGTGTTGCCGACGGCGACGCCCGCGGTGGGGATGCGGCTGATCTCGACGAACGGGATCTTGGGGCTGGGGACGAGCTCCTTGGACTGGCCGAAGATGTCGCGGGGTGAGCTGTCGAAGTTCATCCCGTCGGACAGGATGCCGTCCGAGCTGCGGAAGAGTGTGCTGCTGCGCCAGGCCCACAGGCTGCCCGACAGCAGGTTGGGCAGTCCGAGCCCGGCGGAGTCGCCGAACGCCGTGAGGACCTGGCCCTGGCCGTTGTCCCACATGATGCCGAGGTCGGTGCCGAGGACGTTGGCGTCCTGCGTGCGGTTGGGGCTGAGCATGCCGGTCTGCTGCGCGACCGCCTGGGTGCGCCCGGTGAGGTGCGGAATCCCGTTGGTGCCGTTGAGTCCGGGGATCGGATTGATGGCGTTGGGATTCGCGGCGGCCGGGCCCGCGAATGCGATCAACGTCACGGCCGCGCCGACGAGCGAGGCTGCTGCAAGAGCTCTGGTTCGCTTCACGAAGGTCACTCCATCTCTAGCAGCAGGCGGCACTGCGTGGCCCGAAGAGACCACTCCCCCTACCGGTGATCAACTGCTGGAAATCGCGAGAAGTCTAACAAGTCTGTTCTTCCGAAAGTGTCGGTTTGACCGCCCTGTTCGTTTCATCGGCACCTCCACCGAACCGATATTACCGACGAGTAACAGGAACCGGTGCTACCCGTGGGGCGACCGCCGACGTAACGTGTGCTGGCGACAAGTCCACACTGCGCGTAACCACGCGGGACCTGATGAGGAGATCGATCGATGGGAAAGCAGATTGCCACCGTGGCTGGAGGTCGGCAGTCCGCCCTTCTCGGGCTCGGCGTGTATCGGCCCGAACGGGTCGTCACCAACGACGAGATCTGTGAACTGATCGACTCGACGGACGAGTGGATCCAGTCTCGCTCGGGCATCCGGAACCGGCGGTTCGCGGCGGAGAACGAGGACGTCGTGACGATGTCCATCGAGGCCGGACGCAAGGCGATCGAGGCGAGCGGTATCGACCCCGAGCAGATCGGCTGCGTCATCGTCGCCACGTCGACGTACCTCCTCCTGACGCCGCCCGCCGCGGCGCTGGTCGCCGACGCGCTGGGAACCAGTGGCCCCGGTGCGTTCGACCTCGGTGGCGGTTGTGCCGGTTTCTGCACGGCGCTCACCGTGGCGTCGGATCTGGTGCGCGGCGGGTCGGTCGACTACGCCCTCGTGGTGGGTGTCGAGAAGATGAGCGTCACCACCGAACCGACCGACCGCTCCACGCGGTTCATCTTCGGTGACGGCGCCGGCGCTGTCGTGGTCGGCAAGAGCGACGTCGCGGGCATCGGGCCGGTGGAGTGGGGTTCGGACGGCTCCCAGGCCGACGCCATCGTGCAGGACCTGGACTGGTACGAATACATCACGACGCCGGGTGCCAAGCGTCCGTACATCAAGATGGCCGGCACCGCGGTGTTCCGCTGGGCCGCCTTCGAGATGGGCAAGGTCGCTCTCGCCGCCGTCGAGAAGGCCGGACTGACCGTCGAGGATCTGGACGCATTCGTTCCGCATCAGGCGAACTCCCGGATCACCGAGGTGATCGCCCGCAGCATGAAGCTTCCCGAGAACGTGCCGGTCTCCGACGACATCGCCGAGTCCGGGAACACCTCGGCCGCGTCCGTGCCGCTCGCGATGGAAGCGATGCTGGTGAACGGAGACGTCAAGCCCGGCGACACCGCGCTGCTCCTCGCATTCGGTGCCGGGCTGTCCTACGCGGGCCAGGTCGTGACGATGCCGGTGCTCGCGAAGAACTGACCCGGTCCCGTCAGGGGCAGGAAAGCAGGGATCGATGGGTGTCACCCGGAAGTCGGTCGCCGTCGCGGTGCTGATGTCCTCCGCCGTGGCCCTCGCGGGCTGCGGCGGCGGGAGCACCGGTGGTGGCGGCACCTCGACGGTGTCCGGCTCTGCGGTGGAACTGAACTCGGGCGGCGACTGCGCGGGCCGCGACGTGATCGTCAACCGGGACGGTGCCGGGGTCGTCCTCGAGGGCGAGTGCGGCACCGTCACCATCGAGGCCAACGGCGTCTCGGCGACCGTCGCCACGTCGAACGCGGTCGTCGTGCGCGGTCAGGACACCAACGTCGTCGGCGGGCAGACCGGAACGCTCACCATCTCGGGGCGCAGCAACAGTTCCACCATCGACGTCGTCGAATCGATCGAACTCCAGGGCAACGCCGTGACCGTGCTCGGCAAGCAGGCGGAGCGGATCTCGGTCACCGGGAGTGGGAACTCCCTGAACGTCGACGACTCCGGCGCGACGACGGTGAGCGGCAACGACAACTTCGTGCGCGCGGTGTCCCTGGACTCCCTCGAGCTGACCGGTTCCAACAACTCCGTCGACTGGGACTCCGGTGCGACGGCCCCGGCGGTCGACACCGGCTCCGAGAACCGGCTCACCCCGCCCGGAACATGATCACCGAGCGCCGCAGCCGGTGAGCACCGCGGCCATCGCATCGCGTTCGGGCTGCGTCACCCAGAGTCGGTACGCCACTTTCACTTCCACCTGCCGCGCCACGTAGGTGCAGCGGTACGCCGCCAGCGGGGGCAGCCACGTCGACGCGTCGGCATCGCTCTTGCGCTGATTGGTGGGTCCGTCCACCGCCTGCAGATTGCGGGGATCGTTCGCGAGGTCGGCCCGTGTCTGCGCGTCGAGGAGCTGAGCGCCCTTCTGCCACGCGTCCGAGAGCGCCACCACGTGATCGATCTGCACGGCGTCCGACGTCTTCGTGCCGCGGGTGAACGCAATGATGTTGCCCGTGTAGAGATCTCGCAACGTGCCCGACTGCACCACGCAGTCGCGGGTGCGGTCCCGCGACGTGATGTCGACGAGGTCGCGGCGCAGGATGTCGTTGCGGGTGTCGCAGCCGTTGCGTCCGAGCGCGACCGACACGTTGTCGGTCCAGCTGGCGCCGAACAGCTCTCGGTCGTACCCCGTCTTCGGCGCCCTGCCCTTCACCTCGAGGGTGGACAGCTGGGTGAACGCCGTCTGTATCTGTTGTGCGTCAGTGGCTTCCGACGGCGCGGCCGGTCCGGTTCCGGAGGCGAGGGTGTCGTCGGGGTCCGGCGCGAGCATCGTGACGAGCACGAGGACGAGCAGGCCGGCGAGGATCCAGGGCCACTTGGTTCTGATGGTCGTGATGATGGAGCCGGTGTTCGGTACCGCAGAGCGGGGCATGAATCTCTCCTGAAATCAACGCTGTTCGTCATTTCTATCAGGAGTGGCCCGGGGAACCGGTGAGCGACCCGGTTTACGTCGCGGCGCCCAGCAGCAGCGGAATCAGCAATTCGTCGTCGCTCAGCGCACCGTGCTGCCCGGGGAGGGCGGACAGCCGCGACTCCGCCTTACGCCGGACCACCGCGACGCCGCCCTGCGCGATGGCGACGACGTCTCCGATGCGGCCCTGCACCTCGGATCGCACGGCGGGACCGAACAGTCCCGCGGTGACGGCCTCGTCCCGGGTGCCGATCCACATGCGGTGTCCCAGTTCGCTCCTCCACCGGGCGGCGACGTCGTGCGCGGCTCCGGTCCGCGCGTGGACGTGCCTGCAGCGCGGTTCGCCCGCGAGCGCCACCACGCCGTCGGAAAGGGCGGGTGTGGAGTCGAAGTCGATCTTGTCGGCGTCGTCGACGGTGACCATGCCGTGGTCGGCGGTGACATGGAGAGCGGCGCCCGGTTGCGCGATCGCGACTTCCGCGGCGAGTCTCTCGACGAGCCGGTCGACGAGCTCGAGTTGGTGCAGCCACGGCTCGGATCCCGGACCGTAGATGTGCCCGAGGGTGTCGATTTCGCTGAGATAGCAGTAGGTGAGCGTCCGTTCGCCGGATCGGACCGCGGTGACGACGTGAGCGATCAGGTCGCCGTACGCGTGTATCCCCGCGAACGCCCCGCCGCGGAGGACGGCGCGGGTGAGCCCGGACCCGTCGAACTTCGCGGGAACCACCGTCGTACACGCGATACCGGCTGCCGCGGCACGCTCGAACACGGTCGGTGCGGGCTGCAGGACCTCGGGGACCAGCCGGGTGAGTTCGTCGCCCTTGTGGCCTGCGCGCCACGACAACCAGTTGATCGTGCCCCGAACCTCACGAACGTATGACTGGTAGCCCGTGATGCCGTGACCGCCGGACGGCAGTCCCGTGCCGAACGACGCGATGCTGGTGGCGGTCGTGGTGGGGAACCCCGCCCGGATCGGCCGTCCGGTCAGGCTGTCGAGAAACGGCGCGCGGTCGCGGTGACGACGCAGATGGCTCCAGCCGAGGCCGTCGATCAGCATCACCACGGTGTGCCTGCTGCCGGGCAGGTGCAGCCGGTTGGGCTCGCCGGCGACCCCGAGCGAAGCGAGGACGGACGGCATGAGGTTGGACAGCGTGGGCTGCGAGTACACGTCGAGCGGGGGCGCCGTAACGGTCATGACTCCCACTATGGTCGAACAGGTCAGCGGATGCGGTGATACAGGTCGACGGGTTGGCCGTCGGAGGGGAACGGCAGCGAGGTGTAGTTCAGCGGGGCGACGTAGCCGGGGCTCACCTGCCAGTCGAATCGCTGCAGCAGGTGGTGCATGACCGTCTTGATCTCGGCGCCCGCGAAGTGCATTCCCAGGCACTTGTGCACGCCGCCGCCGAACGGCTCCCACGCGTACCGGTGGATTTTGTCCTCGCGGCGGTCGGGTGCGAACCGCTCGGGATCGAACCGCTCCGGGTCGGGCCAGTACTCCGGCATGTGGTGGCTGAAGTGCACGACCACCGACATGTACGTGCCCTTCGGGATGTAATGGCCGAGCACCTCGGTGTCCCGGACCGCGCGGCGCGCGACCACCGGGACCGGCGGAACGAGGCGCATGCATTCCTTCATGACGAGGTCGAGGTCGGTGAGTTCTTCGAGTTCGCCGTAGTCCGGGGTGGGCGTGCCGAGCGCCGCCGACTGCCGCCTGCAGCGGTCCTGCCACTGGGGGTACTGACCGAGGTACTGCATCATCGTCGACAGGGTGATGGTGGACGTGTCGTGCGCCGCCATCAGCAGGAAGATCATGTGGTTGATGACGTCGTCGTCGCCGAACCGTTGTCCGTCTTCGGATTCGATGTGGCACAGGGCGGAGAACAGGTCTTCGCCCGCACCCGCGCGACGGGCCGGCAGGTACCGGCGGAAGAACTCCTCGAGTCGCCGGCGTCCGTCGATGCCACGTTTCCATCGCGTCCCGGGCAACGGGTACCGCACCACCGACGTGGCGGCCTGCACGCAGTCGATGAAGGCCCGGTTGACCTCGGCCATCTCCCGATGTGTCGACCCCTCGGCGCCGCCCATGAAGATGCTCGTCGCGAGATCGAGGGTGAGTTCCTTCAGTGCCGGGTACACGGCAAAGCTCCGGGTGGGCCGCCAGGCGTCCAGCCCCTTCTCGACGGCCGGATGCAGTGCCTCCGTATAGCGCGACAGTCGGTCCCGGGTGAAGGCCTGCTGCATGATTCGCCGGTGGACGAGGTGTTCGTCGCCGTCGAGGAGCATGAGCCCCCGGTGGAAGAACGGTCCGATCAGCACGCTCCACCCGTCGCTGCTGACGAAGGCGCGGTCCTTGTTCTGCAGCACGGCCTGGCAGCCGTCGGGGCCGAGCACGGTGACCCATCTCTTGCCGGCCATGCTCAGCCAGGACACGGGGCCGTAGCGGTCCCAGCGGCTCTGGAGCAGACCCATCGGATCGCGGAAGTACTCCAGGGAGTGCCCGATGACGGGGAATCCGGCATTGCCCGAGATGGGGCTGAGCGTGCTTTCCAGCGGCGGAGCAGCGAGAACTTTGGGCACGGGCACTCCCTCGTCGGGTATGTGACAGGACACCATGTCAGATGTCTGTAGTGTGCGTCACGCCAGGGGGTCTGTCAACATCGAGTCATGAGTCAGCCGGCGCGGCAGTACCGCGGGAGAAGTTCGGAGGAGCGCGCCGCGGAACGTCGTGCGCGACTTCTCGAAGCGGGACTGCAGGTCTTCGGGACCGTCGGCGGCGACAAGGCGACCATGACCGCGATCTGCGCCGAGGCGAAACTGACGGAACGCTATTTCTACGAGAGCTTCCGCGGCCGGGACGACCTGCTGGTGCAGGTGATCGAGGGGATCGCCGCCGAGATCGGCGAGGCCGCGCGGGTCACGCTCCGGACCGTGACGGGCGACCCCGAGGTGCGGGTGCGGGCGGCGATCGCGGCGTTCGTCGACATCCTGACGGCCGACCCGCGGAAGGGCCGGGTGTCGATCATCGAATCGGCAGGCGCCGAACCGCTGCGAACGCGTAGGCGTGAACTGCTGCGGGCCTTTGCGTTACTGGTGGCGGAGCAGGCGAGGGAGCTCTACGGCGACCGGGCGTGGTCGTCGCCGCAGGACGAGATCACCGCACTGCTGTTCGTGGGCGGGCTCGCCGAACTCATGACGGCGTGGCTGAACGGTGAGATCGAGGTGTCTCCCGAGCAGATCGTCGACGCCGCGACCTACCAGTTCACGTCGACCGCGCACCGCTGAGCGGGTCCCGGCCGGAAACGTGACGACCGTCACGTGCGAAGCTGTGGGCATGGTGGATATCGCACGCCCACAGTTGGAGGGCACGGTCGCGGTAGGCGAGGGGCGTCGGCTCGGCTTCGCGGAGTTCGGTTCGGCACAGGGCAGGGCGGTGTTCTGGCTGCACGGCACGCCCGGGGCGCGGCGTCAGGTGCCGATGGAGGCCCGGGCGTTCGCCGAACGCGAGCACGTCCGGCTGATCGGGATCGACCGGCCGGGGGTCGGGTCGTCGACCCCGCACCGCTACGGCGCGGTGATCGACTTCGCCGAGGACCTGCGCACGGTCGCCGACACGCTCGGCATCGACCAGATGGCCGTGATCGGCCTGTCCGGCGGCGGTCCCTACACGCTCGCGGCGGCATATGCGATGCCCGACCGTGTGGTCGCGACCGGCATCCTCGGGGGTGTCGCACCGACGAAGGGACCCGACGCGATCCGCAGCGGGTTGATGGATCTCGCCGTGCTGGCGGCTCCGGTGCTGTCGGCGGGCGGCGTCCCGGTCGGGCTGGCGGCGAGTTCCGTGATCAGGCTCGCGCGGCCGTTCGCGTCGCCGATCATCGACCTGTACGGGCGGATGTCCCCGGAGGGCGACCGCCGTCTCCTCGCGCGGCCGGAGTTCAAGGCGATGTTCCTCGACGATCTGCTCAACGGCGGCCGCAAGCAACTCAGTGCCCCGTTCGCCGATCTCGTCCTGTTCTCGCGGGACTGGGGATTCCGGGTGAACGCGGTGAAGACCCCGGTGCGGTGGTGGCACGGCGACTGCGACCACATCGTCCCGCTCCGGCACGGCAGGCACATGGTGGCGCTGCTGCCCGACGCCGAGTTCCACACGATGCACGGCGAGAGCCATCTCGGCGGCCTGGGAATGTCGGAGGAAATTCTCCGCTCACTCCTCGACATCTGGGACGCCAGGGAGGCGCAGGCGCCGTTCGGCCCGGTGTGACGGTGGCGCGGCGTGCGCGCCACCGTCGCCGGGTCAGGACTGCAGGGTGGTGATCTGGAAGGTCGCGCCGAGGGGATCGGCGACGGAGGCGAGGCGCCCGAACGGGGTGTCCTCCGGTTCGCGCCGGACGCTGCCGCCGAGTTCGGTCACCTTCGCGACCGCCGCGTCGGTGTCGCCGACGCCGATGTAGAACTGCCAGAACGAGGGAACGCCTTCGGGCAGGAACGAGTCGGCGTCCATGACGCCGGCCACGGTGCGGTCGCCGACGTTGGCCTGGGAGTACCGGAATTCGTCTGTGTCGCCGAGGGACTGATACGTCCAGCCGAACACGTCCGTGTAGAAGGGGAGCGCGGCCGCGTAGTTGCGCGACAGCGTTTCGTGCCAGACCGGAGCGCCGGGTTCGTCGACGAGGCCGAAGCCGGTGTGCTGATCGGCCTGCCACACGCCGATGACGGCGCCGGCGGGATCGCCGAGGATGGCAATCGTGCCCTGGTCACCCACGGCCATTGCGGGCATCATCACCTGGCCGCCCGCCTCGGCGGCCTTCGCCGCGGTGGCCGCGGCGTCCTCCGACGCGATGTAGGTGGTCCACACGTTGCCGTACGGGTTGCCCTGCTGTTGCGGGCCAAGGCCCGCAATGGGTTTGCCGTTCATGCTGAAGATCGAATAGCCGCCGTACTGCGGATCCTCGCTGGTGTCGGACCTCCACCCGAACAGCCCGGTGTAGAACGGAATGACCTGTTGCGGGTCGGAACTGGTGAGATCGATCCAGCAGGGAGCGCCGGTGAGGGACGGACGGTCGGGCATCGCGGTCTCCTAGGACGTCAGGGGGGTCGGGGCAGCGCGGTGTGGTGCCGGTCACAAACCTACGCGTCCGGGCGACCCGGCGCCGGTTCGTGACGTGCTGTGGAAGACTCGGCCGCATGTCTGCGAGCGAGAACCAGGACAGCCCGGGCCGGGCCCGTCAGAATCTGATCTACCGCGACGGCGTCCTCGGCCGCACCCCTTCCGTTCCCACCGACTTCGACACCCTCGAGCGGCGCGCGCGGCGGAAGATGAGCGCGAAGGGCTGGGCGTACGTGCACGGCGGCGCCGGGCTGGGTCGCACGATGCAGGCCAACCGCGACGCGTTCGACAAGTGGCAGATCGTTCCCCGGGTCCTGCGCGACGTCTCCAAGCGCGACATCGGGGTCGAACTGTTCGGGCGCCGCATTCCGGCGCCGGTGCTGCTCGCACCCGTCGGCGCCGCCGAACTGGCCAGGCCGGAGGCCGACGTGGCCATCGCCGCTGCCGCCGCCGAACTGGGTGTGCCGTACATCTTCTCCAACCAGGGCTGCGCCCCGATGGAGGAGAGCGCGGCGGCGATGGGCGACGCGCCCCGATGGTTCCAGCTGTACTGGAGCACCGACGACGACCTCGTCGACAGCCTGCTGCAGCGGGCGGCGAACATCCGGGCGGACGCCGTCGTCGTCACCCTCGACACGACGATGCTCGGCTGGCGGCCGGAAGACCTCAACCTCGGTTCGCTGCCGTTCGCGCAGGGGCAGGGGATCTCGCAGTACACGTCCGATCCGGTGTTCCGCCGGATCGTGCACGACCGGATCAAGGCTGCGGCGAAGAAGCCGGACGTCGAGGTGACGCTCGGCGCCATCCGGTCACTGGTATCGATGACCCGGCGCTTTCCGGGCCGCTTCCTCGACAACCTGCGGTCGCCGGAACCGCGGGCCGCCGTGGAAACGTTCCTCGACATCTACTCCCGGCCGTCGCTGAGCTGGACCGATATCGAGACCCTCCGCAGCCGGACCTCGCTGCCGATCCTCCTCAAGGGCGTGCTCCACCCGGACGACGCCCGGCGTGCGCTCGATGCCGGGGTGGACGGGATCGTCGTGTCGAATCACGGTGGGCGGCAGGTGGACGGCAGTGTGTCGTCGCTGGACGCTCTCGTGGACATCGCGCCCGTCGTCGACGGCAGGCTCACGCTGCTCCTCGACAGCGGAATCCGCACCGGAGCAGACGTCTTCAAGGCGCTCGCGCTCGGTGCCGACGCCGTGACACTCGGCAGGCCCCACCTGTACGGTCTGGCCCTCGCGGGTCAGGCCGGTGCGCGGGACGCCACCGCCAACGTGATCGCCGAATTCGACCTCACGATGGGTCTCAGTGGTCTGACGTCGGTGGCCGAGATCGACCGGGACGCCCTGCGCAGGGCGTAGGCCCTCAGAGTTCGGCGATGGTGATGATGCCGTCCTGCAGAGCCCGTACCAGCAGTGTCGTCTTGGTGGACGCGTCACGTCCCACCAGGGCGTACTTCTCGCGGATGCGGGTCAGGTGGGTGTTGACGGTGCCGAGGGCGATGTGGAGGTCGGCGGCGACGGCGAGCTTGGAGTCGCCGCGCAGCCAGTGGCGGAGAACCTCGATCTCGCGCGCCGACAATGCCGGCTTGGTCAAGACGCGGGCGACTGGCGGTTCGTCCGTATGTGGGGGGTGCCCGAGTGCGTCGGGTGCAGTGGTCATGCCGGTCTCATCTTTCTGACATGTACAGAAATGACTACAGGTACCCGACGTCCCTGCAGGCAGTTCAGGTTAACTGGTGGTGGCGGTGCGTGTCTCGGCAGGCCCGGATCAGCTCTCACAGCCGACACCGTCGCCGTCGCGGTCGAGGTGTGTGCCGTAACCCGGTTCGCCGATGTGGACCGGTGCGGCACCGGCGGCCTTGGCCGCCGAACAGTTCTTGTAGTAGACGTCGCTCGGCGCAGCCGTGTCCACGAACGGGACGGGCGCAGGGGCGGGAGCCGGCGCGGGAACGAGAGCCGGTGCGGGCACCACCTGCGGGACCGGGTCGGTGGTCGGCGCGGGCGCCGCGGCAGGCGTCGCCGCCCCGCAGTCCTGGAGAACCCGGGCGATCGCATCGTGTTCGGCCTGGGTGACCCACAGCCGGTACGCGGCCTTCACCGCCACCTGATCCGCCACGTAGGTGCACCGGTAGCTCGTGTTCGGGGGCAGCCAGGTGGCGGCGTCGCCGTCCGACTTCTGCTGGTTGGCCGGGCCGTCCACGGCCTTCAGATTCCGCGGATCGTTCGCGAAGTTCACGCGGGTCGCGGTGTCGAGTTGCTGCGCCCCCTTCTGCCAGGCGTCGGACAGCGCGACGACGTGATCGATCTGCACGGCGCTCGACGTGCCCTCTCCGCGGACGAAGGAGATGGTGGTGCCGGTGTAGGGGTCGTGCAGCGTTCCGGTCTGCACCGCACAGTCGCGGGTGCCCGGCTTGAACACGATCTCGTCGAGGTCGCGCCCGAGGATGTCGTTGCGGGTGTCGCACCCGTTGTGGCCGCCCTCGACGGTGACGTCGTCGGTCCACGCCTGGCCGAACAGATCCCGGTCGTACCCGGTCTTCGGTGCGCGGCCCTTGATCTCGAGACCGGCGAGTTGCTGCAGCGCGGCGGTCGCGTCGGCGCCGCCGGCCACGGCGGGGTCGACCGGTGACAGCGCCAGCGCAGACGAAACCGGCACCCGTGTCGAAGGACTCGACGTGGTGGCCGCTCCCGTCGAATCGGCGGCTGTGGGGGTCGCGGACGCGGATATCGCTGTGGCCTGGGCCGATTGGTCGTCCTGCCCGGGGCTCATGCACGAGACCATCGCAACGGCTACGACGATCCCGCCGGTAATCCAGGGCCACTTCTTGCGAGCGGCAGATGATGAGGGCAGGGGAGACGTCATGCCGGTCCTTCAATGAACGTGGGGGGTCGGATGTTCATCGCGCGGAAGGCCGCTTCCGTTACTCGGCAAATCGCGGGAACTGTTAGCATGCCCCGGGACCGGAATTCGTGCGGGTGGAGGGCGGTAGACGGTCGTGAGACGACACATGTTTCGGGGGAAATTGCGCACGGCGGCCGTCGCGGCCGTGACCGTGGTGACCCTCGGCCTCGGCGGCGCGGTCGCGACCGCCGATCCGATCATCGACACCGGTCGGGCACTCGATTCCGCGGCGGCGCCGAACGGTTCGACGCTCGACCACGTCACCGTGATCGATCCGAGACATTTGACGCTGCACGTCTTCTCGGCGTCGATGCAACGCGTCGTGCCGGTGTATGTGCAGCGGCCCGCCGACACGAGCGTGCCGAGGCCGACGCTGTACTTCCTCGACGGTCAGATCCGCCGGGAGAAGACCGATGTCGAAGAGTTTCTGGCCGATCAGAACGTGAACGTCGTCAGCCCGTCCGGCGGCGAGAACGCGTATTGGACGGACTGGAAGAGCCCCGACCCGGTCATGGGGGTGAACAAGTGGAAGACCTTTATGACTCAGGAACTTCCGCCCGTCGTCGACGCGGCTCTCGGCACCAACGGAGTCAACGCGCTCGCGGGCATGTCCCGGGTCGGCACCGCGGCGCTGCAGTTGGCGATCGCCGCCCCCGGCCTGTTCCGTGGTGTCGCCGCCTACAGCGGCTGCGCTCTGACCAGTGATCCGCTGGGGCAACTGCTCATCAAGATCACCATGGACAACTACGGCTACGGCAACCCGGCCAACATGTACGGCGAACCGGACGATCCGGCGTGGTCGGCGAACGACCCGTACGTGCACGCCGCCGAACTGCGCGGCACGGAACTGTTCCTGTCCAACGGCAACGGTCTGCCGGGGCGCTACGAGACCCTGGACGGCCCCGGGATCGACGGGAACGTCGGGGTGCTCGCGCGGCAGATCTACGCGGGTGGTCCGATCGAAGCGGTGACCAATTACTGCACGCATCGATTCACGGATCGCTTGGGAGAGCTGGGGATACCTGCAACTGCGAGTTTCCGTAACTCGGGGACACATTCGTGGGG
The DNA here is from genome assembly GCA_039206675.1 of Rhodococcus sp. (in: high G+C Gram-positive bacteria). Taxonomy (GTDB): domain Bacteria; phylum Actinomycetota; class Actinomycetes; order Mycobacteriales; family Mycobacteriaceae; genus Rhodococcus_F. The sequence continues at coordinate 27,578 of JBCEBZ010000430.1, read as the reverse complement.
GTACTGGCAGGACGACCTCCACGATTCCTGGCCGGTGCTGGCTCGGGCGCTGGGAGTGTGAGCGAACTTCCTTCCGTGATTCCCGGCGGCGAGGTCACTGACGATCTCGAGATCACCCGGTCGCTCGTCGTTCCGGCCGCCGAGTTGCAGTGGCGGTTCTCCCGGGCCGGTGGTCCCGGTGGTCAGGGAGTGAACACCACGGACTCGCGGGTGGAACTCCGGGTCAACCTGTGGACGTTGTCGACCCTGTCTCCCGCGCAGCTCGAGCGCATGCAGATTCGGCTGGGACACAGGATCGTTGACGGTGTGGTCAGCGTGACGGCGTCCGAAACCCGTTCGCAACTGCGGAATCGGCGCGCGGCGCGGGCCCGGATGGCGGCGCTGCTGCGCGCGGCCGTCCTGACCGAAACGCGGACCCGGCGTCCGACCAAGGCGACCAAGGGTTCGCACCGGCGAAGACTCGACGCCAAGAAGCAACGCGGACAGACCAAGAACCTGCGGAAGAAGCCGGACATGTAGGGAGTTTCACGCATCGGGAAATGGGGAATGTCCCCGATGTGTTGCCCCCTCGTGTGTCGGAAGATGAGTACGGAAGCGCCGTCACGGATGACCGGAGACGGCGAGGTCGGGGGATCGAGGGCAGCATGAGTGTGCTTGACGAGGAATTACATTCGGCGGCGACGGCCGCCGCTGCGGGGGATCGCGAGGCCGTGCAGAGGGTGACGGCGACGCTGTGGCCGCACGTAGTGCGTTACTGCCGTACCCGCGTGGGGAATTCTCCGCAGGTCACGCGGCCTGCGGACGCGGTGGCGCAGGATGCGCTGCTCGCGGTGGCGCGGGAATTTCCGTCCCTCGCCCGCAGTGACCATCCGGTCCGCGAGGTGTATCGCGTCGTGAGCCGGGTCGTCGCGGACGCGCACGGAGGTGCCTCGAGCCCCGGCCTCCCGGCGGAAGTGGCCCGATTACTGCACGGACTCGACCCCACCGCGCGGGAGATCGTGCTGCTGAGGGTCATCGACGGACTGTCCGCGCACGACACCGCGGGCGTCCTCGGTCTCCCGGTGGGCCGGGTTCTGGTGGTGCAGCACGAGGCCCTGCGGGCCCTGCGGGCGAAGGTGGCCTGATCGTGTCAGTGCCGGCCGGACAGTACGCAGAACTCGTTGCCCTCGGGATCGGCGAGCACCACCCAACTCTGCTCGCCCTGACCGACATCCGCGTGCCGGGCGCCGAGCGCGAGTAGCCGTTCGACCTCGGCCTGCTGGTCTTCGGGCCGGAAGTCGAGGTGGAGCCGGTTCGGGATCTGCTTCCGGTCCGGAACGGCGACGAACAGGATTTCCGGATGGCTGTCGGCCCGCGGCCGGATGTGGACGTCGCCGTCGGAGTCGGTCACGGCGCCCCAGCCCAGGGCCTCGGCCCACCAGCGTCCCAGGGCTGTCGGATCGACGGCGTTGACCACCACGGCTTCCCATTGCAGGCCCATGCGTCAACGGTACCGGGGAGCGGCGGACGGGCGTCGCCGATTCACGGCAGCGTCGGGTCGATCGGTTCGACGCCGAGGCGTTCGGAGTACTGCTCGTTGAGTTCGCGCCAGCCGTAGTTCATCGCGTCGGCGCCGACGATCGGTCCGATCGGGTTGCCGTCGAGCAGGGCTTCGGCGACGTCCAGGCACAGGTGCCACCCGGCGGCCGTCATCGCCGCGGTTCGCCGGTCGTCGAGCGTGTGGCGCAGGGTCAGTCGCGAGCCCGTGCCGGTCTGCTCGATCGTCCACAGCAGAACGTCGTCGCCCCAGGCGTGTTCGAGGACGTGCGGTGCTTCGGCCCGGATGACGGTGCCGTCGAGTTCGGTGCGATCCGGCCCGTCGACCATGGTCAGCGTGGCGGGACCGACCGTTCCGAGGTCCCGGTCCGCGGTGTACGGCGCCCACTGCGGGAGTTCGCCGGGGTCGGTGAGCGCGGTCCACAGCGCGGCAGGCGAATGCGTGAAGTCACGGACGAAGGTCAGTGCCCATCGGGCGCCGTCGGGTCGTGCTTCGGCGTGCCGGAGTGGGCCGGGGCGGTAGTCGCGTCGTGCGTCCGGGTCGGTCATGACGAGGTCTCCTTCGAATCGAGGTGCCGCCCGAGGGCGTCGAGGTGGTGTGTCCACAGCCGGCGGTAGGGCTGCAACCACTGCTCGAACTCGTCGAACGGTTCGCGGTGCAAGCTGTAGATGCGCTGCTGCGCGGCGGTGCGGCAGGTGACGAATCCGGCCTGTCTCAGCACGCGCAGGTGTTTGGACACGGTCGGCTGGGGCAGTGCGAGCTGCTCGACGAGTTCGCCGACGCTGGCGTGGCCGTCACGCAGCCGTTCGAGGATTCTGCGCCTCTGCGGTTCGGCGACCACGGTGAACACGTCCGGTGCCATGGCCTTGAGTATGCTCTTACGCGTATATACGCGTCAAGGAATATGAACGTCCGGTTGCGGTATGAATGCGATCGACAGCAGGGACCGGACGAACTCGCGCAGCGCCTGCTCGTCGGACGTGTCCACGATTCCCTCCGTGATGACGAGGGTGCCGACGATCCGGAACGCCCACTCGGAGATGGCGGCGGGGTTCACGCCCGGCAGCTGCTCGGGAGTGAACAGGCGCTGGAAGTGGGGGGTCAGCAGTTGCGCCCCGAGTTCGATCATCGGCTTCGCCTTCACCGTGAACCACGGGAGCACCACCTCGGGGTGGTCACGCAATCCCTTCTGCAGCAACCGGTGTCCGCGTGCGTACTGGACGGCGAACACGACGGCGTCGACGAATCGCACCTGGAGTTCGCTCTGACGTCCCCGCAGTACCGGGTCGAGCACGACGAAGAAGCGGGAGATCTCCCGCTGGAAGAGGGCCTCGAGGATGGCGGACTGGTCTCCGACGTGCTTGTAGAGCGTGGGCCGCGACAGCCCCGCTCGCTCCGCGATGACCGCGTGCAGCCGGGTGCTGTACCCGAGTTCGATCAGGCACTCCTCGGCCGCGTCGAGGATCTTCTCCCGGAGTTCACTCGGGGTCGGTGTCGTCGGCCGCGTCCTCACGGCCTGATTGTGCTGGTCGGGTGGGGTGGGCGCAAACCGGAAGGTGCAAATGTGAACTCGAGTTACAGACACCCATTGACCTGGGTCACACCCGGGTTTACGTTTTATCTGTAAACGGCAACGACATGGAATCGCTCTCGACGAAGGGATGAGCCGATGTCTCAGCGTTCACACACGATCGCCCGGGAGGAAGTCGCCGGCAGACTCCTCGCGGGTTCGGTCAAGCGTTCGTACGCTCCCGTCGTCGACATCGACTGGGACGCGCCGCTCGAGGACGGAAAATACTTCCTGCCGCCGCAGGTCCTGTCCCTGTGGGGGACGGAGATGTGGGACGGGATGAGCGAGGCGCAGCGCATCGACCTGTCCCGGCAGGAATCGGCGAACATCCTCAGCGTCGGAATCTGGTTCGAGAACATCCTCAACCAGGCGCTGCTGCGTGCGTTGCTGCACAACGATCCGAGTTCGCTGCACACCCGGTACATGCTCACCGAGATGGGCGACGAGTGCAGGCACATGACGATGTTCGGGCGCGCCATCGAGCAGATGGGCGCCAAGCCCTTCCAGCTCCGGTGGTACCAGGCCGTCGTGGTCAACGTGCTGCCCAAGACATTTCGCGGAACCATGCTCTGGGTGGCCGCGCTGATCGGCGAGGAGATCTTCGACGCGACGCAGCGGCGCGTCCTCGAAGATCCGCAGTTGCAGCCGATGATCTCCCGGCTGATGCGGATCCACGTCACCGAGGAGTCCCGGCACATCCGCTTCGCGCGGGAGGGGGTGCGCCGCCGCGTCGCGGAAGGCCACCGGATCGACCGGCTGTGGGTCGGCACGCTGCAGGGGATCGGCGGCCCACTGTTCCAGCGGCTGTTCACCAACCCGGCCATGTACGAGCGGGCTGGACTGGATCCGAAGGAGGCGCGTCGACAGGCGCTGGCAAATCCGAACTTTCGCGAGAACCAACGCCGCGGGTTCGCATCGCTGGCCGCGTTCCTCGAGGAGAACGGCCTGATGCGAGCGACCTCCCGCGCGCTGTGGCGGCGCGGGGGATTCCTGTGACTCTTGCGGCGGCCGAGCCGGACGTCCTCGTCGTCGGTACCGGATTCGCCGGATTGTGCGTGGCGATCAAGCTGAAGGAGACGGGGCAGGAGAACTTCGTCGTCCTCGAGAAGGCCGATCGCGTGGGCGGAACGTGGCGTGAGAACACGTACCCGGGATGCGGGTGTGACGTGATGTCGCTGATGTACTCGTTCTCCTTCGCGCCCAACCGGAAATGGACCCGGATGTACGCGCGGCAGCCCGAGATCCTCGACTACATCGAGCGCGTGGTCCGCGACTACGACCTGTCACCGCATATCCGGTTCGGCGCCGAGGTGATCTCCTACGACTTCGACGAGACGACGGACCGGTGGCGGGTCGAGACCCGGTCGGGTTCCGTGTTCCACCCGCGGATCGTGGTGGCGGGTCCGGGGCCGCTGCACAAACCCAGCATTCCCACGTTCTCCGGACGAGAGTCTTTCCGGGGAAAAGCATTCCATTCGGCCGAATGGGATCACTCGGTCGACCTGGCGGGCAAGCGGGTCGCGGTTGTCGGCACGGGTGCCAGTGCCGTGCAGTTCGTGCCCGAGGTCGCGAAGACGGCCGCCCACGTCGACGTCTTCCAGCGGACGCCGCACTGGATTCTGCCGAAGCTCGACCGCCGGATCACCGCAGGCGAGAAGGCGGTGTTCAAGGCTGTGCCCGGCGTGCAGAAGGCCTACCGGCACGCGATCTACTGGAGCCACGAATCGCTGATCGCCGGTTTCCTGCATCCACGGCTGATGACGGTGCTGGAGTCGGCCGCGCGGGGACTGTTGCGCAGGCAGGTGCCCGACCCCGCCCAACGGGCCGCCCTGACCCCCGGCTACACGATCGGGTGCAAGCGAATCCTGGTGTCCAGCAACTTCTACCCCGCACTGCAGCGGGAGAACGTCGACCTCGTCACGTCGGGCATCTCGGAGATCACCGAGCGCGGGATCCGCACCGAGGACGGACGCGTCCACGAGGCGGACGTCCTCGTCTACGGCACGGGGTTCGCGGTCGGCGACCGATTCGCGAACGAGCACATCGTGGGTCGTCACGGGCTGACGATTCAGCGGGCCTGGCGCGACGGCATGGAGGCATACCTCGGTGTCGCGGTGACGGGGTTCCCCAACTTCTTCCTCATGATGGGGCCGAACTCCGGAGGCGGCAATCAGTCGATCGTCTTCGTCATCGAGGCCCAGGCGCACTACGTCGTCCGATGCCTGGCGCTGATGAAGGAGCGCGACGCGACGCGGATCGAGGTGCGGGCGGGCGCGCAGCGCGAGTTCAATCGGGTGGTCCACCGCAAACTCGCGGGCTCGGTGTGGAATTCGGGTGGTTGCGACAGCTGGTACCTCGATTCCACCGGTCACAATCGGGCGGCGTGGCCGGGCTCGAGCGCCTCGTACTGGCGGCGCCTGCGCACCCCCGACGACCGGCACTTCGAGCTGAGTTCGCTCGCCGAACGCGAGGACGACACCGAGTACCGGGGGCCGGGCGTGCTCACGTCCGGTGACCTGACCGTGGGCGTCGAGGTCTTCCTGAACGGTCATCTCGAACCGCTCGACGGTCTCTACCACTGGTACGGCCGCGTCGTCGGCGACGGTGTCGACGCGGCCGTACCGCGCAACCGCACCCCGCTGTTCCTCACGATCGGCGACGGTCCCGAGGTGCCCGCCGCCCTCGCCGAGCGCGACCCGTGGGGGCACTACCGGATCGCCGGAGTGGGGACGCCCCCGTTCCCGCTGGCAGCGGTCGAGGTGGAGGTGCCCGTCTCCGGGACCAAACTCGCATCGGCGGAATAAGCTTGGAGGCGAGTCGGACTCGAGCGGGAAGGGTGCTGATGCGCGACGTGCTGGCAGACCTGATGGCGGTGTGGACCGCGGGTGGAACGGCGGGCGTCGGAACGGTGGTCCGCACGTTCCGCTCCGCACCGCGGCCACCGGGGGCGTCCATGGTCGTGGCGCCCGACGGCAGCGCGTCCGGTTCGGTGTCGGGCGGATGCGTCGAGGGGGCGGTCTACGAACTCGCCACCGAGGTCGCGGCGTCCGGGACGCCCGTGCTGCAGCGGTACGGGATCAGCGACGAGAACGCGTTCGAGGTGGGTCTCACCTGCGGTGGAATCATCGACATCTTCGTCGAGCCCGTCTCGCGGGACAATTTTCCGGAACTCGGAGAGATTCTCCGGGACATCGAGAACCACCGGCCGGTCGCGGTCGCCACCGTCGTGGCGCATCCCGACCCCGCCCGGGTGGGTCGCCGCCTGATCGTCCGGCCCGAGGACGTGAGCGGTGCCCTCGGCTCGGACCGCGCCGATTCCGCCGTCACCGACGACGCCCGGGGACTCCTCGCTGCGGGCGGCAGCACGGTGCTGACGTACGGCACCGACGGTCAGCGCCGTGGCGAGGGGATGGAGGTGTTCGTCGCCAGCTATGCGCCGCGGCCGCGCATGCTCGTGTTCGGGGCGATCGACTTCGCCGCCGCGGTGGCCCGGCAGGGCGCCTTCATGGGATACCGGGTGACGGTCTGCGACGCCCGGCCGGTGTTCGCGACGCACGCGCGGTTCCCGACGGCGGACGAGGTGGTGGTGGACTGGCCGCACCGGTACCTGGCCGCCCAGGCCGAGGCTCGTGCCATCGACGGCCGGACCGTGATCTGCGTGCTCACCCACGACCCCAAGTTCGACGTCCCGCTCCTCGAGGCGGCGCTGCGTCTCCCGGACGTCGCGTTCATCGGAGCCATGGGATCACGCAGAACAGACCTGGACCGGCGCGAACGCCTGCGCGAGGCGGGTCTGACCGACGCCGAACTCGACCGGCTGTCGAGCCCCATCGGCCTGGACATCGGCGCCCGCACCCCGGAGGAGACGGCGGTATCCATCGCCGCCGAGATCATCGCCTGCCGGTGGGGCGGCACAGGGCGTCCGCTGGCGGAATCGAGCGGCCGGATCCACCACGAGGAACCGGTGGATTCCCTCGTCGAATAGGGCGGTTCACCGGGGTTGACGGACCACCGGTTCTTGCGGAGGCTGAAAGGATCCACATTTGTGAGGTAGGTCACAATGCAAGTACCAGGATCCTTCGAATACGAGCGCGCAACGGGCGTCGACGACGCGATCGCCCTCCTCGACCGGCTGGGCGACGAAGCCCGCCTCGTGGCAGGCGGCCACAGCCTGCTCCCCATGATGAAACTTCGTCTCGCCAATCCCGAGTACCTCATCGACATCAACGACCTCGAGGGCGAACTCGGATACATCACGACCGAGCGGTCGAGGGTGCGGATCGGTGCGATGACCCGGCACCGCCGGCTCCTCGAATCGGACGAACTCGCGGCGGCGTTCCCCCTCTTCCGCGACGCGGAGAAGGTGATCGCAGACCCGGTGGTCCGGAACCGCGGAACCATCGGCGGATCGCTGTGCCAGGCGGATCCGGCCGAGGACCTCACGACGGTGTGCGGTGTCCTCGGCGCCACGTGCGTGGTGCGGGGACCCGGCGGACGCCGCGAGATCCCGATGTCCGAGTTCCTCGTCGGACCGTACGAGACGGCGCTCGCACACAACGAGATGCTCATCGAGATCGTGATACCCGTCCACGGCCACAGCTCCAGTGCCTACGCCAAGGTCGAACGGCGAACCGGGGATTGGGCGGTCACCGCGGCCGGAGCGGCCGTCACGGTGGAGGGCGGCGAGATCGCCCGGGCCGCCGTCGGCCTGACCGCGGTCGACCCCGACCCGTCCGGACTCTCCGACATCGCCGACTACCTGACCGGACGTCCACCGTCCGAGGAGGCGTTCGCCCAGGCCGGGCGGATGGCCGCACAGGTCTGCTCGCCGGTCGGCGACGCCCGCGGCACCGTCGACTACAAACGTCATCTCGCATCCGAACTCACGATCCGCACACTCCGTACAGCGGTCGACCGGGTGCTCCGCAGCGACGTGGAGCACGAGCCGACCGGAGAAGAGGAATAGCCATGCAGGTGAACATGACCGTCAACGGTGAAGCAGTGACCGCCGAGGTGGAACCGCGCATGCTGCTCGTCCACTTCCTCCGCGACCAGCTGGGCCTGACCGGGACCCACTGGGGCTGCGACACCAGCAACTGCGGCACGTGCGTCGTGACCGTGGACGGCGATCCGGTGAAGTCGTGCACGATGCTCGCTGCGATGGCCGGCGGGCACGACGTCCGCACGGTCGAGGGCCTCGAGCACGACGGCGAACTCGATCCCGTCCAGCAGGGCTTCATGCAGTGTCACGGACTGCAGTGCGGGTTCTGCACGCCCGGCATGATGATGACTGCTCGGGCCCTGCTCGACCGGGAGGAGAGCCCGGACGAGGCCACCATCCGGGAAGCGATTTCCGGGCAGATCTGCCGCTGCACCGGGTACACCACGATCGTGCGGTCGATCCAGTGGGCGGCCGACCACCGGGCCGGCGAAGCGGCCGAGCCCGAACCGGCCGGCGACTTCGACGCGGACGTCCAGGAAGACACGACGCGGGGCGCCGAGGGCACGCCGAAGACAGTCGAAGAGCACGTGGGAAGTGCGTCATGACCACCGTCGAATCGCGTCCGCCCTCGGGCGACGCCGTCGTGGACAACGACAAGAAACCGTGCGGCCACGGCCGCATGCTCCGCAAGGAGGATCCCCGCTTCATCCGGGGACTCGGAAATTACGTCGACGACATCACCCTCCCCGGCATGCTGCACCTGGCGATCCTGCGGTCTCCGGTCGCGCACGCGCGGATCGTGAACATCGATACCACTGCGGCGCAAGAACATCCGAAGGTGACCGCGGTGGTGACGGGCGCCGACCTCGCCGCCAAGAACCTCGCGTGGATGCCGACGCTGTCCAACGACGTGCAGGCCGTGCTGGCCACCGACAAGGTGCGCTTCCAGGGCCAGGAGGTCGCGTTCGTCATCGCCGAGGACCGCTATTCGGCCCGGGACGCGCTGGAACTGATCGACGTCGAATACGACATGCTCGATCCCGTCGTCGACGCCCGCGCGGCGCTGTCACCCGATGCGCCGGTGATCCGGGACGACCTCGACGGCAAGACGGACAACCACTGCTTCGACTGGGAGACAGGCGATGCCGCCGCGACGGAGGCCGTGTTCGCGAAGGCGGACGTGGTGGTGAAGCAGGAGATCGTCTATCCCCGGGTGCATCCGGCGCCGATGGAGACGTGCGGGGCGATCGCCGACATCGACCGGGTGTCCGGCAAGCTCACCCTGTACACCACCTCGCAGGCCCCGCACGCACACCGGACGGTGTACGCCCTCGTCTCGGGGATCCCGGAGCACAAGATCCGGGTGGTGTCCCCGGACATCGGCGGCGGTTTCGGCAACAAGGTGCCGATCTACCCGGGATACGTGTGTGCGATCGTCGCGTCGCTCGTGACGGGCAAACCGGTGAAGTGGATGGAGGATCGCAGCGAGAACCTGATGAGCACCGGGTTCGCCCGCGACTACATCATGGTCGGCGAGATCGCGGCCACCGCGGAGGGCAAGATGCTCGCGATCCGCACGAAGGTGCTGGCCGATCACGGGGCGTTCAACGGCACCGCGGCACCCGTGAAGTACCCGGCGGGCTTCTTCGGCGTGTTCACCGGCAGTTACGACATCGAGGCCGCGCACTGTGCGATGACGGCGGTCTACACGAACAAGGCGCCCGGCGGGGTGGCGTACGCGTGTTCGTTCCGCATCACCGAGGCCGTGTACCTGGTCGAGCGGCTCGTCGACTGCCTGGCATTCGACCTGAAGATGGATCCGGCGGAACTGCGGCTGAAGAATCTGCTGAGGCCGGAACAGTTCCCGTACACCAGCAAGACCGGGTGGGTGTACGACTCGGGCGACTACGAGACCACCATGCGCAAGGCCATGGACATGATCGGCTACGACCACCTGCGGGAGGAGCAGAAGGAACGCCGCGACCGTGGCGAGCTGATGGGAATCGGCATGGCATTCTTCACCGAAGCCGTCGGCGCCGGGCCCCGGAAAGACATGGACATCCTGGGCCTGGGCATGGCCGACGGGTGCGAACTGCGGGTCCATCCCACGGGGAAGGCCGTCGTCCGGTTGTCGGTGCAGACCCAGGGGCAGGGCCACGAGACGACGTTCGCGCAGATCGTGGCGGAGGAACTCGGCATCCCGCCGGACGACATCGACGTGGTCCACGGTGACACCGACAACACGCCGTTCGGGCTCGGCACGTACGGCAGCAGGTCGACGCCGGTGTCCGGGGCGGCGGCCGCGCTGGTCGCCCGCAAGGTGCGGGACAAGGCGAAGATCATCGCGTCCGGGATGCTCGAGGCCTCGGTCGCGGACCTGGAATGGGAGAAGGGCGAATTCCATGTGAAGGGCGACCCGTCGGCGAAGGTGACCATCCAGGACATCGCGATGCGGGCACACGGCGCGGGAGATCTGCCGGAGGGCATCGAAGGTGGACTCGAGGCGCAGATCTGCTACAACCCCGAGAACCTGACGTACCCGTACGGCGCGTACTTCTGCGTCGTCGACGTCGATCCCGGAACCGCAGTGGTGAAGGTGCGGCGGTTCCTCGCCGTCGACGACTGCGGCACGCGCATCAACCCGATGATCATCGAGGGGCAGGTCCACGGCGGCATCGTCGACGGCATCGGCATGGCGCTGATGGAGATCATCGAATTCGACGAGGACGGCAACTGCCTCGGCGGGTCGCTGATGGACTACCTGATCCCCACCGCGCTCGAGGTCCCGAAACTCGAGACCGGCTTCACCGTCACCCCGTCGCCGCACCACCCGATCGGCGCCAAGGGTATCGGCGAGTCGGCGACGGTCGGATCGCCCGCGGCCGTGGTGAACGCGGTCGTGGACGCGCTCGCGCCGTTCGGTGTGCGGCACGCCGACATGCCGCTCACCCCGTCCCGGGTGTGGGAGGCCATGCAGGGCCGCGCGACACCCCCGATCTGAGTGTCGACCGTCGGCTGCGAGGAGGCCCGATGGATTTGAAAGAGCGTGCGGCGCAACTGGTGCGCGACCGCAGGCCGTTCGTCCACGCGACCGTGGTGCGGGCGCAGCCGCCGACGTCCAGTCACACCGGCGACGAGGCGATCCTCCTGCAGGACGGGACGATCGAGGGTTTCGTCGGCGGGCAGTGCGCGCAGAACTCGGTGCGCACCGCCGCACTGGGTGTGCTGGAGCGCAACGAGAGCGTGCTGCTGCGGGTCCTGCCCGACGGGGCCGTGCAGTTCCCCGAGACCCCGGGCGCGTCCGTCGTGGTGAATCCGTGCCTGTCCGGCGGGGCCATGGAGATCTTCCTGGAGCCGCAGCTGCCGCCGCCGCTCGTCAGGGTCTGCGGCACCACACCGATCGCGCAGTGTCTGGCGGGGATCGCGGAACTGCTGGGGTTCGCCGTGGAGCACGACGACGCCGGGCCGTTCTCCGGCACCACGGCGGTGGTGCTCGCCGGCCACGGCGGCCCCGAAGCGGAGGTCATCCGCGCGGCGCTCGACGCCGGCGTCGGGTACGTCGGACTCGTCGCCAGCCGCACCCGTGGGGGAGCCATCCTCGACACCCTGGGGCTCACCGAGTCCGAGCGGGCCCGGGTGCACACCCCCGTCGGCCTCGACATCGGGGCGCGGACGGCGGCGGAGATCGCGGTGTCGATCGCGGCCGAGTTGGTGCAGCAGCTGCGGAGAGCGGGACTTCGGGCGCCGGAGGACGGTTCGGCTCCGCGCGCGGCGGTGGCGGAGGCGGTCGATCCGGTGTGCGGGATGCGCGTCGTCGTCGGACCGGACACCGTCCACCTTCGCCGCGACGGCCAGGACTTCTGGTTCTGCGGGCCGGGGTGCCGGGCGTCGTTCGCGCGGGAGACGGGAGCGGTATGACGGAGGGGTTCGAGGATGTGGCGGACGTGGTCCGGCGTTTCGACGCCGAGGACTATCTTCTGGACCTCGGAACCGCGTCGGCCCTGTACCTCGGGGCGGTCCTGCGCCGTCCGCTGCTGCTCGAAGGCGAACCCGGCGTCGGCAAGACCACCGCGGCGAAGGCCCTGGCGGCGGTTCTCGGCGCACCACTGATCCGGTTGCAGTGCTACGAGGGCCTCACCGCGAACGAGGCGCTCTACGACTGGAACTACCAGCGGCAGCTGCTCACCATCCGGCTGGCCGAATCGCGCGGCGACGGCCTCACCGAGGACGACCTGTTCACCGAGGAATTCCTGCTGGAACGTCCGATCCTGCACTGTGTCAGATACCGGGGACCGACCCCGCCCGTGCTGCTGATCGACGAAATCGACCGAGCCGACGACGAGTTCGAGGCCCTGCTCCTCGAATTCCTCGGGGAGGCGTCGGTGACCGTTCCGGAACTGGGAACGTTCACGGCCGAACATCATCCCGTCGTCGTGCTGACGTCCAACCGGAGCCGCGACCTCCACGACGCGCTGCGCAGGCGGTGCCTGTACCACTGGATCGACTACCCGGAGCCGGCGCGGGCGGCCGCGATCGTGCGTCGCACGGTGTCCGTGGCGTCCGAACTCCTCATCGAGCACGCCACCCGGTTCGTCGGCCGCGCCCGCGAACTCGATCTCGACAAGCCCCCCGGAATCGCGGAGACGATCGACTGGGTGTCCGCCCTCGCGGCGCTGGGTGTGGCCGATCTGGTTCGCGAAGACGCGATCTCGAGCCTGAGTGCGCTCGCGAAGACCCCGGACGACCGCACAATGGTTCAGGACGCATTCGTCGAGTACGCGCACGGCCTGGCCACCGGATGAGAGGGTTCCGTCATGAAGATCGCCAACGAGTTCACCGTCAGCGCCCCGATCGAGCAGGCGTGGGAGGTGCTCAGCGACCTCGAGGAGGTTGCCCCGTTGCTGCCCGGTGCGCAGATGACCGGGCGGGAGGGCGACGACTACCTGGGGAAGGTGAAGGTCAAGGTCGGCCCGGTGACGAGTGAATTCAAGGGCAAGGCCACCTTCGTCGAACGCGACGAGAAGGAGCACCGCGCCGTGATCGACGCCCGCGGCCGGGACTCGCGTGGTTCCGGCAACGCGTCCGCGACGATCACCGCCCAGTTGCACGAGGCGGGCGACGGCACCCGCGTCACCGTGGACACCGACATGAAGATCGTCGGCAAACTCGCACAGTTCGGCAGCGGGATGATCCAGCAGGTGTCGGAGAAACTCATGGGGCAGTTCGCGGAATCACTGGAAGCGAGACTCGCCGGAGGGCCCGCCGAGGAGCCGGTCTCGGTGCCTGCCGCGGCCGACTCCGCCGCCACCACGACGCTGTCCGTGGCCCCGCAGGCAGCGGAACCGGCTGCGCTGGACCTCCTGGCGCTGTCCGGTGCGGGGGCCTGGAAACGGTACGCCCCGATCCTCGCCGCCGTCCTCGCGGGAATCGTGGTCGTCCTCGTGGTGGGCCGCCGCAGGCGATGACCGCGTCGGGGATCCTGCGGGGTGTCGATCTCGCGGCGTTCGCCGTGGCACTCGTTGCCCGGTTGCGCACCCGCGGCGTCGTCGTCTCGGCGAGCGGTCCCGCGGTGTTCGTCGAGGCGCTGCACCTGTCGCCGCCGGGTTCGCGTTCGCGGCTGTACTGGTCGGCGCGTCTGACGCTCGTCAACCGCGTCGACGACCTCGCGTCGTTCGACGCGGTGTTCGCCGCGGTCTTCGCGGACGCGCTGCTGTCGGTGGACCCGCATGCGCGGCGCACCGCTTCCGGACGGGAGTCGGCGCTCGCCGCCGTCCGCGACGGCCGCGACCGGCCCGGCGACGCGCAGGACGCCGAGGGCGTTCCGTGGATGACCCGGCCGCGGATGACCGGCGGCGACAGCGACGAGGAGAGTCGTCACGACACGCTCACCGCCGTGCCGGACACCCTGCCCAGCAGGCTCGTGGCCCGCGCCGACGAACCCTTCGCCCGATTCGACGCCGGCGACCTCCGACTAATCGGAGCCTGGCTGGAACAGGCCACCGCGGCCTGGCCGTCCCGCCGCACCCGGCGTCGCGAAGTGCATCGCCGCGGCAGGCGTATCGACCTGCGGGCCACCATGAACCGGTCGAGGGCCACGGGCTGGGAGCCGGTGGTGCTCGCGCGGAGCCGCGCCCGGAACCGCCCGCGCCGCATCGTCATGCTGTGCGACGTGAGCCGGTCGATGCAGCCGTACGCCGCGATCTACCTCCACCTGATGCGGGCGGCGGTGCAACGGCAGACCGCGGGCAGGCCGGAGGTGTTCGCGTTCTCCACGTCGCTGACGAGGCTCACACCCGTGCTCGCCCACCGCAGCGCCGAGACCGCCGTCCGCAGGGCGAACGAGAAGGTGGTCGACAGATTCGGGGGCACCCACATCGCGGGCAGCGTGAGTGAACTGCTCGCGTCCCCGCACGGCAACGCGCTGCGCGGCGCACTCGTGGTCATCGCGTCCGACGGCTGGGACAGCGACGACCCGGAGCGCCTGACGCACGCCCTCACCCGGGTGCGTCGTCGCGCCCATCGCGTGGTGTGGCTCAACCCCCGCGCCGGCGACCCCGGCTTCCGGCCGCTCGCCGGTTCGATGGCTGCCGCGCTGCCCTTCTGCGACGCCTTCCTCCCCGCGCACTCGGTGTCCGCGCTGCGCGACGTGCTGGACGTGATCGGCCTGCTGGGCTGAGCGGGTGGCCCGACTCCACCCCCAGGGTGCCTGGAAGTGATGGCGTCCGTCCCGGATGCTCGAACGACGGTGCTGCACACCGTACTTGCGCTCACAGGAGGAACAATGTCGACTACCAGAACGTCCGCCCGGATCGTGGCGGCCATCGGGGCCATCCTCGCCGCCCTCTCGATCTCGTTGGTGGGAACCGCCGAAATCGCCGGCGCCAGACCCTGTCAGAACGATTGTCACGCACCCGTTCCCAAACCTCCGGTCGACGGCTGCCAACTCTGCAATCCCAACCCGCCACCGCCGCCGCCTCCGCCCCCGCCGCCGCGGTAGGGAAGAGTTCGGCACGCGAGACACGCGCCTCGGCCACACGGCCGGGGCGCGTGGCGTTGATCCGCGGGATGGGATGACAGATGATCGATCGGGGGACGATCGAGTGTCGTACCGACCAGGAGAGGCGAACACGTGGCTACGCTTCGTTCACTGAATGTCGGGTTGCCCCGGGACGTGTCCTGGCGGGGACGGACCGTCCACACCGGCGTCTGGAAGCGCCCCGTCGACGGCCCACGGATGGTCCGGAGACTCAACATCGACGGCGACGGGCAGGGCGACCTCGGCGGACACGGTGGTGAGATCCGCGCCGTGCTCGTCTATCAGACCGAGTCCTACCGCCACTGGCGCGACTACCTTCACCGGAACGATCTCGAACCCGGACATTTCGGCGAGAACTTCACCGTCGACGGCCTGCCCGACGACGAGGTCTGCATCGGCGATCGCTACCGGATCGGAACCGCGGTCTTCGAAGTCACCCAGCCCCGTGTGACGTGCTACCGGGTGGGCATGCGCGTGAACGAACCGCGGATGGCGGCGTTGCTCGTGTCCCACGGCAGGCCCGGCTTCTACCTGCGGGTGATCGAGGAAGGGGAGGTCGAGGCCGGGCAGGACATCGTGAAGGTCGCGGCAGGCCCGGAAGCGGTGCCCGTCTCGGAGATCGACGCGCTCCTGTACCTGCCCGGCCACCCCCGCGACGCGCTCGAGCGGGCGTTGCGGATCCCGGCGCTCAGCCCCGGGTGGAAGGAGTCGCTGCGGAGCATTCTGGACCGGGCAGATTCGGGTGCGGGCGGAAACGTCGGGCTGACGAAGACCGCGGGAAGCCCGCCGCCGGCGTGGCCCGGGTTCCGCTCGCTGACGGTGACCCGGATTCACGAAGAGAGTCGCCGCGTCCTCTCGTTGTCGCTGGCCGCACCCGACGGTTCGGCGTTGCCGCCCTGGCAGGCGGGGCAGTCGGTCACGCTGCGCCTGCACCCCGACGACGTGCCGGATCCGGTGATCCGCAGCTATTCGCTGTCCAATCGCCCCGGAGCCGCCGAATACCGGATCAGTGTGAAACGGGAACCGCACGGTGTGGCAGGCCGATACGTCCATTCGCGTGTGCGCCCCGGTCACACCCTCGAGGTGGCGGCCCCGCGAGGGACGTTCTTCCTGGACGGCGAGACGAGGCCGGTGGTGCTCGTGTCCGCGGGCGTGGGTGTCACACCCCTGCTGTCGATGTTGTACGCACTCGCAGAAGCGGGTTCGTCGCGGCAGGTGTGGTGGGTCCACGGTGCTCGTGACGGATCCGAGCATCCCTTCGCCGAGGAGAGCCGCGACCTCCTGGGGCGACTGCCGGGCAGTCGTTCGCACATCGCCTACAGCAGACCCGCCGACACCGACAGCAGGGGTGCCGACTACACCACGGCAGGCAGGCTCACGGGGGAGCTGATCGCGGGTCTCGGCCTGCCCGCCGACGCGGAAGCCTATCTGTGCGGTCCCGCGTCGTTCATGGCCGATCTCGGGTCCGCGCTCGCCGCCGACGGACTCGACCCCGCGCGGATTCACGTCGAAACGTTCGGTGCCGAGGGAGCTCTCAATCCCGGTGTGGTTCAGGCCTCGTCACGGACGCCCCATCCGCCGCCCGGACCGCCGGGCACAGGCCCCTCCGTGTCGTTCGCGCGCAGCGGGCTCACCGTGCCGTGGGACGCCGGGCGGGGAACCCTCCTCGACTTCGCCGAGGCGTGTGACGTGCCGACACGCTGGTCCTGTCGCACCGGCGTCTGCCACACCTGTGAAACGGTGCTCCTGTCCGGGGCCGTCGACTACGACCCGGAACCCGTCGAACCACCGGCGGACGGGAACACCCTCATCTGCTGCACCAGTCCGGCGGGCGACGTGGTGCTGGACCTGTAACGCCGACTAGTCCTCCGCGCCACCGGGATCCGATTCGCCCTCGGCCTCGTCGCGGTCCGCCCACTCCAGCAGCGGCTCGAGCGAGAACACGGCGTCGTCGATCCCCGCGTGCAGATCACCGAGTGTCGCGAAGCGCTCGGGGACGGTGGCGATCGTGAACTCGTGTGGGTCCACGTCGTCGATCTCGTCCCACGTCACCGGGGTGGACACCGTCGCGTCGGGCACACCCCGCACCGAATACGCGCTGGCGATGGTGTGATCGCGGGCGTTCTGGTTGTAATCGACGAACAACTTGCGCGGATCCCGGTCCTTCCGCCACCAGGTGGTGGTCACGTCCTTCGGTGCCCGGCGCTCCACCTCGCGGGCGAAGGCCAGCGCGGCCCGCCGGACGTCGCCGAACCCCCAGTCGGGCCGGATCCGGACGTAGACGTGCATGCCGCTGCCGCCGGACGTCTTCGGCCACCCCGTCGCGCCCAGTTCGTCGAGTACCTCGTGCACCACCCCGGCGACGCGCCGCACCGTGTCGAATCCGCACTCGGGCATCGGATCGAGATCGATCCGCCACTCGTCGGGACGTTCGACGTCCGCGCGGCGCGAGTTCCACGGGTGGAACTCGACCGTCGACATCTGCACCGCCCAGATCACGTCCGCCGGGTGCGTGACGCACAGTTCGTCGGCGTGGCGGTTGTACCGCGGAAACGTGACACGGACCGTCTGCACCCAGTCCGGCGCACCGTGCGGCAACCGCTTCTGGTGCACCTTCTCGCCGCTCAGACCGTCCGGGAAGCGGTGCATCATGCAGGGGCGTTCGCGGAGTGCGCGCACGATCCCGTCGCCGACGCTCAGGTAGTAGTTCGCGAGGTCGAGTTTCGTGGCGCCGGTGGCGGGGAAGTAGACGCGCTCCGGGTGCGAGATCCGCACCGTCCGGTCGCCGACCTCCAGCTCGACAGCGGGTGACTTGTCCTTGCCGGTCGCCATGCAGCCAACCTAACCTGCGGCAGATCGGCCCCGCGCGGTTTCGTGACCATCCTCGTCGCGGTGTTTGCAGACGGATTTGCCGGATGCGGGCGCAATTGCGCGGGAATCCGACCAATGTCCGTGCGTGTGTGGCGTCAGGGTCAGAAGCCGGGGGCCCGCCCGCCGTTCCACAGTTGTTCGGTGACGTCGTGGAAGCAGACGAGGGTCACCGGATCGTCCTGCCTGCGGAGGATGGGCCTGCTGACGAGTGCGCGCACCCGGGATCCGTCCTGATGCGCGAGGTCGACGGGGGTGCTCGCGGACTCGCGGAGATGTTCGACGGCGTCGGCGCCCGTCGGCGCCCCCTCCAGGTCGAGGAGTTCGGACACGGAGCGTCCGCGCAGGGACGCGACGGGGTGCCCCAGCATCGCCTCGAAAGCACTGTTCACGTGGACGACCGTGCCGTCGTCCTCGACCGCGAGGACGGGAACCGGCAGGCGTTCGAGCAGGACGAGGGCAGGTAGCTGCTCGAGGTAGCCCAACGGGGTTTCCGGGGTCGGACGACGTCTCTCCTCATACTCTGCCTGTGCGCTCACAGCCCTATACTCTCACCGATCACCGCCGCCCGTCCCCGTTGTCGTCGCAGACGGCGATTCAGCGGTATGCCGACTCGATCATCGGTTCGGTCGCGAGGACCCGGCCGTCGCCGTCGACGATGGTCAGGGCGGACGGCGTGAGCCGGTACTCGGTGCCGCCGTCGCCGGTGGCGACGAAGCCGGAACCGCTGGGGCTCGGGTCGTCGACGGAGATCGCGGCGCCGTCGCTGATGCGCACGCCCTGGTAGTAGTAGCGCCCCACACCCGTTTCGCAGACCACGACCAGAGACTTCGTGGTGCGACCGATGAACACGGCCGGGTTGGTGTAGTTGCATCGTGCATCGGACGGGGGAAGGAAGCCCTGCCGGTCGGCGCCCGACACCTCGCCGACGACCGGCGGCGGGGGAGCCGTCGTCGTTCTCGTCGTCGTTCTCGGCGAAGTCACGGCGGGCGGGACCGTCGTCGGAGCCGCCTTCGTGGTCGCGACGGGAACGTCCTCCGTGACGGGGACGCGCACCTGACTGCTGCCGGCCGCGGCGACCGTGGGGGAGTCCGGGTTGTTCCGGTCCAGCACGAGCCATCCGACCACTCCGCCGAGTGCGAGCAGGGCGATCACCAGCACGGTCACCGTCACCGGCACGGCCACCGAGCGTCGCGCGGGCGGCGGGGCCGCGTAGGGAGCGGGCGGGTGATACGGCGGAGGCGGGGCGGGTGGACCGCTGTGGAACGCGGTCGGCGGGTAGACCGGAGGACGTCCGCGGTCGTCGACCCGCGTCGGCTCGGACCGCATGACCGGCGACGGTTCCGGGCGGGTCGCGATGTCGGTTTCGGTCTTCCGCTCGCGAGCGGTCAACGCGGAGCGGGCCGCCGCCGCGAAGTCACCTGCCGTCCGGTACCGATCGCGGGAGTCCTTGGCCAGGCCGCGGGCGATCACCTCGTCGAACGTCGCTGGCACGTCGGGTCGGATCGAGCTGGGGCTGGGCACGGGCGTCGTGAGGTGCGCCCGGATCGCGCTGCTGATGCTGTTGGACGGGAACGGAATGGACCCCGTGAGGCATTCGTAGAGGACGCACGCCAGCGAGTAGACGTCCGCGCGGGCATCCACCGGCGCGTTGTCGAACCGCTCGGGCGCCATGTACGCGTAGGAGCCGACGGCGCTGCCGAGGGTGGTCAGGCGGAGATCGGAACTCGAGTGCGCGATTCCGAAGTCGACGAGGTACGCGAATTCACCGGCCGTGACGAGAATGTTCTCCGGCTTCACGTCGCGGTGGATGAGACCGTCGGCGTGCGCGGCGTCGAGCGCCGCCGCGATCTGGTCGACGACCGCCACCGCGTGTGCGGGGCCCATCGGGCCACGCGCGCGGAGCAGCGCCCGCAGATCCTGCCCGACGACCAGGCGCATGTCGATGTAGAGCACACCGTCGATCTCGCCCCAGTCGTGGATGGGGATGACGTGCGGCTCCTGCAGCCGGGCCGCGGCATGCGATTCGCGGCGGAACCGCTGCTGGTAGGTGGGGTCCTTCGCGAGGTCGACGTCGAGGATCTTGAGTGCGACGGTGCGATCCTTGGTGGTGTCGTACGCCTCGTACACCTCACCCATTCCGCCGCGACCGAGCAGAGCCCTGAGACGGTAGTGCCCGAACTGCGAGCCGACCCGTGTACCTGCCGCCATCCCTGTTCCCCTCGAAGCCGGAAACAGCACGATACACGCAGGTCTCGCGACACCCGGCACGTCGTCTCGGCGTCGGCCCGAGCGGGGATCGTCGCGAAAATCCGTTGCCCGCGGCCACCCGCTGTCCGTATCGTCACGTCGCTGTGTTCACCCGTCGACAGAAGGAGTTCTCTTCGTCATGGATCCGGTCACCGAACACGACATCAGGTCGTCGTTCGTCAATTGCTCCAAAGGCGACGCCAAGCGCCTGCCGGTCCCTCGTGACCTGGACGATCGGCCGTGGGAGGATCTCGACTTCCTCGGCTGGAGCGACCCGTCGTTTCCCGGCCGCTGCTATGTCGTGGTACCGCGGGACGGTCGTCTGGTCGGCGTCGCCCTGCGCTACGAAACGGGCGGTCACCGCCGCGCGCAGATGTGCACGGTCTGCATGACCACGCATGCCAGTGGCGGGGTCTCGCTGATGACCGCGCGCAAGTCGGGGGAGTCCGGACGCCGGGGCAACTCGATCGGCACGTACATGTGCGCCGATCTCGCCTGCTCGCTGTACGCGCGCCGGAAGAAGTCACCCGCGCTCGGCAGGCAGTACCGCGAGGATCTCGAGCCGGAGGAGAGGATCGCGCGGGTTCGCGACAACCTCGGCGCCTTCATCTCGCGGGTCTACGGCTGAACGAACCCCGACCTACGCTCTTCGGCGCCGAGAACTGAAGTGGGCAAATGCCTTCGCCATGATCGGGGTGGTGACGAGCATGATGACCAGGCGCAGCACCTGCGCGGCCGCGACGAACGTGACGTTGGAGGAGGTGGATGCCGACACGGCCAGCACCGCCGCCAGACCGCCGGGGGTGGTGGCGAGATAGGCCTCGAGGAGGCTCGCACCGGTGAGGTGGGAGAGAAGGACACCCAGACCGGCGCAGGCCGCCCCGACCAGAAGGGTGAGCAGCGCGGCGTACGGCAGGATCCGTCCGATCGCCCGCAGGCTCGCCCGGTCGAATGCGAGCCCGGCCTGCCAGCCGATGAGGATCAACGCGGCGGTCATCAGCATCGGCGGCACCGAGACCGCGTCGCTCCAGCCGCCGAGTTCGAATCCGGCGCTCACCGCCAGCGGCCCCAGTGTCGCGGGTGCGGGCAGACGGAGAAGTGACGCCACGGCGGTGCCGCCCACGATGAACAGTGCCAGGAACGGCAGTGTCACATACCATTCGGCGCCGCCGCCGTCGGTAACCGTCGCAGTGTCCGCGCCGGTATCCGCGCGGAAACCGAACGTGACGATCATCGGCATCGACACCACGACGAGCGCCACCCTCAGGTATTGCACCACCGCGACCACGCGATCGTCGCCGCCGAGTTCGCGGGCCATCGCGACGAGTCCGGTGGCGCCGCCCGCCGTCATCGAGAGGGATCCGGTCACCGCGTCCACGTCGCGATGCAGCGCGAGGAGGGCGCCGGCCGCCACGCTGATCACCAGGGTCGCGGCCGCGATCGAGACGACCGGCACCCACAGCGAGCCCAGGGCGGCGATCGTCTCCCGGTGCACCATCAGCCCGACCGCGCTGGCCAGCACGCCCTGGGCAAGTGTGCCCAGCGGTCGGGGCACACGGGACGGACCCCGTCCGGAGACCGCCAGGGCCGCGGCGACGATCAGGGCGGCGAAGAGACCCGCCGCCGTCAGTCCGATGCTCTCGCCGAGCGCCCAGCCGCCGGCCGAGAGTGCGATCAGTGCGGCCCATCGGAGTCCGTGACGGCGCAGTGCGGATGTACGCGTCGGCACGGAGCGTTCGGGTGTGTGCACGTCGTTCACGATCGGACGCCTGTTCCAGGATGCTGTTCTTCAGTGGTGTGCATTAATGTATACCTTAGCTGATGCCGCTGCGAACGTTAGAATGTATGCATGGCGGGCGAGAGCAAGAGTGAACAGGTATACGGGCAGCTCAAGGCGGACATCCTGAACGGGATTCTGTCGCCGGGGCAGTCGCTGAGCGCGATCGACGTCGGCTCGCGATACGCGGCGTCGCGTACCCCCGTCCGTCAGGCCTTCCTTCGACTGGAGGCCGAAGGGCTGGTCTCGCTCGTCGACCGGCAGGGCGCGCGGGTTGCCCCGATCTCGATCAAGAGTGTCCGCGACCTCTTCGAACTGCGCATCCTGCTGGAGGCGGCCGCGACGCGCATGGTCGCCGAGGCCGTCGCGCGCGACGGTGCGGCACGGCAGCAGTTCGAAGAGGTGGCGGAAGCACTCGGGGCGATCGCCGAGGAGGAGCCCTCCGACTCCCGGCGGGATCGCTTCTATGCGCTCACGGAAAACTACGACCAGGCGGTCATCGCGCACACCCGGAACGCGCAGCTCGCCCGCTCGATCGCCGAACTCCGCCCGCACACCGAGCGGCTGCGCAACATCGCCCACTCCCGCCCCGACCGCCTGGACGTCTCGCTGGAAGAGCACCTGTCGATGTGCCGGGCGATCCTCGCGGGCGACGGCGCCGCAGCTGCCGCGGCCTGTGCCGAGCATCTGACCCAGACGCAGAAGACCATCCTCGACGCCGTCGTCGACCCGCAGGGATCGGCCGTCGCCATCGACCTCGTCACGGCGTAGCCGGCACGGTCAGAGCGCGAGGATGGCGGGGACGCTGAGGACGGCCACGTAATACCCCATGAACAGGACGCCGGCGTGGATCTTGAACGCCCGCGACAGGAGACCGCCGACGAGTCCGACCGTGAGGGTGACGGCGAGTCCGAGGATGCCGCCCTCCCACACGCTGATGACGACCACCAGGCCGGTGAACGTGGCGATGATCGCCTCGTGGCTGACGTGCCGGACCACCAGGGTGGCCGCTCGGTGGGCGAAGTTCATCGCGAACGGGTAGGCGATGATCGCGGCGATGAGCACCGCGCCGAGACCGTAGAGCAGGAACTCCCAGTTCGTCAGCGCCGTGGACAGGTTGCGGATCTGCCCGGTGCCGTCGTCGGTGGTGAAGACCGGCGGGGCGTTGAACAGGGGAGCGGCGGGCCCCGCCGCGACCGGACTCAGCGGCAGGCCGAACGCGATGAGCGGAATGAGCGCTTCGGCGATGTACGTCGATTCCGTGGTGCCGTTGCGGGCGGCGATCACCGACGTCAGCCGGTGGTAGCCCTGCTTGACCCGGGATCCGACGACCTCGCCCATGAGCACGGTCATCGCGACCGGGCTGAAGACGAACGTGGCGCTGGATACGGTCGCGGTCGCCGCGACGTGCGCCGTCTGCCTGCGGTCGAGCATCCGGAACGGGTTCGGGAAGTACCCCTTCCACCCCTTGATCTCCGGGGCCAGCCACACCGTCGCCGGTTCCTTGCGGGCCATGCCGTTTCGCCCGGGCGCACCCAGGACGAGGAACAGGTCGGCGATGAGCGGGCCGACGGCGATACCGAGGAAGTAGCTGATGTTCAGGGAGACGTCGTAGCTCTTCGTCAGCGACTTCAGCGCCAGGACGAGGACGACGAACGGCACGAGTGCGGCCACCCCGGACCACTTGCCCGGCGACGTGTACGCGATCGCGACGGCGGCCACGAGGAACAGCCACGGGGCCACCGACTGGACGGTGTCGGCGACGGGTGCGAGCAGGGTGGCGAACAGCACCGCCACGGGGACGGCGATGAACGCGGAGATGATCGCACCCGAGATCGCCTTGCGCAGCGCGATGTGCGGCACGCCGAGGCCGCGCAGCAACCTCGCCTCCCGCATCAGCGGCACGGCCATCGTGTCACCGGGGATGCCGAGCAACGTCGTCGGTACCGCGTGGGTCATGTGCTTGGCGACGGCGCCGGCGAGGAAGAACGTGAACACTGCCGCGGGCGGTGCGCCGAGCAGGATGACCAGCAGGGTCAGCGGTGCGATGGTGGCCGTCTCGTCGGTCCCGGACACCAGCCCGATGAGGGAGAACACGACGGCGCCGATGACGCCGAGCGCGATCGCGACGAGCACGTCGTTGGTGAACAGCACGCTCATGACCGGCCCCCGGTCCCGCGCGACTGCGATTCGGCCTCGGCGAATCGGTCGTAGAGGTCGAGATCCTTCAACTCCCGGACCGTCTGGGCGGGTAGGTCGGCGACCGATCCCAGCCCTTGGCGCTCTTCCTGCAGCACCCGGATGACGTCGCCGACGGTGTCACCCTCGGACGAGTCGATGGCGATGTTCCGCTTGGGCCGGAACAACTTCCCGCTGACGACGCCGGCGACGAGACACGCCGCGATCCCGACCAGAAGCGCATATGCCTCGGCCAGAGACGAATCCGTGACGAACGAGTTGAAGAACGCGGTGGCGCCGAGAAGCGCGCAGACGCTCACGACGATGCCGATGACGACGGACAGGGCGAGATCTCGCCCGGCCACGGTGTCGCCCCACACCTCGAGGTAACGAGGCGGAGGCGACTGGTCTTCGGTGGGCGGGGGTGCCTGGGGTGCCGGGTGGCTTTCGATGGACATCGTCTGTACTTCCGTGAGAGGGGTGTCTTGCTCTAGGGGCGGGCGGCGGTCAGTGCCGTCACGACCCGCGACGGGCCGGGACGGCCGACGTGCCCGGCCATCCAGCGGGAGGTGTCGGTGAGGGCGTCGAGGTCGATGCCCGTGCGGATGCCGAGGCCGTGCAGCATCCACACCAGGTCCTCGGTGGCGAGATTCCCGGTCGCACCCTTCGCGTAGGGGCATCGGCCGAGACCTCCGGCGGCGGTGTCGAATTCGGTGACTCCCGCGATCAAGGCGGCGTGCACGTTGGCGAGCGCCTGGCCGTAGGTGTCGTGGAAGTGTCCCGCGATCGAGTCGACCGGAACGCCGGCGGCCTGCACGGCGTCGAGCACGGCGCGGACGTGGCCGGGGGTGGCGACGCCGATGGTGTCACCGAGCGAGATCGACGAGCATCCCATGCCGGTCAGTTCCGCCGCGATGTCCGCGACCCGGCGGGGATCGACCCGTCCCTCCCACGGATCACCGAAGCACATCGAGATGTAGCCGCGGGTGCCGATGCCGGCCGCCCGGGCACCCTCGACCACCGGTCTCGCGTTGTCGAGAGCCCCGGAGGCGGTGGTGTTCAGATTCTTCCGGGCGAACGTGTCGGTGGCGCTGACGAAGACGGCCACCTCCCGCGCCCCCGCGGTGAGCGCTCTGTCCAGCCCACGAGAATTCGGGGTCAGCACGACCTGGCGGACGTCGTCGGGGAGGTCGAGTTCGGCCATGAGTGCCTCGGCGTCGGCGAGTTGCGGAATCCATTTCGGGGACACGAAACTCGTCACCTCGAGCGACCGGACGCCGGCGGCGACGAGCCGGCGGCAGAACTCCGCCTTCACCGCGGTGGGCACGACGGTCGACTCGGCCTGCAACCCGTCGCGCGGGCCGACTTCATAGACGCGCACCTCGGTGGGCAGCGACGGGTCGGCGAACTCGTGGGGCGACGGACGCCATGCGGGAGGGGCGGTCATGTCAGTGTCCGGAACGGAGATCGGCGAGCACCTTTTCCGCGTGCTCCACGCGGATGCGCTGGTCGTCGATGAGGCGCTTCACCACGAGGTCGAGTTCGTCGCTGGTTGCCCCCGCGGACGCGGCGATGGTGCGGGCATGCAGGCTCATGTGACCGCGCTGGATGCCCTCGGCGGCCAGCGCCCGGCAGGCACCCAGGTTCTGTGCGAGTCCGACCGCGACGATTACGTCCGCCAGCTCCGAGGCGGTCGAGACGCCGAGCATCTTCACCGCCGCCTGCGCGACGGGGTGGACCTTGGTGGCGCCACCGACGAGCCCGACGGCCATCGGTACTTCGAGGGTGCCGGCGAGGTGACCGTCCGCCGTCTTCTCGAAGTGGGAGAGTGCGGTGTAGCGGCCGTCCGCGGCGATCGCGTGCGAGTGGCAGCCGGCTTCGACGGCACGGGTGTCGTTGCCGGTGGCCAGTACGGCGGCCGTGATGCCGTTCATGATGCCCTTGTTGTGGGTCGCGGCGCGGTAGGGGTCGGACTCGGCGAGTGCGGAGGCGTGCACGATGTCGTCGACCACGTCGTCGCCGCCGAGTAGATCTTTGTCGAACACCGCCCGCGCGCGGGTGATGCGCAGGTCGGCCTTGTTCGTCAGGATCCGCAGCAGCGTGCGGCCGCCGGAGATCTCGGCGAGCCGCGGCGCGATCGCCTCCGCCATGGTGTTGACGGCGTTGGCGCCCATGGCATCTCGCACGTCGACATGAATGTGCACGACGACGTGCACGCCAGTGCGCGTCGGGACGAGCCGTACGGTGAGGTCGCGGGCGCCGCCGCCGAACCGCACCAGCATCGGGTCCTGGGCGTTGGCGAGTTCGAGGATTTCCGTGCGGGCCTCGAGCACCCGCAGCCGGGACGCTTCGGGGTCGGGGCAGTCGAGGATCTGGATCTGCGCCTGCATCACCGGGTCGGTGCTCGAGGTGTGGAAACCGCCGTGCACCCGCGCCATCCGGGCGGCGTTGCTGGCCGCGGCCACCACGGACGGCTCCTCGGTGGCCATCGGCACCAGGTAGTCACGTCCGTTGACGGTGAAGTTGGTGGCGACACCCACCGGGATCGCCATGACCCCGACGACGTTCTCGATCATGTGGTCGGCCTGGGCGACCCCGAGGCCCTGTCCGGGATCGAAGACGGCGACGTCCAGTTCGGACAGGCCGGTCCGCTCGGCGACCACCGTGCGGCGCTGCTGCGCGCTGGAATCCTTGAGGCCGGGGATGCGGCTGTTGACGGGCACTGTGTTCCTCCACGTACTCACGGGCGGGGGCGTGTGGTGAGCCCCGACGGCAACCCTGTTCTGTGCTTCGGTTCACACGGTAGGGGCGCCGCGACGACGTCGACATGTACTCATCGCACATGGTTGTCCATCAACAATGTGTCACTGTCACTGTCCTCTGAGTTCGTCGAGACGCACCGCCGCCGAGATCCGGAACAGGTGTTCGTCGGCGCGCCACTCGGGCCCCAACAGCATCTCCAGTCTGTGGAGACGCTGCAGAATCGTGTTGGTGTGGTAGTTCAGCGCCCGGGCCGTCTTCGTCGGACTCGCCTCGTTTCGCACGAACGCTCGCAGTGTCGCGAGCAGGTCGGTGCCCTTGGCCTCGTCGTGGGCGCGCACCGGGCCGATCGTCTCGTCGATGAAGGCGTTCAGGGTGCGTGGATCGGTGTCGAACAGCAGTGCGTAGGGCAGGTACGCGTCGGTGCTCACCGCGGCGTCGGTGGTGCCGAGCGCGGCGAGCAGTCTGGAGGTTCGCAGTCCGGACTCGAACCGTGCGGGGAGCGCGTCCGGGGACTCCGCCCGAGGTGTCGTGATCGCCAGGACCGGTCCGTGCAACGTCCCGCGCAGGTAGTTGCGCAGGTCCGCGGCGAGCTCGGGTGGGGTGGTCGCGGTGAGAACGGCCACGACGACGCCTGCGTGTTCCCCGACGAGGCCGTGG
>JBCEBZ010000429.1:0-3047 GCA_039206675.1 Rhodococcus sp. (in: high G+C Gram-positive bacteria) | reverse complement strand
TTTTGGTCTCCTGGCGGCCGGAGCTGCCGCGCGATTTTCGACGAGCCGGCGCGGACGGCCTGCCCGACGCTCGCAATTCTCACCCGATGAGGTATTGACGGCCCCACATTCGACCTCTTACAGTGTTGTTCAACACATGAACTACGTGTTCAAAAAGTGAACGGAGATAGACAATGGCGTCTCAGCGCATGCGGATCTTTGCCTTCGATTACCAGGGCCCGGCACATCTGTCGGCCGGCCTGTGGCGGCATCCGAAGGATCAGGGCGCGAACTACAAGAACCTCGCCTACTGGACCGAGTACGCCAAGCTGCTCGAAGAGGCCCGATTCGACGGCATCTTCTTCGCCGACAACGTCGGCTACCACGACATCTACGAGGGCAACGCCGACGCGGCCCTCGCCGACGCCGCGCAGATCCCCGCGCAGGATCCGTTCATGGCCGTCTCCGCGATGGCCGCGGTGACGAAGAATCTGGGGTTCGGGCTGACCGGGTCGACCTCCTACGAGCACCCGTACGCGCTGGCCCGCAAGTTCAGCACCCTCGACCACCTCACCGACGGCCGCGTCGGCTGGAACATGGTGACCTCCTACTCCGACAGCGCGGCCCGCAATCTCGGTACCGGACAGCAGGTTCCGCACGACGAGCGGTACGACATGGCGGCCGAGTACCTCGAGGTCTGCTACAAGTTGTGGGAGTCGTCCTGGGACGACGACGCGGTCGTCCGCGACGCCGAGCGCGGCATGTACATCGACCCGAGCCGGGTGCACAACATCGAGCACAAGGGCAAGTACTTCTCCGTTCCCGGTTTCGCCC
Organism: Rhodococcus sp. (in: high G+C Gram-positive bacteria); assembly: GCA_039206675.1. Lineage (GTDB taxonomy): Bacteria > Actinomycetota > Actinomycetes > Mycobacteriales > Mycobacteriaceae > Rhodococcus_F. The sequence continues at coordinate 2,234 of JBCEBZ010000429.1, read as the reverse complement.
TGTGCGAGCCGTCCCCGCAGCGCACCCCGGTGATCTTCCAGGCCGGGGGCTCGTCCAAGGGCCGCGCGCTCGCCGCCGCGAGCGCCGAAGCGGTGTTCGTCAACGCCGTGTCCATCCCGGCGCTGAAGAAGCAGGTCGACAGCCTGCGCTCGCTCGCCGCCGAGGCGGGACGCGACCCGCAGAGCATCAAGGTGCTGCAGATGCTCAACGTCGTCGTCGCCCCGACCGACGAAGAAGCGCACGCCAAGTACGAGTCCTACCGCAAGCTGGTCAGCTACACCGGAGCGATGGCCCGCTACAGCGGCTGGACCGGGCTGGACATGTCCCAGTTCGACCCGGACGTGCCGCTCGAGCACGTCAAGACGAACGCCGGCCAGACCATGGTCGACCTGTTCTCGAAGATGGACCCGGACAAGAAGTGGACCCCGCGTGACATCGCCGAGTTCGTCGGCATCGGCGGCACCGGCCCGACCATCGTCGGCTCCCCCACCACGGTCGCCGACGAGCTGACCCGCTGGATGGACGAGACCGGGATCGCCGGCTACAACCTCGCGAACGCGGTCAAGTACCAGGACATCGCCGACTTCATCGAACTCGTCGTCCCCGAACTCCAGCGTCGCGGCACGATGTGGACCGAGTACGAAGGCTCGACGCTGCGCGAAAAGCTGTACGGCAAGGGCGCCGTCCGGCTTCGCGACGACCACCCCGGTCACCGGATCGGCGACCGCACCGTCGAAGCCGTCTGACACCGACCGCAAACAGATAGGGACTCCCATGCAGACCACCGAACTCCACGACGTCGCGGCCACCCTGCGTACCGCACGCGCGAACGGTGCACCGATCACCGCACCCACCAAGACCTGGCCCGCCCTCGACGCGGACGCCGGATTCGCCGTGCAGCGCATCAACGTCGAGCACGCCGTCGCAGGCGGTGACCGACTGGTCGGGTACAAACTCGGCAACATCGCGAAGGTCATGCAGGAGGCCTTCGGTCTCGGCCAGCCCGACTACGGATTCCTGCTCGCCGGCATCTTCGCCTACGAAGGCACCACCCTCGACCGCAACGACTACATCGAACCGTTCGTCGAACTCGAACCCGCCTTCGTGCTGAAGGGCAATCTGCGCGGACCCAACATCACCGTCGCCGACGTCATCAACGCCATCGACTACGCGGTCCCCGCCATCGAGATCATCGACTCCCGCGTCCAGAACTGGGCCATCGACCTTCCGGACACGCTGGCCGACAACGGATCCACCGGTGCGGTCATCCTCGGCGGCACCCCCCGCCGCATCACCGACCTGACCCTCCGCGACATGCGCGGCACGCTGCACTTCAACGGCCGCGAGGTCATCAGCGGGAACACCCGCAACATCCTCGGCAATCCCCTCGCCGCGGTGGCCTGGCTGGTCAACCGCCTCGCCGCCTACGACGTCGAATTCCAGGCCGGTCAGGTCATCCTCCCCGGCAGCTGCCTGCAGGCGGTGCCGATGAACGAGGCCGGCCAGTGGGTCGGCGAATTCGAAGGCTTCGGCACCATCGAGTTCGACGTCTCCACCGGCACCAACTGACACCGTGTCTCGACGGGGAGCGGCCCGCACCTGCCCCCGTCGAGTCGGTGCACACCCAATCCTCGCGGGGTGATCACTCCCCCGCGGCAATACGTTCGTTCAGGAATCAGGAGCGCCCTCTCGACTGAACGAACTGCGCGGGTGCCTGACCTGATGTGTCGGTGTCAGGCACCCGCTCTCCACGTGCGCACGAGGCCCCGCCGACCATCGGCGGGGCCTCACAACGTCGACCCCGGGAAACCGAATGACCTTCACCGAGAATCCATCCGATCGTCCACCTGGGTGGGACTGGCGACTCGAGGGATCGTGTCGCGGCACCGATACCGACATGTTCTTCCCGCCCGACGATCGCGAACAGAGAACCATCCGCGCGCGGCGCGAACGCCGCGCCAAGCAGATCTGCCAGGACTGCCCCGTGCTCCCCGAGTGCCGCTCCCACGCCTTCACCGCCGCAGAACGCCACGGCATCTGGGGTGGCATGTCCGAGACCGAACGCGCTCGACTCGGCCGGCGGTACACCCGGCAGCGTTCGCGCTGACTGGAATACCACCCCTGGTCGCACGCGGCCAGGGGTGGTTTTGCGCTATGTGGGAGTCCGTGTGTGGACACGGCGATCACCCCGGACCGTGGCCTGGGTGCGGGCCGGTCCGGGGTGCTCGGGTGGA
>JBCEBZ010000428.1:3025-12200 GCA_039206675.1 Rhodococcus sp. (in: high G+C Gram-positive bacteria) | reverse complement strand
ACCAAGGTGTGAGCACCTCCGCGTACCGCCACCTGTTCACCCCGTTGCGCCTGGGACCGCTGACCCTGCGCAACCGGGTCGTCTTCTCGGCGCACCTCACGGGATACGCCGTCGACGGTCTTCCCGCCGCCCAGCACGCCGCCTACTATGCGGCGCGCGCGAAGGGTGGTGCGGGCCTGATCATCTCGGAAGAACACGCCACCCATCCGGGTGACTGGCCGTACGAGAAGGTGATCGCCGGCTACCGGCCGGAAGTCGTCCCGGGATACCGGCGGATCACCGACGCGGTCCACGCGCACGGAGTCCCGATCCTCGCTCAGGTCAACCACAACGGCGGCCAGGGGTCGAGCATGTATTCGCGGCGGCCACTGTGGGCGCCGAGCGCCGTCCCCGACCCGCTGTTCCGCGAAGTCCCCAAGGCGGTCGATCAGCGCGAGATCCGGGCCCTCGTCGACGGGTACGCACGGGTGGCCGAGCACTGCGTCCGAGGCGGATTCGACGGCATCGAACTGCAGTGCTCGCATTCGTCGCTCGTGCGCAGTTTCCTCGCCCCCGCCACGAATCGGCGCACGGACCGCTACGGCGGGTCGCTGGCCAACCGCGCCCGCTTCCTCCTCGAGGTCGTCGAGGCCGTGCGGACGGCGATCGGCCCGGACCGCGCACTCGGGGTGAGGCTCGCGGGGGAGGACCTGTTCGACGGCGGGGTACGCCTCGACGAGGCGGTGGAGGTGGCCGCGCTGCTGGAGGCGGACGGGCGGGTCGACTACCTCAACACGTCCATCGGCATGGCCACCGAGACGCTGCACATGATCGAGGCGTCCATGGCCGTCCCCCGCGGGTATGCGCTGTTCGTCCCGGATGCCATCCGGCAGCGGGTCGGACTTCCGGTGATCGGTGTCGGCCGGTTCTCGGATCCGCATCAGGCCGACCGGGCTCTCGACGAGGGGCACTGCGACCTGATCGGGGTGGTGCGCGGCCAGATCGCGGACCCGGACTTCGCGGCGAAGGCGCTGGCCGGCGAAGGCGACACGATCCGATCGTGCCTGGCGTGCAATCAGGAATGCATCGGACGCATGGGGCTGGGCCGATGGCTCGGCTGCGTCGTCAACCCGCGCGCGGGTAAGGAATCGGTCCTGCTGCCCGAACCCACCGTCCGCGGCAGGCGGGTCGTGGTGGTCGGCGGCGGACCTGCCGGGCTGAAGGCCGCCGCGACCGCCGCGCGGCGGGGGCACCGGGTGACGCTGTTCGAACGCGGCACCGTCCTCGGCGGTCAGGTCCGGACTGCGGCCGCCGTCCCGGGGCGCCGCGAGTTCGTCGACCTCGTCGTCGACCTGGAAGCGGAATGCGTACGGCACGGGGTGGACGTGCGGACCGGTACCGAGGCGACCGCCGAGACCCTTGCGCACGGGCGACCCGATGTGGTGGTGCTCGCGACCGGGGCGCGTCCGAGACGTCCGCGCTGGGCGGGTGCCTCGGACCGGGTGGTGGATGTGCGGGACGTGCTGGAGGGTCGCACGCATCCGTCCGGCACGGTACTGGTGGTCGACGAGCTGGGATTTCATCAGGGCACGTCCGTCGCGGAGTTCGTCGCCGACGCCGGGTGTGCCGTCACGATCTGCACGCCGGGGATGATCGTCGGCCAGGATCTCGGAATCACCCTGGACCTCGAGGGATGGAATCGGCGGGCGCACGGCAAGGGCATCACCCAGGTGACGGACGTCGTGCCGACCGGGTGCGACGACGCCGGCGGCGGCCGGATCGCGGTCACGCTCCTGCACCACCCGACCGGCGCGTCCCGTCGACTCGTCGTCGACTGGGTGGTGTCGTCCGCGCACCAGCAACCGGAGGACGGGCTCTGGAAACAGCTGGCCGACAGCGACATCGAGGCCCATCGCATCGGCGACGCCCTGGCTCCGCGCCGCGCGCATGCCGCCGTCATCGAGGGCGAGCGGGTCGCTCTGTCCCTCTAGTGCAGGTCGACTCGCCGCCGTCGCCTAGCATCGAGGGATGCCCCATTCCGGACACCTCGACGACGCGGTGTGGCCCGACCTCGTGTCCCACGTGTCGACGGTCGTGGTGCCGGTCGGCTCCCTCGAGCAGCACGGACCGCATCTGCCGCTCGACACCGACACCACCATCGCCGACGCCGTGTCCCGCGCGCTGCCGCACGTGCTCGTGGCACCCCCGATCGCGTACGGCGCCAGCGGCGAGCACGAGGGGTTTCCCGGCACCGTCTCGCTGGGGACGGAGGCGCTCGAGACCGTCCTCGTCGAGTACGGCAGGTCCGCGTGCCGGTGGGCGGACCGCGTGCTGTTCGTCAACGGGCACGGCGGAAACGGGCCCGCATTGGTCAAGGCTGTCGCCTTGCTTCGATACGAGGCCCGCGACGTGGCCTGGGTGCCGTGCGCGGTCCCCGGCGCCGACGCCCATGCCGGGCGTACGGAAACGTCCTTGTTGCTACACCTTTCGCCGGGTCGGGTGCGGTTGTCCAGGGCGGAAGCCGGTAACACCGAACCTGTCGCGAGGTTGATGCCAAGACTGCGCGAAGGCGGTATGGTCGCCGTGTCGGCCAATGGGGTGCTCGGTGACCCGACGGCCGCAACGGCCGCGGAGGGGGCGCAGATCTTCGGCGTGCTCGTCCACACAGTCACCAAGGCACTGGCCCGGTGGGAACCGGGCCCCGATGGAAGGCTCCGGTGGGAACCGGGCGCCGATGGGAGGCTCCAATGACCCGGACGGGCGCCCTCGAGTTGCCGAGGGCGGATTTTCGGCACATCCGTGCGGCTGATTTCCGGCATGCCCTGCCGGCGCTGTCCGATCCGCATACGATCGACTGATGCGCCAAGCTCGACTTCCCGACGGATTCGGGATCCGAATCGACCCCAAGGTACGCGCATATTCCGGAGGTCGAGTGCTCATCGGCGGTTCGCCGACTCGGATGCTGAAGCTGGCGCCCACGGCGGCGGCCATGATCGGGGACGGCTACCTCGAGGTCGTCGATCCGCAGTCCGCCGTCGTCGCACGCCGCCTCCTCGACTCGGGGGTCGCCAACCCGCGCCCCATGAGCACGCCGTCCCCACAGGACGTCACCGTCGTCATTCCGGTGAAGAACAACGCGTCCGGGCTGCACCGGGTGCTGGCCGCGCTCCGCGGACTCGAGGTGGTCGTCGTCGACGACGGCTCCGACGTCCCGATCGTCGCCCCCGCGCTGCAGAACGGATGCGGTGGCCGCGTCACCGTGCTGCGCCACGAGACGGCCAAGGGCCCCGCCGCGGCCCGCAACACCGGTCTGCGTTCCGCCGCAACTCCGTTCGTGGCGTTCCTCGACTCCGACGTCCTGCCGCGCACCGGGTGGATCGAGGTCATGCTCGGTCACTTCAGCGACCCGGCGGTCGCGCTGGTCGCCCCGCGGATCGTCGCGCTCGACCCCGAGGCCAGCACCCTCGCGCGGTACGAGCACGCCCGCTCCTCCCTCGACCTCGGACGGAAGGAATCCGCGGTCCAGTCCGGCGGGCCGGTGTCGTACGTCCCGAGCGCCGCGATGATCGCCCGCCGTGAGGTGCTCGACGAGTTCGGCGGCTTCGACGAGTCCATGCACGTGGCGGAGGACGTCGACCTGTGCTGGCGGCTCCAGGAGTCCGGCTGGCGACTGCGGTACGAGCCTGTGGCCCACGTCGCGCACGACCATCGCGTGACATTCGGAAAGTGGTTCGACCGCAAGCTGTTCTACGGGACCGGTGCGGCGCCGCTGGCGGCTCGGCATTCGGGTATGGTCCCACCGCTGTCGATGTCGCCGTGGACGCTCTTCGCGTGCGTCGCCGCGGCCACCTGCACCCGGCTGGGCCTGCTCGGCGCCGTCGCCACGCTCGCGATGATGCTGGTGCGCCTGCGCCGCATGTTCACGGGACTCGACCAGCCGACCCGTATCGCCGCGATCCTCGCCGCCCAGGGCTTCGCCGGTGGCGCCTGGCAGCTGGCGTCCGCGATGTGCCGCCACTACTGGCCCGTCACGCTGCTGGCGGTGCTGGTGTCGAAGCGGATTCGCCGGATCGCGCTCGCGATCGCCGTCGCGGAGGGGGTCGCCGACTGGGTCACCCACCGGGAGCCCGGAGGGCTGGGACCGGTGCGGCACACGGTGTTCAAGCGGCTCGACGACGTCGCGTACGGTGCCGGGCTCTGGAAGGGCGCCGTCGCCGCCCGCGACCTCGACGCATTGAAGCCGCGGTTGAAGTCGTAGTGGCCGATCCGATTCGCGCCGCCGACGTCGTGGTCGTCGGCGGCGGTTCGAGCGGATGCGTGGTGGCCTCGCGGCTCAGCGAGGATCCCGGACGAGCGGTCCTCCTCCTCGAGTCGGGACCGGGTTACCGGTCGGCGCTCGACTGTCCCGTCCTCGACTACCGGACGCTGCCCGTCGGTCCGGGCAGCGCATTCGCCCGGACGTACGGCGTGGAGTTGGCGTCGAGCGTGCCCTCGGCCATGGTGCGCGGCCACGTCCTCGGCGGGTCGGGCGCCGTCAACGGCGCCTACTTCGTCCGCGGGACGGAAGCGGATTTCCGGCACTGGCCCGCGTCGTGGTCGTACGAGAACGTGCTGCCCACCTTCCGGGCGCTCGAGCGCGACGCCGACTTCGACGACTTCCGGCACGGCACCACCGGCCCGGTGCCCGTGCGCAGGCAGCCCGCAGAGCAGCTGAGCGAGATCAGCGCGGCGTTCCGGGCCGCGGCGCTCGGCGCGGGACATCCCGAGGAGCCCGACAAGAACGGAGCGGGCGCCGGCGGGATCGGCCCGGTGCCGCTCAACGTCGACGGCGGTCGCCGCATCAGCACTGCCCTCGCGTATCTGCTGCCGGCGTCGGAGCGGCCCAACCTGACGGTCGAGGCGAACTCCGAAGTCGTGCGAATTCTGTTCTCCGGTACCGAGACGGTGGGGGTCGAGGTGGAGTCGGGCGGTACCCGGCGCACGATCCGCACGGGCCGGGTCGTACTGGCTGCGGGCCCCGTCGAAACCCCGGTGCTGCTGATGCTTTCGGGAATCGGTCCGTCAGAACATCTGAGGGGCAACGGCATCGACGTCGTCCTCGACGCTCCCGGTGTCGGGACCGACTTCAGTGATCACCCCGAAGTCGCTCTGCCGTACCGCATCCGCGACACACTCCGCCGCAGTGACACGAGTCCGGTCGTCGAAACCGTTCTGAACGTCGACGACCTCGAGATCCGTCCGTACACCGCTCCGTTCGACGTGCTCGTCCCCGGATCCGGGCAGCCCGACCCGGTCCTCGGAATCGGGCTCATGGTGACGGAGAGCCGCGGCGACATCCGGCTCACCTCGGGCCACCGGCGGGACCGTCCCCGGATCGAGTACCGCTACGCGCGATCGGCCGCCGACCGCCGGGCGCTGCGCGAGGGGCAGGCCATCGCACTGGACCTGCTGCGCTCGCCGGAACTCGCCCCGCTGGTCCGGCCGCTGTCCGGGGAGGTGTCCGACCGCTCGGTGCTCGCGCACCTGGGGACGTCGCTGCACCTGTGCGGCAGTTGCCGGATGGGTGGCCGCACAGACGCGGGCGCGGTGGTGGACGAGCGGTGCAACGTCCGCGGAGTGGAGGGGCTGACCATCGCGGACACGTCGGTGTTCCCGGTGGTCCCGAGCCGCGGGCCGCACGCCACCGCGGTCATGGTCGCCGAACGGGTCAGTACCTTCCTGAGGGAGTGACGGAGGGCGGAACCCGGCCGCGTGTGACCCGGGTTACAGTAGGCAGAGACGCCGTGGAGGAGTTCGATGCAAAGTCAACCGCCCACAGGGGGCAATCCGTGGGTCGCCGTGCGCCCGGGAGACGACGTCGCGATGCTGGCGCGCAGGGTGTCGTCGGCGCATCAGTTGTTCGTCGATCGGCGCGCACCCGCAGGCCGGGCATCGGAGGGCGAGGGCAATTCCGTCCGTTCCGTCATCCTCGATTCGTGGATGCGCAGCACCAGCAAGGGCGTGAACCCGGACGGGTCGGCCCGCGCGGTCGATCTGGCGGCCGCGGATCTCGCCGCGTACCGGGCGTCGCACCCGATGTCGATCATCCGCCCGGTGGTGCGCAAACTCCTCGTCGAGGACGCCGCCGACACCGGACTGCTCGTGGCCATCACGGACGAGAAGGGCCAGTTGCTGTGGGTGGAGGGCGATTCGTCCGCCAAGGACCGCGCACTGGAGATGAACTTCGTCGAGGGCGCCGACTGGAGTGAGGACACCGTCGGCACCAACGCCCCGGGCACCGCGCTGGCGCTCGACCACTGCGTGCAGATCTTCGGCGCCGAGCACTTCAGCAGGTCGGTGCACGACTGGAGCTGCTCGGCGGCGCCCGTCCACGACCCGGCGACCGGGCTGATCGTCGGCGCCATCGACATCACCGGCGGCCCGCGGGTAGCGGTGCCCGAGGTGCTGTCGCTGATCCGGGCCACCGTCGCGGCCGCCGAGGCGGAACTGCGGCTGCACCTGCTGCGCTCACCGCAGCCGCTGGTCGAGACGATGCTGCGGCTGGAGGTGCTGGGTTCGGGACGACCGGCTCTGGTGCGCGGCGCCGAACGCATCCCGCTCTCGCAGCGGCACGCGGAAATCCTGCTGCTGCTGGCGGAACACCCCGAGGGCCTGAGCTCCGACCGGCTGGCGGTGCTGCTCGACGAGAACGAACTCGACGCCGTCACCATTCGTGCCGAGATGTCCCGCCTGCGCAAGGTTTTCGGTCCGGCGAACCTCGGCTCGCGGCCGTACCGTCTGCTCACCGAATTGACGTCCGACGTCCGGCAGGTGCGCGGCGCCCTGGACCGCGGCGAGCTTGCCGCCGCCCTCGACGTGTACTCGGGTCCGGTCCTCCCCGGGTCGGAGGCGCCCGGGGTCGAGGACCTGCGCGGCGAACTGAGGGCCCGCGTCCAGGCGGCGTTGCTGCGGGAGGGCGACCAACGGTTGCTCGCCAAGTGGACCACGTCCGTCCACGGGCGCGAGGACGTTGCGGCATGGGAGGCCTACCTCGCGGGCCTCGATCCGCGTTCCCCCTTGTATTCCCAGGTCAAGTCGAGGATCGATCTGTTCGATCAGCAGTACGCAACGTAGTTGCAACGGTACCGTCCCTAGTGTTGTGAGTCACACCGAGAAAGTTCCATCGAGTTTCACGACACCAGGGAGTTATCGATGACCGTGTATGCCCGCCCGGGTTCGCCCGACGCCGTCATGTCCTTCCAATCGCGTTACGACAACTGGATCGGCGGCCAGTGGGTTGCGCCCGTCAAGGGCCAGTACTTCGAGAATCCGACCCCGGTCACCGGGCAGCCGTTCTGCGAGGTCGCGCGGTCGACGTCCGAGGACATCGAACTCGCCCTCGACGCCGCACACGCCGCGGCTCCGGCCTGGGGCAAGACGTCGGTCGCCGAGCGCGCCATCATCCTGAACAAGATCGCGGACCGTATCGAGGAGAACCTCGAGTCCATCGCGCTCGCCGAGTCCTGGGACAACGGCAAGCCGATCCGCGAGACCCTGAACGCCGACATTCCGTTGGCGATCGACCACTTCCGCTACTTCGCCGGCGCGATCCGCGCGCAGGAAGGCGCCCTGTCGGAGATCGACTCCGACACCGTCGCCTACCACTTCCACGAGCCGCTCGGCGTCGTCGGCCAGATCATCCCCTGGAACTTCCCGATCCTGATGGCCGTGTGGAAGCTCGCCCCCGCACTCGCCGCAGGTAACGCGGTCGTCCTCAAGCCCGCCGAGCAGACCCCGGCGTCGATCCTGCACCTGATCTCCGTCATCGGCGACCTGCTGCCCGCCGGCGTGATCAACATCGTCAACGGTTTCGGTGTCGAGGCGGGCAAGCCGCTGGCCTCGAGCCCGCGGATCCGGAAGATCGCGTTCACCGGTGAGACCACCACGGGCCGGCTCATCATGCAGTACGCGTCGCAGAACCTGATCCCCGTCACCCTCGAACTCGGTGGCAAGAGCCCCAACATCTTCTTCTCCGACGTGCTGTCGTCCAACGACGACTACCAGGACAAGGCGCTCGAGGGCTTCACGATGTTCGCCCTCAACCAGGGTGAGGTGTGCACCTGCCCGTCGCGTTCGCTGATCCAGGAGGACATCTTCGACGAGTTCCTCGCGATGGCCGCGATCCGCACCAAGGCCGTCCGCCAGGGCGACCCGCTCGACACCGACACGATGATCGGCGCGCAGGCGTCCAACGATCAGCTCGAGAAGATCCTGTCGTACATCGAGATCGGCAAGGGCGAGGGCGCCAAGGTGATCACCGGTGGTGAGCGTGCCGAACTGGGCGGCGACCTGTCCGGCGGCTACTACGTGCAGCCGACCATCTTCACCGGTCAGAACAAGATGCGGATCTTCCAGGAGGAGATCTTCGGTCCCGTCGTGTCCGTCACGTCGTTCAAGGACTACGACCAGGCCATCGAGATCGCCAACGACACGCTGTACGGCCTCGGCGCCGGCGTGTGGTCCCGCGACGGCGGCGTCGCCTACCGGGCGGGCCGCGACATCCAGGCCGGCCGCGTGTGGACCAACACGTACCACCAGTACCCCGCGCACGCGGCGTTCGGTGGCTACAAGCAGTCCGGCATCGGCCGCGAGAACCACCTGATGATGCTCGAGCACTACCAGCAGACGAAGAACCTGCTGGTCAGCTACGCCCAGAAGGCTCAGGGCTTCTTCTGATGGACGCAGCCCGGGCGCCTCAGCGCCTGAAGGCAACCGCCGGGGCGGTGGAGCTTCTCCGCCGCCTCGGCGGTACCCACGGGGCGCTGATGATGCATCAGTCCGGCGGATGCTGCGACGGGTCCGCGCCGATGTGTTACCCCGACGGCGAATTCATCGTCGGCGACCGCGACGTGCTGCTCGGTGTCCTCGACCTGCGTCTCGGTGTCGGGGAGACCCCGGCCACCCGGCCGGAGGGCGCCGACGCCGTGCCCGTGTGGATCTCCGGTTCGCAGTTCGAGGCGTGGAAGCACACCCAGCTGGTGCTCGACGTCGTGCCGGGTCGCGGGTCGGGCTTCAGCCTCGAAAGCCCGGAAGGCATGCGCTTCCTCAGCCGTGCGCGCGCCTTCACCCCGGAGGAGAACACCAGTCTCGCCGCGGAGGACGTCATCGTGGGCGAGCGGTGGGAGCAGGGCTGGAGGCCCGCACCGTCACCCGAACC
>JBCEBZ010000428.1:0-2925 GCA_039206675.1 Rhodococcus sp. (in: high G+C Gram-positive bacteria) | reverse complement strand
TCATCGTGGGCGAGCGGTGGGAGCAGGGCTGGAGGCCCGCACCGTCACCCGAACCTCAAGTGGTCGCAGAAGCCGTCGACGCATGTCCCGTACCCGCTCGCCGCCCGGGCCCCTAGCGCCCGAAGTTTCACTGCGACCGCGGTTTTTACGTCGTGGTCACGTTCTCCTGACACGACGTGTACACAGCTCATTCACCATACGTAGGGGACGGAATGTCACTCGTAGAACCATCCAAGAATTCCGGAACCGGGAAACACCACGATGCTGCCGACTTCCACTCGGAAGACAACAGCTATCTGGAAAAACGCACGCTGAGAAAAGGTTCGGCCGGCTGGGTGCTGCTCGCAGGCCTCGGCGTCAGCTACGTGATCTCCGGCGACTACGCCGGATGGAACAACGGGCTGGCCGAGGGCGGATTCGGCGGACTGCTGATCGCCGGCGTCGTCATCGCCGGCATGTACCTGGCCATGGTCCTGGGGATGGCCGAGATGTCCTCCGCCCTGCCCGCCGCGGGCGGCGGATACACGTTTGCCCGGCGGGCGCTCGGGCCGTGGGGCGGATTCGCCACCGGCACCGCCATTCTCATCGAATACGCGATCGCGCCCGCCGCCATCGCGACGTTCATCGGCAGCTATGTCGAATCACTGAACCTGTTCGGCATCACCGACGGGTGGTGGGTGTACCTGGCGGTCTACGCGATCTTCATCGGAATCCACCTGACCGGCGCCGGCGAGGCGCTCAAGGCCATGTTCGTGATCACCGCGATCGCACTGGTGGGTCTCGTCATCTTCGCGATCTCCGCGATCGGCCTGTTCGACGCGGGCAACCTCACCGACATCGCCGCGACGGATGCGGCGGGGGCGTCGAGTTTCCTGCCGTTCGGCGCATTCGGAATCTGGGCAGCCGTCCCGTTCGCCATCTGGTTCTTCCTCGCCGTCGAAGGCGTGCCGCTGGCCGCGGAAGAGGCACGCGAGCCGGAGAAGAACGTGCCGCGCGGAATCATCATCAGCATGCTCATCCTCATCGTCACGGGGGCCACGGTCCTGTTCCTCGCCACGGGAGCACTGGGTGCCGAGAGCCTGTCGACGTCCGGGAATCCGCTGGTCGAGGCGCTCGGTGACGGAACCGCGGCGAAGGTCGTCAACTACATCGGCCTGGCCGGTCTCGTCGCCAGCTTCTTCTCGATCATGTACGCCTACTCGCGGCAGACGTTCGCGCTGTCCCGCGCCGGCTACCTGCCGACGAACCTGTCGGTCACCAACTCGCGGAAAGCGCCCACGCTCGCACTCATCGTGCCGGGTGTCATCGGGTTCGTACTCTCGCTCACCGGTGAAGGCGCCATGCTGCTGAACATGGCCGTGTTCGGCGCGGCCGTCAGCTACGTGCTGATGATGGTCAGCCACATCGTCCTCCGCAGGCGCGAGCCGGAGATGAAGCGGCCGTACCGCACCCCCGGCGGCATCGTCACCACGTCGTTCGCGCTGGTCATCGCGGCCGCTGCGGTGATCGCCACCTTCCTCGTCGATCCGGTCGCCGCACTCTGGACGCTGATCGCGTTCGCGGCCTTCATGGCCTACTTCGGCCTGTACAGCCGCCATCACCTCGTTGCCAATTCGCCCGACGAGGAGTTTGCTGTTCTTGCGAAGGCAGAGGAAGAGCTGGAATGACCACCTACAGTCACGGAGTCGCCGGAACCGGGTACACGTTCGACGGTCTCGTCGACCTCATGGCCAAGGCGACGCCGCTGCGCAGCGGTGACGAACTGGCCGGGTGCGCGGCGTCCTCGGACGCCGAACGCGCCGCCGCGCAATGGGCGCTGGCCGACGTCCCGCTGGGCACGTTCCTGAACGAACTCGTCGTGCCCTACGAGGACGACGAGGTCACCCGGCTCATCATCGACTCGCACGACCGGGTCGCGTTCGGCGAGATCTCCCACCTCACCGTCGGCGGCCTGCGCGACTGGCTGCTGGACGTCGCGGCGCGGGACGGTGCGGCCGAGACGTTCCGCCGCGTCGCCCCGGGGCTCACCCCCGAGATGGTCGCGGCGGTCAGCAAGATCATGCGCAATCAGGACCTCATCGCGGTCGCGCGGGCCGTCACCGTCACCGCGGGATTCCGGACGACGCTCGGCGTGCCCGGGCACCTGGGCACCCGGCTGCAGCCCAACCACCCCACCGACGACCCCCGCGGGATCGCGGCCGCCACCCTCGACGGCCTGCTGCTCGGGTGCGGCGACGCCGTCATCGGCATCAACCCGGCCACCGATTCGCCGCACGCCACCGCCGAACTGCTGCACCTGCTCGACGACATCCGCCAGCGCTTCGACATTCCCGCGCAGTCCTGCGTGCTCTCGCACGTGACCACCACGATGGGCCTGATCGAGGACGGCGTTCCCGTCGACCTCGTGTTCCAGTCCATCGCCGGAACGCAGGGCGCCAATTCCAGTTTCGGCGTCGACATCGCGTTGCTCCGTGAGGCGAACGCGGCCGGGCGGTCGCTGAAACGCGGGACCGTCGGCGACAACGTCATGTACCTCGAAACAGGGCAAGGTTCGGCCCTGAGCGCGGGCGCGCATCTCGGCACGGGTGGCAGGCCCGTCGACCAGCAGACCCTCGAGACCCGGGCGTACGCGGTGGCCCGCGACCTGGAACCGCTGCTGATCAACACGGTCGTCGGGTTCATCGGACCGGAGTACCTGTACGACGGCAAGCAGATCATCCGGGCCGGGCTCGAGGACCACTTCTGCGGGAAACTGCTCGGCCTGCCGATGGGGGTCGACGTCTGCTACACCAATCACGCCGAGGCCGACCAGGACGACATGGACACGCTGCTCACCCTGCTCGGGGTGGCGGGCGCGGCCTTCGTCATCGCGGTGCCCGGCGCCGACGACGTCATGCTCGGCTACCAGAGCCTGTCGTTCCACGA
>JBCEBZ010000427.1:0-12207 GCA_039206675.1 Rhodococcus sp. (in: high G+C Gram-positive bacteria) | reverse complement strand
GGTCGGATTTTCAGGTGAAGGTCCGGGGTTTCCGTGTAGAACTCGGCGAAATCGAATCAGCTCTCCTCGGATACCCCGGCATCGACCACGCTGTCGTGCACACCAGCGGCGACCGGTTGGCCGGCTACGTCGTCCCCGTCGCGGGATCGGAACTCGACACGTCCGCGGTGCTGGCACACGCCCGCACGCGCCTCGCCCCGCACATGGTGCCTGCGACCGTGACGGTGCTCGACGCCGTGCCGATGACCGCGAACGGGAAACTCGACCGCGCGGCCCTGCCGGAACCGGACGTCACAGAGGGGCGCGCCGAATACCGGGCGCCGCGCAACGCGACCGAGGAGATGGTGGCCGCCGCGTTCGCCGAAGGGCTCGGACTGGACCGGATCGGCCTGGACGACAATTACTTCGCCCTCGGTGGTACGTCACTCACCGCGACGAGCGTGATCGCCCGCGTCGCCGAGTCCACCGGGCGGGCCGTGCCGGTGCAGTGGATCTTCACCCATCCGACACCGGAAGCCCTGGCGCACATGATCGCAACGGCGCCAGAGGATCCCAGGGCGGGGGACGCCGCCGACCGGTCACTGGACGTACTGCTGCCGCTGCGCACCACCGGAACGGGCAGCCCGGTGTTCTGCATCCATCCCGCGATCGGGCTGGCCTGGTGCTTCACCGGATTGGTGCAGTATCTCGGCGACCGTCCGGTCTACGGGCTGCAGTCCCCGGCGCTGACCGACCCGGACCTGCGTGTCGACTCCCTGGAGGAACTCGCGGCCCGGTACGTCGACCGGATCCGTTCGGTGCAGCCGCACGGCCCGTACCACCTGGTGGGTTATTCGGTCGGCGGCCAGATCGCCCACGAGATGGCGGTGCAGCTCACGGGCGCGGGCGACGACGTGGTCACCCTCGCGATGCTCGACACCCATCTGGCCGGAGGTATCGATCGCACGGCCGAGAAGCCCACCATGGCAGCACTTCTCGCGGAGTTCGGCGCGGTGGTCCCGCGTGACGGAGATGATGCGACGACCACCGATCGTGCAGTGGAGGTGCTGCGTCGCACGGGCGGTCCGTTCGCGGCCGTCACCGCGGACGACCTCGACGCCGTGCACCGGGTGTTCACGCAGACGGTGGACCTCGCGCTCGCGCATCGCCCGTCGACACCGAGCGGCGTCGATCTGCTGTACTTCGGAGCGGCAGATTCCTTCGACGCCCCCACCGGTGTCTCCGCGTGGCGGAAGCACATCACCGGCGAGATCCTGGTGCACCACGTTCCCGCCGCGCACCAGCAGATGACGAGTCCGGAAGCCCTTGCCGGCATCGGCCCCGTCCTCGCGCACCGCGTGCTGCTCGCCGACAAGGCGATGCGCGTCGCCTTGTCGTAACGGGGAGCAGGGCGCCGCTGCCGCTACGGGGAAACTGCGGACCCTGCGCGACGGGCGGGCGTGCGGTCGTCGGCGAACATGGCCTCGATCCTCGACTTGATCTCCGCGGTGCTCATGGAGCCGCCGTGGCGGGGCGTCCGCGACACGGTGGGAGTTGCCGGGGTGATCGAGACTGTCGCCATGCGTCCTGCTTTCGTCGGTTGCCGATATGTGTGCCTCGCGGTCACGGCTGTGATCTGGTTCACATCGTGGCCGACTATGTTGTACACCACATACCCGGTCGCGTGCCACTCGGCCCGTCGCCGTGCGTCCGGGCTGTCGCGGCCGTGCTGTCCGACGCATGGCCGGCAAGTCCGGCCCCGGTACAGTCGCCGGAATGGATGAGGAGACGGCCCCGAACCGTCGACAGCTCCGGCTGGTGCAATCCCCGATGCGTCCACCGGGCGAAGAGGACGAAGAACTCCGGGCCCGGTCGGTGATCGATGCGCTCGCCGGTGGCCTGTCGTGGGAGCAGATCGGCACGCGGCTCGGCGTGGCCCCTCCGGCCGCGCACGGCGGTCCGGCCACCGACCGGGACTGGCAGGATGCGATCGTCGATCATGACAATGCGCGGCAGCTATCGGACAGCGTCTGGCGTTCTTTCGCCGGAGACCGGGCCGTGTCCGTCCACGGAGTTCCGCGGCACTGTGAAGGTGGCGGCGACGCACAGAATTGCGATCGCGAAGCAGGCGATCGTGTACCAGATATTTCCGATGGGATCGCCGTCGCTCGTGATGCCGTCGACGGCAGCGAAGTAGTCCGGTAACGCGGTCAGCCACAACAGACCCATCACGGCGAGATACACCACGCTGCAGGCGCGGACGAAGTCGTTCGAGTAGGGGGGAACGTCCGATGTCCCCCCGCGCAGCCGCGACCACTGCCGCACCAGGACCGGGATCGCGACGAGCGCGACGACGGCGAGTTCCGCCGCATAGAGGAATCCCCGCACCGTGGTGCTCTCCATCCCGAGGACCGTGGCGGGGATCGGGAGGATGAACGTGCCCGCCGACGCCAGGAGGCCGATTGCGATTGTCCGCCAGGCCAGTTCGAGTCCGGTGAAATTCCGGCCCCGGTCGGCGTAGCGACCCACGAAGAATTGGACGCACAGCGCCAGCGACATCGGCCACAGTGCTGCGAACACCACGACGCTCGGCAGCGGGACCGCATCGAACATGGGCTGGTTGACGGGGTTGGTGGTCGACCATTCCCACCACCGCAGCTGCGGCCCGAGGTGGTCGAAGATCTCGTAGAACGCGTGGTGGACGAAGCCCACGCAGACCGCGCCGACGAGCACGCCGTACTGCCGGAAGACGCCCAGCATCCGGACGAGCTCGAAGGCCAGTGTTGCCATCAGCGGGTAGATCGCGATGATGTACAGGGGCAGCCGGCCCCACAGGAAGTCGACCGTGAACACGTTGTGCGCGAACATCGTGTCCACGTGTTCCTCGATCCCGAACGCCGCCGGAAAGTACAGCGGTGGTTCGATGACGAACAGATACGCGGTGGCGCCGAACCAGAGCGCCAGGGTGGTCGGATCGCCGTTGCGGCGCCAGCGCAGGATCGCGAACACGAGCGCGAGCACCGACCCGAGCACGATCGTGAGCTCCAGAACCGGCAGGGTCCAGTTCTCCAGGGCAAGCGGATTGCGGACCTCGACGAGTCCACCGGCCTCGGCGCACGAGAAGCCGAGCGCCGTCGACAGCTGGTCGAAGGTGGGTGAGCAGAGATCGGCCATCAGTTGACCACCGCTGCCGCAGGCTCGGTCCGACGTTCACCCGGTTCGGCGGTGTACCAGCGGGTGCAGTCGAAGCCCGCGTCGTATCGCGTGAACCACTCGTCGGCGAGCGCGGGCAGCTTCTCGTGCGTCGGGTTGTGCTTCGGCATCTGACTACGGACGACGCCGGCGAGGGCGGTGAGTTGTTCGCCGCGGGGGAGGTGGTCGAACGCGCGCGGCATGATCCCCTTGCTCAGGTAGGGCGCGAATGCGGTGAGCAGCTTCTGCTTGGCGCGGTGGGTCGCGAACATCGACATCGCATCGACCTTCCGCTCCCTGAGCGGGACGTGCTGGTTGAATCCGGCGCAGGCGATCCGGACCACCTTCATCACATGCGTGAAGATCGACGGCGCCATCCTCATCCGGTACAGCTCCTCTCCGACAAGGGAATTGAAGATCACCAACGCTGAACTCCGATGTTCGACCTCCTCGACGAAGTGCCAGATGAACAGGGACGCAACCCGGTCGTCGCCCGGCCGGAAGAGGGTCGTGTGGTTGTCGAGCATCAGCTTGAACACCGGCGTGAACGTCGCCTCCAGGTCGGCGGTGTAGGCGAGTCGGTAGTTCAGGCTGGTGGCCTCGGTGAGGAGGTCGTACTCGCCGATCACCGCGTCGAGGGTGTTCTGGAGTCCCGGATACCGCCTGATCAGGGCCTTGACGTGCTGGCGGTGCGCGGTCGAGTGGTGGCCCTCCTGACGCATGAAGGCCACCGCCTCCTCCGCGACCTCGGGATCGGTCATCAGTGGTTTGGCCTGCATGATCGCCTTGACGATCATCTTCTCGAAACCGATGGCCAGGAACGAGATCGCGTTGGACATGCTCGACCAGGCGGGATTGTCGGGGTTCCAGAGGAACGGGACGTCCTGTTCGTCGAACGCGAAATCCATCTTTCTGGGATGCAGGTCGGACATGTGTGCTTCCTCGTCTCGTGCGGCATGAGTGGACTGAAGTCGTGGGCAGGTGGGGTCCAAGGTTTCAACAACATACACAGAAGTCCATCGCTGTATGATTACTTTCGGTGGATTCGGGAGGACGACTGTGGCCCGGAAGCGGGCCGCGCTCGCGGTAACCTCTGAGTCCGGGTCGGGCAGTGCGCCGCCGTCCCGTGAGTACGTTCGGGCCGGCGACGCATTGCGAGAGGTAGGGAACGGGCAATGGCAGGCAGGCGTGGGTGGGGTGGCAGCCCACCCGGAAGCGACGAGGAAGCGTCCCGGCGAATCGTCATCGCCGCAGTCGAGCTCATCAGCCGGAAAGGCACGGCGATCAGCATCGCCGACGTTGCGGAATCCCTCGGCGTCATCCGTCAGACGGTGTACCGGTACTTTCCCAGCACCGACTCCCTCTTACGAGCCGCAGCGATCGCCGCCGTCGACGGCGTCCTCGACCGGCTCACCCAGCACGTCGCCGGAATCGAGGATCCGGCGGAGGCTGTGGTCGAGGCCGTGATCTACACGCTCGACGAAGCGCCCCGCGTTCCGCAGCTCGGCATCATGCTGTCCGGCTCCCATGCGTATACCGAGGGAATCACGTCCGAGGAAGCACTCGCCTTCGGAATGACGATGATCAGGCGCTTCGACGTCGATTGGGAGCGGCACGGCTACGGGGAGCACACCTTGCGTGAGCTGGTCGAGTATCAGCTGCGAACGATGCAGTCGTTCTTCATCTCGCCGGGAGACCCGCCGCGCAGCCAGGACGAACTACGTGTGTACCTGCGTCGATGGGTGGGATCCGCGGTCGCCGTCACGGGGAGTCCGGCGTCCGCTGGGTGACGGCGCCGCGTCGTCCCGGGCGAGAGCGCAGGCGAGCGACAACGCGAGGCTGCGTTCCTGGTTCGACGAGGGCCCGACCCGAATAGACTTGCCGAGGTGACCCGCGAGGATCCCGATCGGCTCTCCGCCGACGATGCGCACATCCTGGGGCTCGAATCGGCGGTGATTTCCGGCCACACGCTGAAGCTGGTGGTTCTCGCGCCGGCCCCGGGCCCGCTGGACATCGAGGCCCTGCGAACCGCGGTGGCGGAGCGCCTTCCGAGCCAGCCGCGCGCGACGCAGCGCATCGACGCCTCGGGTTCGGAGCCGCGCTGGACCGAGGCGACCGCCTTCGACATCAGCGACCACATCCGGCGCCGGGAAGAGGCCGGGTGCACGTCGCGGGCCGATCTGTGGCGGGCCGTCAGCACGCTGATGTCCGAGCACCTCGACCACCAGCGCCCACTGTGGACCTTCGATGTGATCGGCCCACTCGGCGACGGGCGCGAGGCGATCGCGGTCCGGATCCATCACGCGATGGCCGACGGCATCGGCGCGGTGCGCTTCCTGGACGACGTGCTCTGGGATCGACACGCCGAACCGACGCCGCGCGAGTCGCGTCCCGGTGTTCGCGCCGAGTCGACGCAGCGTTCGAGGGTCGACGAGGTGTTGCGGATGCCGGCCGCCATGCGCCGTGAGCTCGGCCACCGCGGGTCACGCTCGCCGTTCGACCGTCCGATCACCGCCGCCCGCGAGCTCGCGTTCACCGTCGCCCCGCTCTCGGAACTCAAGGCGATAGGCGCCTCGCGTCCTGCCCGCGCAACCGTCAACGACGTGCTGCTGGGGATCGTCGCAGGCGGCCTGCGCAGCTGGCTCCCCGCGGGAGAGGGGGCGCTGCCGCGTCTTCGTGCCCAGGTTCCGGTCAGCCTGCACCACCGGGATGAGGGAGCGGAGGTCGGAAACCGCGACTCCTTCCTGAACATCGATCTGCCGCTCGCCGAGCCGGACCCACTCACTCGACTCGACCGGATCAGCGCCGAGACCAGCAAACGCAAGTTTCTCGACGACGCCGAGGAACTCTTCGACCTCTTCCACGCTCTCGGACGTGTGAAGGGCGTCGGAGAGGCGGCAAAGCGGCTGGCCGGGAGCGCGCGCGAGTTCAGCCTTGCGATCTCGAACGTCCCCGGCCCACCGTTGCCGGTGACCGTTTCCGGACGTCGGGTGGAGCGGCTCTTCTCCTCCTCGGAGCCCGCCGTTCACCACGCGCTGCGAATCTCGGCGATCTCCTGCGCCGGGGTCGTCGGAATCGGGCTCTGCACCGACCCCGAGGCGCTGCCCGATGTTGCCCGGCTGGCGGTGGCGATGGACGATTCGTACACCGAATTGCGTAACGCCGCGTCGACGCCTTGAAGTGGGCCGGGATGGGTACACGGACACCATGGCCTCCAGTTCCGCATCACCCCGGCGTCCTTCCGTCTGCGCCGCCGAGTGCCAAGCGATGCGGAGCGGTCTGCGGTCCGTCGTCGTCGCAGTTCTGATGGTAGGGGGAGTCGTCTGCGGAGCCACCGGGCAGGCACTGGCCGCCCCGACCCCCAGTGGCATCGCAGACGTTCCGCCTCGGACCGCGCTGTCGTTTGCACACACACCCAGTGGCACGCGCGTGGGAACCGCGAATCAGGGCGAGGCACGGCCCGGACTGTCGATCGTGAAACTGTATATCGCCGACTACATGATCCGGCACGGTGACGGCTCGCCCGCAGACGTCGAACTCGGGCGACGAATGATCCGGGACAGCGACGACGCCGCCGCCACGCAGGCGTATGCGAAATATCCGCAATCCATCGACGCCGTCGCCGCCGAGTACCGGCTCACCGGCACCCGCGGCACCGCTTTCTGGGGCAACTCGGTGACCAGCACGGCCGACACGGTCACCTTCCTCGAAGCGAAGAAGACCATCGACCCGAGCAGTCCCATTCTCGGATGGATGGCCACCGCCGCCCCCGTCGCCGTCGACGGCACGCACCAGAATGGGGGCACCGGTGCACTGCCGTCGGTCACCGGAACCAAGTGGGGATGGTCCGACGACGGCTCCAGTGTCGTCGCCTCCGCATCCTTCGGACCCGATTTCTCGGTCGCCGCCAACACCTACGGCACCGCCGAACAACACACCAGCGACGTCCTCGACGCGTTCGGCCCCGAACCTACCCCGCCCGCCGGAATGGTGCCCCCGCCCTGACAAACGCGACGACGCAGCTCACCCGGCAGATTCGCCGCGCGTCGGCGGAACACCGGTCGTGGTTTCCGCGTCCGTGGGGGTGGGGGCCGCCGGAGGCGGGGTCGGAGCATCACCCAGAGACGCTCCGTTGGTGGGGGCCGTCGTCGAGTGCGTGTCGGCGTGACGGTGGGTGGCCTTCTTCGCCAGTTCACCGACCTTGTGCTGCACCTGCGGCGCCTTGTCCTTCACGGTGTCCGTCGCCTCGCTCACCTTCTCCTGCACGGTGGGGTTGTGCCAGAGTTCGAGGGACTGATGCCTCATCTTCTCGTAGGTCTGCCGGCCGGATCGGGTGCCCAGGACGAAGCCCACGGCCGCGCCCGCTGCGAAGGTCAACACTTTCTGCATGACATCTCCTGACTGTTGTGTGGCACGAGCGGGTCAGCCGGACCGTCGTCCGAACGCCCACTGCATAGCGTGCCCCCAACGGAAAAGCCCAAACCGTGCGGACGCACAGCGGGCGCTTCGCACCAACCCTGTTGCCGGCGGCAGTGATTGACGGCTCGCCGACTCAGTGATTGCGAAGCTCGTCGATGAGTTCTTTCTTGTTCAGCTTCGAGTAGCCCGTCAAGCCCAGTTCCTTGGCTCGCTTCTCGAGCTCGTCGACCGTCCAGTCGTCGTAGGACTGCGACTTTCCGCCCGACTTTCCGACGTTCTCGCGGCCGCGAGCGGCGGCCGCGTTGGAGATGCGCGCCGCCTTCTCCTTGGACTCACCCTTGTCGCGTAGTTCCTCGTACAGGTCCTGGTCTTTGAGCTGGGGCTGTGAATCCTTGGTTGCCATCGGGCGTACCTCCCATCGATCGACCGGTGCGGTGTGGGGTTCCGCCGCGGCCTCGTCGAGAATGTGCCTTCACCCACGCCGGGCGGGTTCGTTCCCTCCGCCTACCCGGAGTGCCGGCGAAGCAAACGAGGGCGCCGAGTGGCGGGCGTTCATCACGGTGTGGCTATCAGCACTTCCCCTTCGAGTCCGTCGGGGTCCCGGAAGAAGATGCTGTGTGCCGTTCCGAAGTCGTTGACGGTTCCATCGCTGGCACCCGCGTCGATCAGCCGCTGCCGGATCACTGCGAAGGCTTCCGGTGAGGCGGCCTGCAGACCGACGTGGTCGATGCGACCCCGCCCCCACATCGGCGTCTGACGCTCGGCTTCGGTGTTGCCGTCGATCACGAAGATGTTCAACTCGGTGTGCGGGCCGATCCGGATGGAGGTCATCGTTTCCCTCCCGTCGTGGCCGTGGGGTCGCGTCGGCCCGACGTCGGCGTCGAACACGTCGGCATAGAACCTGCCCAGGCGGGCGACGTCCTTGGAGATCCAGGCAATATGGTTGACCCCGTCGAGCAACATGATGTCCTCCGCTCTACCTTCGGCACCGGGAATCTCGTGGGTCAACCGTCGCACATTCCGCTGTGCGAATCAGGAGGATCGCCGAGGCATGAACCGGATCGTCGCGGGTACTCCGTGTGGACGCTGCGCGCGCAGCTTACGATGGCAGCGCGCCAGCGAGGTCTTCCGGCCTGAATTCCCCCCTTGTTCGGGTCGGAGGGCCGCCTCGAAAAATGCTGAGCACCAGGAATGTTGAGAGGGCTTGTCGAGAAGTGGGGGTGCGACCGTTCCGATGGTCGGTGACCTCCAGTTGTCGTCAGGTCGACCACCGCACCTTCAACAGTTGCATTCGTGCGGGACCCGGCAACCGATGGTCGACGCAGATCTCGGCCCTCCATCGCACCCGTCAGAGATCCCCGGTGGCGGCTGGCAGACCTCCGCCATGACCGGTTTCAGAGGACCGAGTAGCCGGCTGGCAGGGGCAGACGGCCGGTCAAGGCCAGAAGCGCCGCGGATGCTGTTCCCTGCACTGCGGCCAAGCCGCCGATGACGGCGAACGTCTCGGCTACTGCCTCCCGGGGGACATCGGCGCTGACACCGAGGGCGGCTGCCAGGTCGCATGTGTGCACTGTCAGCTCGAGGGTTCGGGTCGGGAGATAGCCCTGCAGGGTCATCGTCCCGAATGGTGTGCGCACCAGGGCGGTCGCCGGAGCGGCCCGGACCCGCTCGGGCACCCGGGCAACCAGCGCGCTCAGGGCGGCCATCGGGTCCTCCCCGAGCGCGGCGCCGGCGTCGCGTCCCCGCTGCGCCACTGCTGCGGTGTCAGCCAGGGCGCCCGTGATGGCCAGGTAGTACGCGACGGCGTCGGTCAGCTCTATCGGGCCGGAGTCGGTGCCGGCGACGTCGAGGTAGGTCTCCACCGTCGTCAGTGATCGGCTGGTGTGTCCCAGCAGGTCGCGCACGGACCACTCACCGAGCCCGGGTGCGTCATAGTGGCCTGTCGCGGCGGAACTCACTTCGAGGAACCGTCGGGCGGCGCTGTCGAAGGCATCAGCAACTGGACCGTCCATCGGCTCAGTATCGCAGCGGTCAGCGTTCAACGCCCGCACTCGGCGGCGAGCGGTCGACTGGGCGACACGTGGACCGCCTACGTACTCCCGGCACCGCTGGCGCGTCGAACGATTGGAACGATTCGCCCACAGACGAATTCAACCGGCGCTGCGGCATATTCGGCGGCTATGGCCGCCGCATTCTTCGGCGCTGTCTCGCGATGGGCAGGCGTTCCGTCCGGATCCGCCAGCGGGCCGGCGTGGACAGCGCGATGTCGGTCCACGCAGGCGCGACGGTGAACGCGATTACGCTCAGTCACATCATGACGTGAGCTCGGGAGGCGGACAGATGGCCACAGGTGCGGGTTGGTCATGGCGTGCGGTGGTGGTTGCGCTGATCGCAGTTGGTGCAGTCACGTGGCTGACGGCCGTCATTATCGCCGACGTTCGCCGAGCCCCTGACGCGGATTGTCTCGCCGTCGACTCCACTTTGATGGATTTGATCGCCAGTCGGCCGATCGCTGACCCGATCACGCCGAGGAGCGCGGTCGCCGTCCACGACCCCTGGACCCGCAGCAAGGGATCCGTGCTGTTCGACAACTACTACGCAATCGCCATGGAGTTCCGAAGAAGCGACGGTACGATCTCCCGGGGTGTGTGGGGATTGGGCGCAGGCCCGGCGCCGGCGGAGGGGCAACCTCTGAGGGCGAACGCAGGCAATGGGTACGGGGCACCGCTCGTCAGTGTTGATCGGACAGCTCGGCAGAGCACTGTCTGGCCGGACACAGCGATGTTTTTTCCAGAGGACGCCAACGCCGTCGAAGAAGCCGGCCAGTGTCTGACTGCTTGACCACGGCCTTCTTGCAGATGGGCGACGTACTCGGGGACCTCCAGCGACGGGAAATGCCCTCCGGTTTCGGGCGACCTCCTTACGTAGTTACGGCATGGTGTGGGTTTCGTCGACCACCACCACAGGTCCGGGCGTTGCGGCGAGATGGTGGAGGATCGAGGCCAGGTCCCTGTCGCCGAACCAGCCCGCCGCGGCGGCTACGGCCACTGCCTGATCGTCCCGTCCAGGTTCGAGGACGTGAGCGAATTCGAGTGCCCTGGCCATCTTGTGGCGGGTTCTGGTGACTCCTCCGGCGGCGGCATCCGTCAGCCGCCGGTGGGCACCCTCGTCGCGCGGGACGCACTCGAGACCGCACGGTAGGGGCCGGCGGTGAGGCGCCGCTCGCGCCGAGAGCTGTAATCGCCGGCCGTGCTGGCCCAGTGGTGCTGCTCGTAGGCGACAGAAGGCCACAGCTAACCCCGATTACCCGATGGCACCCATCGGCCATACCATTGGCTAATATCCCAACCAATAATATGGATGGCGCTCGCTACCGATCACCAAAGGCGGGGAGCGAGCGCTCCGAACGCCGTCTTCCCCGCGCCGCCGACCCGGCTGGTTTGGCGTCGGTCGGCCGGGGTGAACCGCAACCTCCGCGAACCACACACCCAACGGCCTGACAGAATCACCTCGTGTCGTGGAAGCAAGCAACAAACACCGGTTGGACCGTCCGGATCAACGATGACCTGTCCTCGGTTGCGTTGATCGATCCGTCGTACATCACCCGTGCCACACTGCGCCCCGGACCAGGAGACGAATTCACCGCGCACTTCTCCCGACTCGCGCGAGAACCCCTGAGCGAGCGCATCGATCGTTACGGGGCCGCTTTACGCAAAGGAGTTCCAGCATCCCTGGAGTTGGCCGACGGAACATCCGGGGCCGTCACCGACCAAATGCCCGGAAAGATGCGGCGCAAACACAAATCCGCCGAAGTCATCCTTCCTGGGCGCATATACAGGCTTCGGCACACGTCCGGCCGAAAGGCAAGCGCTCAGCGCGACGGAGCGCCGCTCGCAGATCTCGTACGCGGACGCGGCCTCCGCTCCATCAGTGTCACGCGCACCACCCAAGCGCCGACCGACCACCTCGACGAACTGGTCCTGACCCTCTTCGAGAAGGTGATCGTCCCCGGCCGCACCGGCGCGATCGACGAATTCGTATCGAGTATCAGCGGAGTCTGAGTGCCCGCAGAGTGGTCAGGGGCGCGCCAGTTCGATCTGTAGGGCGCTTAATCTGGTCGCTTCCGGTTATCAGCCGAACCCGGGCGCTTCGCCGCCAACCGAAGTGCAGCGTCGGTGCCCGGGTCCAGGTGACTGCTCAGTCGTTCCACGACCTCGATTGAATCCTCGTCCCCGAGCCGCGCACCGGCGAGGGTGGTCCACTCCTGAGGAAGGGTGATCCGTCCATCGAGCGGATGTGCGGATGCGTACTCCGCGATAAGGCGATTCAGGTCCACACAAGAACGGTACTGAAGGCGATCCAGGTGGTCAGGCGAATCTGCGGCAGTTTCCGGGTTCGCTCACGACACCATCGAGCGGTTACGAAAGAAGCATCCCGTCAATTGCCCGGTCGCCGTCCATCCCGGCTCGGGGGAGGGTCACCGGCGTGAAATGCGACTGACGCGGCAGGGTGGCGGGCCAATGTCTGACGTCCTGATCGCGACGATGATTCGCCGGGGTGCGGGGGACCGGCCACGGACTAATTCCGAGTCCCGGCACTCGGCCGCGTTCACCGATT
>JBCEBZ010000426.1:0-12226 GCA_039206675.1 Rhodococcus sp. (in: high G+C Gram-positive bacteria) | reverse complement strand
GTCGACCATCGATGGTGGGGGCGCCGTGCGCCCGCCCGACGAGGACGAGCGGCGGGGAGGCGGGGTGGCTGCCCGCCGCGCCGAACGGGGATGCTCCCGTGCAGCGTCCCGTGCGGACTCCCTGACCCCGTCCCTGTCCCGCGCCCTGCGCCGCGGCGGCGGGGCCTGCTCCGGCTCTTCGGCTGCGCGCCGGGGGCGGGCGGTGCGCGGCGCCCGCTGCGCACGGCGACGCTCCGAGGTCCGCGCGGGACCGGTCTTGCGCTGCTGCAGCAGGAAGAGGCGCAGACCGCCGATCAGCAGTGTCACCACGGTGGCGGCGAGCATCACCGGGAATCGGTTGACCAGCGGATACGCGACGTTGATCGCCAGGTCCTTCAGCGCGGTGCTGTTCTCCTCCGCGATCAGGCTTTGGCCGAGCGGCACCGCCACGAACAGGATCAGCGGCGGCTGGACGATCGCGGTGAACAGCGCCCGGTTGCCGGCGGCGGCCACGGCGAGGACACAGCCGAGGAAGTAGAAGGTGGAGAACGCCGCCGTGAGTTCGGTGCCACGCGCCGCATCGACAGCGAATCCGACAAAGGTGACCCCGACGGCCAGGAGAATGACACCCCACCAGGGGAGACCGGGGACCGTAGGGACAATCGACCGCCTGTCGAGCGGCACCCCAGAGCGAGCACGTTGGGTTGCAGACACACAACGACAGTAGCGGCAACTCGTCGACTAACTCCGTTGGCGTGACCGGTGGGGCCCGAGAGATCCTGGAGATTCGTGCGTTGCGGGCACGAATCGACGGCGCTGACCTCGGTGATGTCGCCGTCGAACACGTGGAGGTCGTGGAGCCCGCGGGCGGTGACTGTGACCCGGGACTCCCGCGGGCGCCACGCGGGTGAGGTCGTCGAGGTTGTCGGCACGGTGCTCTACCGTCTCGGGACATGAGGATCCTGCACACGTCGGACTGGCACATCGGACGCACGTTCCACGGGGTGGACCTGCTCACCGACCAGGCCCGGGTGCTCGACGCGATCGCCGCTCTCGTCGCCGAGCACCGAGTGGACGTCGTCGTCGTTCCGGGAGACGTGTACGACCGGTCGATCCCCAGCGCGGACGCCGTCACCGTGTGCAACCGCGGATTCGAAGCCATCCGGGACGCGGGCGCGGTCATCGTCGCCACGTCCGGCAACCACGATTCCGCCGCGCGCCTCGGCGCGGGTGCCGCGTTCTCGC
Source organism: Rhodococcus sp. (in: high G+C Gram-positive bacteria) (assembly GCA_039206675.1). GTDB lineage: Bacteria > Actinomycetota > Actinomycetes > Mycobacteriales > Mycobacteriaceae > Rhodococcus_F. The sequence goes on along the minus strand of JBCEBZ010000426.1, from coordinate 11,002 downwards.
GGGCGGGTGGGCTGCACCTCATGACGACGGTCGCCGGGATCGGGGCGCCCGTCGTGCTCGAGGACGCGCACGGACCCGTCGCGTTCTACGGCATTCCGTATCTCGAGCCCGAGATCACCCGCGCGCAACTCGACGTGCCCGCCGCCCGGTCGCACGCCGAGATCCTCGACGCCGCGATGGACCGTGTCCGCACCGACCTCGACGCGCGCCGCGAACACGCGCCGCGCACCCGTTCGGTCGTGCTGGCCCACGCGTTCGTGGTGGGGGCGGAGGCCACCGGGTCGGAGCGGTCCATTTCCGTCGGTGGTGTCGAGACCGTGCCGGCGTCCGCTTTCGGCGGGGTCGACTACGTCGCGCTCGGCCACCTGCACTCCCCGCAGACCCTCGCCGAGAACATCCGGTACTCGGGTTCGCCGCTGCCGTACTCGTTCGGTGAGCGCACCCACGGCAAAGCCGTCTTCCTGGTGGACCTCGACGCCGACGGGCTGCACTCCGTCGAGCGGGTCGATCTGCCGGTGGTCCGCGGTCTGCAGCAGCTGACCGGGACGGTGCAGCAGCTACTCGAGGACGACGCGTTCCGCGACGCCGAGGACTGCTACGTGTCGGCGGTGCTCACCGACCCCGAACGTCCGGTCGACGCCATGCGCTCGCTGCAGACCCGGTTCCCGTTCGCCGTTCACCTCGAGTGGCAACGCCCGGACGGCGCCGGCGATCTGCGGTACCGCGACAAGGTGCACGGGCGCAGTGATCAGCAGATCGCCCGCAGCTTCCTCACCGATGTGCGCAGCGCACCGTCGACGGGCGAGATCCGGCTGGTGGAGGCCGCCCTCGGGTTCGCCGACCGGGCCGGCGAGGACACCGCCGAGGTCGTCGCGCTGGAACAGACGGCATGAGGCTGCATCGACTGGAGGTCGAAGCCTTCGGGCCGTTCGCCGGATCCGTGGAAGTCGACTTCGATCGGCTCGGTGCCGACGGGCTGTTTCTGCTGCACGGTCATACCGGGGCCGGAAAGACGACGATCCTCGACGCGGTGGCGTTCGCGTTGTACGGCACCGTGCCCGGGGTGCGGAAGGAAGGCAAGCGCCTCCTGTCCGATCACGCGCCCGCCGGATCCGTTCCGACGGTGACCCTCGAGGCGACGATCTCCGGCCGGCATCTGCGGCTCGTCCGCAGCCCGGAGTTCGAGCGGCCCAAGCGTCGCGGGTCGGGGACGATCAAGGAGAACGCGAAGGCCACTCTGACCTGGCTCGACGGTCACGGCGAGAACCTGTCGCGGATCCCCGACATCGCCGACGAGGTCGGGCAGCTGATGGGCATGAGCGCCGACCAGTTCTTCCAGGTGGTGCTGCTGCCGCAGGGCGAGTTCGCGAAGTTCCTGCGCGCCGATACCGAGGAGCGCGGTCAGCTGCTGGAGCGGCTGTTCGACACCACTCGATTCGGGACGGTGGAGGAATGGTTCCTCGACCGCAGGCGCACCAGCGCCCACGGACTCGACGAGCACCAGCGGGCCGTCGACGTGCTGCTCGCGAGGGTCGCCACCGCCGCCGGGATCGAGGGCGGAGCCGACGCCGATCCGGTGACCTGGGCCCACAAGCTCGAGGACGAGGCGCGCGAAACCCGCGACCGGGCAGCGGAGGATCTGCAGAACGCCAGGAGCCGGGCGAAGGCGGCCCGCGACGCGCTCACGGAGGCGCGCCGCGTCCTCGAACTGCAGAACCGCCGGCGGCGAGCCGAGACGGAACTCGACACCCTCGCATCGGGTGCCGACCAGCGGGCCGTACTTGCCGCCGAACTGGCCGATGCGCGCCGGGCCGACCCGGTCGCGACCGTGGCGCGTGACGCCGACGCCGCCCGGGCCAACGCCGCCGCCGCGGCGCGGAACGTCGGGGCGATCACCGACGGACTGCGCGCCACGGTGGGCGGCGCCGACCTCGTCGCGGAGTTGTCCTGGCCACCGACCGCCGACGAACGCGAACACATCCGGGCCGGTATCCGCGCCTGGCGCGACGAGATCGTGCGCCTCGACGGGGCACTCGCCGAATCCGTTGCCGCAGAACGGCTCGCCGTCGAGGTGGAACGGTTGCGCGCCCGGCAGGTCGAACTCACCGAGGCCGGTGACGCGCTGTCGCGGGAGCGGGACCAACTGCCACTCGCCCTGCGGGAAGCGGAGAAGGCGCTCGACTCGGCGGAGAAGGCCCGCGCCGCGCTGCCCGGCCTCGTCGATGCCCGGGACCGGGCGGCCGACGCGGCCGCCGCTGCGGCGGATCTGCGCACCCGCCGCGCCCTGCGGGATCGGCTCGAACGGGCGGTGCACGAGGCCCGGGAGCGGCATCAGGATGCGCGGGAGCACTGGCTCGACCTGCTGCAACGTCGGATTGCGGGCATGGCCGCCGAGCTCGCGGGCACGCTCGCGGACGGTGTTCCGTGCCAGGTGTGTGGTTCACCCGAGCACCCGCGGCCGGCCGAACCGTCCGAGCTGTCGGTCACGAAGGCCGACGAGGACGAGGCACGTGCGGCCGAGCAGCAAGCTGCGGCGGCGCTGACGGCCGCGACCGAGAAACTGGGCGCGGCCGAGCGCGCGATCGACGTGCTCGTGCAGCGCGGTGGCGACGGTGACGCGGACGAACTCGCGCAGGCACTCTCGGCCGCGGAGACGGCGGTGGGGGAGGCGGCTGCGCTCGGGGACCAGGTGCAGCGCCGGTCCGCGACTCTCACCGAACTGCGGGACCGCGAGAGCCGGCTGCAGGAGCGGTCGCGGGAGGTCGGTGCCGACGCCGCCACGGTGGCCGAGAGGATCACCGCGAGCACGACGCAGCTCGGCGAGATCCGGGCCCGGGTGAGTCGGGCGGCGGGCGACGACCCGAGCGTCGAGGATCGGCGCGCCCGACTCGACGCCCTCGCCGCGGCGGCGTCGGAACTCCTCGACGCGCGGGACGCCGGCGCCGGCGCCGAGTCCGCGGCCCGTGAACTCGCGGCCAAGGCCGACGCGCTCGCCGCGGACGCCGGTTTCGGCAGCATCGACGACGCCGTGGCCGCGGTCCGGACGGCCGCCCGCCGGAGTGAGATCGAGGGCGCCCTGACGGCGGCGCGGGATGCGGAGGTGGGGGCGCGCCGCGTCCTCGCCGACCCCGAGGTCGCCGCTGTCGCCGACGCGGAACCCGTGGAATTGGCGGCCGTCCAGTACGCGCACGACGCGGCGGCGGAGGTCGTGGACGTCGCCGTCGCGGCGGCGTCCGACGCCGAGCGCCGACTGCTCGATCTGGAACGGTACGTCGGTCAGCTCGACACGGCCGCCGAGGCGATCGCCCCGATGCAGGCCGCACACGAAGAACTGGCCGCGCTCGCCGAGGTGATCGCGGGCCGGGGCCAGAACGCCAGGAAGATGTCGCTGCGGTCGTATGTGCTGGCGGCCCGGCTGGAAGAGGTCGCGGTGTCGGCGTCCGTGCGGCTCGGCCGGATGTCGGCCGGGCGCTACGAGTTCGTCCACAGCGACGAGGCCGGTCCGCGCGGCCGCCGCGGCGGTCTGGGACTGGACATCCGCGACGACTACACCGGGGTGGTGCGGTCGGCCAAGACCCTGTCCGGCGGTGAGTCGTTCCTGGCGTCGCTGTCGCTGGCGCTCGGCCTCGCCGACGTGGTGGCGGCCGAGTCGGGTGGGGTGGTGCTCGACACGATGTTCATCGACGAGGGATTCGGCACCCTCGACGCGGACACCCTCGACTCGGTGATGGGTGTCCTCGACGAGCTGCGTGACGGCGGCCGGGTGGTGGGGGTCGTCAGTCACGTCGACGAGATGCGTCAGCGAATCCCGAGCAGGCTGCACGTGATCCGCGGACGCACCGGCTCCACCGTGGAGGTGGTGGCCGGCTGACCGCCGGTCAGTCCGGCTTGGACGTGACGGCGGCCTCGTCGACGGTGACGCCCTCCCGTTCGGCGTCGTCGAGGTCTTCGTTCGCGGCGACGGCGTCGGGGATGTTGCTCTCGGCGCTGTGCTCGTCGATCTGCTCACCGATGTAGCGCACCACCACGGCGGCGACGGCGGCCGCGGGCACCGCGAGGAAGGCTCCGACGATCCCGAACACGGAGCCACCGGCGGTGACGGCGAGCAGCACCACGACGGCGTGCAGTTTCATGCTCTTGCTCTGGAGGACGGGCTGCAGCACGTTGCCCTCGATCTGCTGCACCACGAGGATGATGATCAGCACGATCACCGCCGTGGTGAGACCGTTGGCGACCAGCGCGACCAGCACCGCGAGCGCGCCGGCGACGAATGCACCGACGATCGGGATGAAGCCACCGATGAACGTCAGGATCGCGAGGACCGGTGCGAGCGGAACACCGAGGATCAGCAGTCCGGCGCCGATGAAGACGGCGTCGACGAGGGCGACCAGAGCCTGGGTGCGGATGAACCCGCCGAGCGTGTCCCACATGCGGCCCAGCACCTCTTCGAGGTGACGGCCGGCGCGACCGCCGCTGACGGAATGCAGCCACGGGATGAACCGGGGGCCGTCCTTGATGAAGAAGAACGACAGCACCAGCACCAGGCCGAGCGTGATCAGCAGCGAGCTGGCGGTGCTGACACCGGTGAACACGCCGGACGCGATGACCGTTCCGCTTTCCTGGACCTTCACGATGATCGTGTGGATGCCCTGGTCGATCTGATCGTCCTGCAGGTTGATCGGCGGGCCCTTCAACCAGTCCTGCACCTGGTTGATGCCCTGGGTGGCCTTGTTGGCCAGCTCGGGGGCCTGCCTGACGACGGACGGCACGATGCCGGCGATGATCCCGGCGACGACGGCGATGAACAGGACGAGCGTCGTCGCGGCGGCCGCCGCCGGGGGGATGCGCCGCTTCGTCATCGCCCGCGTCGGCGGCCACAGCACCGTGCACACCACGACCGCCAGCAGCACCGGGAGGACGATCACCCACAGTTTCTCGATGATCCATCCGAACAGCAACGCGCCCAGCGCGATTGCCACGAGGACCAGCGACCACTTGGCCAGCCACATCGCACCCACCCCGATGAGGTGCCCGCGGTCCGGTTTCGTGATCGTGCTCCCGGACGGTGCCGGGGCTTCCTTCTCCGTCACAGATGGTCCTCCCTGCCGTGTCTGCTCAGCCGATCAGTACTGACAGTACTGGGGAACGCGGGGGCGGCACGGCGAGGTCAGCAGCAGCGGGCGCCCGGGTTGGCGTCGGCGTCCGCGTAGCGCGCTCGCCAGTACTCCCGCTCGCTCGGCACCTCCGCGTCCGGATGGTGGCGGCGGAGGTGCTCGACGTACCTGCTGTAGTCGTGGTCGCCCATCAGCGCTCCGGTCCACCACCAGGCGGTCCGGACGGCCCCCACGACCCTATTCATCATGATGGTGTGCCCTGTCCGTGTGGGTGTGCGCCGCGCCGGGTGCGCGGACCGCGCCCGAGGCGATGAGTTCGTTCCATTCCTTGTCGAGTTCCTTCTCGGCGGCGGTGGTGACGAACCCGGCCGGTGCGAAGATCTTCGACGGTTCCTCGGGTGCCTCGGTGGTCGGCAGTCCACCGGCCCGGAACGCCTTGAGGCACACGAGCGCTCCGGCTACCACGACGACGAGGACGAGGCCGGCGAACACGATCGACAGGGTGCCCTGGATGAACGTGTTGCGGATGACGGCGTCGATGGCCTCGGGGGTCTTGGCCGATCCGAAACTGGTCTTGCCCGCCTCCTTCGCCTCCTTGAACGCGGCGTGCTGGGACCAGTAGCCGACGGAGGTGTTGCCGGAGAAGATCTTCTGCCAGGACGCGGTCATGGTGACGATCAGGTCCCAGACGAGGGGAACGCCCGGAATCCACGCCCACTTGAACAGGCCCTTCTTCATGACGATGGCGAGGACCACCGTCAGGGCGATCGCGGCGAGCAACTGGTTCGCGATGCCGAACAGCGGGAAGAGGGTGTTGATGCCGCCGAGCGGGTCGGTGACGCCCATCAGGAGGATGGCGCCCCACAGTCCGACGACGGCGAGCGAGCACACCCACGCTCCGATGCGCCACGACGGATCCTTGAACTTGCGGGCGGGTCCGCCGAAGTTGCCGAGGGAGTCCGACAGCATGAACCGGGCGACCCGGGTACCGGCGTCGACGGTGGTGAGGATGAACAGTGCCTCGAACATGATCGCGAAGTGGTACCAGAACGACTTGAGGGCGGCGCCGCCGAGGAACTGGCTGAGCACCTCCGACATGCCGAACGCGAGCGTCGGGGCGCCGCCGGTGCGCGAGATGATCGACTCCTCGTCGACGCCCGCCGCGGCCTGCGCGAGGGTGTCTGCGGAGATGTTCGGGCTGGACAGCCCGAGGCTGTTCACATACGTCGCGGCCGTCTCGGGGGTGCCTCCGGTGAGGGTGGCCGGCGCGTTGAGCGCGAAGTACAGGTGCTGGTCGATGATGCACGCGGTGACGAGCGCCATGATCGCGACGAACGACTCGGTGAGCATGCCCCCGTAGCCGATCAGCCGCATCTGCTTTTCCTTCGCCAGCAGTTTGGGCGTCGTGCCGGAGGAGATGAGGGCGTGGAAGCCGGACAGCGCGCCGCACGCGATCGTGATGAACAGGAACGGGAACAGCGAGCCCGCGAAGGCGGGACCGTTGCCCTGGATGGCGAACGTGGTGACGTCGGGCATCTTGATGGCGGGCTGCGCGACCAGGATTCCGATGGCCAGCAGGACGATCGTGCCGATCTTCATGAACGTCGACAGATAGTCACGCGGGGCCAGCAGCAGCCACACGGGCAGCACGGAGGCGGCGAAACCGTAGGCGATCATCAGCCAGGCGATGGTCACCTTGGACAGCGTGAACCAGTCGGCGCCCCAGCCGGTGTCGGCCACCCAGCCGCCGGAGACGATGGCGAGGAGCAGGAGCACGACGCCGATCAGCGACACCTCCGCGACCTTGCCCGGGCGCAGATACCGCAGGTAGACGCCCATGAAGAGGGCGATCGGGATGGTCATGGCGATGGAGAAGACACCCCACGGGCTTTCCGCGAGCGCGTTGACGACGACGAGGGCGAGCACCGCGATGAGGATGATCATGATGACGAAGACGCCGATCATCGCGGCGATGCCGCCGACGACGCCGAGTTCGTCGCGGGCCATCTGCCCGAGGCTGCGGCCGCGGCGTTTCGTCGAGATCCACAGGACGAGGAAGTCCTGAACGGCTCCGGCGAAGACGACGCCGATGATGATCCACAGCGTGCCGGGCAGGTAGCCCATCTGGGCGGCGAGCACGGGGCCGACGAGGGGGCCCGCGCCGGCGATGGCGGCGAAGTGGTGCCCGAACAGCACCCGCCGATCCGTCGGCATGTAGTCCTTGCCGTTCTCGAGGATCTCGGCGGGGGTGGCCCGGTCGTCGCGGGGCTGGACGAGTTTGCGCTCGACCAGCCGCGCGTAGAAGCGGTAGGCGATGAGGTAGGTGCAGACGGCGGCGACCACGAACCAGACGGCGTTGATGTTCTCGCCGCGGACGAACGCGATCATCACCCAGGCGATGCCGCCGAGAAGGCCGAGGACGGCGAACGTGATCCGCGCCGCCGGCGAGATCGGGGTGCGGTCCACGACACCGACCGGCGGCAGATCCGGATCCGTCTTCAGGTACTCGACCTCGGATTCGGGGGCGGCTCTCAGGGCCATCGCGCACTCCTTCCCGGCGTCCCCGTCGTCATCGTGTGCCAGGGGCGACGCCGTCGACAGGTGCCACATCTTTTGTGGCCCCCGTCACCCTATTGCGCCGACGTTCCGTTCGACGAAAAAACGACGTCAGAAGCGAGTCGAGTCGGCATCGATCCAGTCGGTGAGCCAATCCGACGGTGGGTCCTCGAGCAATTCGCCCGGCATCAGCCACTCGTACAGTTCCGCGTAGGTGCGGGTGGTGACGCCGTCGATGCGGCGGTTGAGCATCGCCGGCGTCAGTTGGTCGAAGCTGTCGAGACCCATCGACGCCACCATCTGCCGGGCGCCTGCCACCGTCGACTTCTGGAACCGGAACACCCTGGCCGCCTTGTCGGGGACGTCGAGCGCGCGGGTCCGTGCCGGGTCCTGGGTGGTCACCCCGACGGGGCAGCGGTTGGTGTGACACATCTGCGCCTGGATGCACCCGACGGCGAACATCATCGCGCGGGCGGCCAGGGTGAAGTCGGCACCCTGGATGATCCGTTTGACGATGTCGGATGCGCTGGCGACCTTCCCGGACGCGCCGATCTTGACGCGGTTCCGCAGTCCGGTGCCGGTGAGCGCGTTGTGCACCAGCATCAGCCCCTCGGTGAGGGGCATGCCCATGTTGTCCTCGAATTCCACTGGACCCGCACCGGTTCCGCCCTCGGAGCCGTCGACGATGACGAAGTCCGGGGTGACGTCGCGTTCGAGCATCGCCTTGCAGATGCCGAGGAACTCGATGCGCGATCCGACGCACAACTTGAACCCGACGGGTTTGCCGCCGGAGAGCTTTCGCAGGGTGACGATGAAATCGATGAGCTCGTTCGGGGTGGAGAACGCGGTGTGCGCGGGCGGGGAGATCACCGTCTTCCCGACCGGTACGCCGCGCGTCTCGGCGATCTCCCGCGACACCTTCGCGCCGGGCAGCACGCCGCCGAGTCCGGGTTTCGCGCCCTGCGACAGTTTGATCGAGATCGCCTTCACCTGCTCGAGTGCCGCGTGTTCGGCGAACTTGGCGGGGTCGAAGCGGCCGTCGTCGGTCCGGCAGCCGAAGTAGCCGGACGCGATCTCCCAGATCAGGTCGCCGCCGTGCTTGCGGTGGTAGGGGCTGATCGCGCCCTCGCCGGTGTCGTGCGCGAACCCGCCGCGCGCGGCCCCGGCGTTGAGGGCTTCGATGGCGTTGGCGGAGAGCGAGCCGAAGCTCATCGCCGACACGTTGAGAAGCGCGATGTCGTAGGGCTGTTCGCAGTCGGGACCGCCGAGGCGCACGGTCGGCGGTTCGGGCGGGGCCATCCGTGCCCGCAGCGAATGGACCATGAACTCGTAGCCGACGGCGTGGACGTCCCGCTCGGTGCCGAACGGCTCCTCGGCGAGGGTGCCCTTGGCGCGCTCGTAGACGAGGTCGCGGGTGTCGCGGTCGAAGGGTGTTCCATCCGTGGACGATTCGATGAAGTACTGCTGGATCTCGGGACGGATCTTCTCCAGCAGGAACCGTGCATGCCCCAGCACCGGGTAGTTCCGCAGGATGCTGTGCCGCCGTTGCAGCAGGTCCCACGTGCCCAGGGCGGCCGCCGCGAGCAGGAGGAGGGCGGCGAACCACCATCCGGTGGCCACCCCGACGGTCAGGGCGACAGCGCCCAGGCCGAGGATCCATATCGCCAGAACGATCAACCATCGGGTCACGTGCTGAGACTAGAACCTCACGTGAGTGCCGACGCGTACTCCGGCGCACTTTCCCACTCACGTGGGGAGAGGATGGGATAGTGGAGGCACGAGGTCAGCTGCCACGACAGGGGGACGTCATGTCGGAGTCACCGCACAATCCGGAACCGTCGAGCAATCCGGTGCCGCCGAAGCCGGGGGACACGGGCGCCTACGGCTACCAGTACCCGACGCAGCAGCAGCAACCACAGTCGCAGCCCTACCCGGGACAGTACGGGCCCCCGCCGCTGCCGCCGTCGAACGCCGGGTGGGCGGTGGCCGCCATACTGTTCTTCTGGCCGCTCGCGTTCGCCGCGTTCAACCACGTCCACGACGTCTACCCGAAGTGGGCGATGGGCGACTACCAGGGCGCCCAGTACGCGTCCGACCGCGCGAAGGCGCTCGGCAAGATCGCCCTGTGGATCTGGGTGGCACTGATCGTCGTCTTCGTCATCGGGTACGCCATCCTGATCATCGCCCTCGTCGCGAACAGCAATACCAACAGCTGGTGAGGGCGATGGTCGTTGATCCGACGCCGACGCCGTAGAATCCAACGACCGTGAGCCTTACCCTCGGAATCGTCGGACTGCCCAACGTCGGCAAGTCCACCTTGTTCAACGCGCTGACCAACAACGACGTGCTGGCCGCGAACTACCCGTTCGCGACCATCGAACCCAACGTCGGCCTGGTCGAACTGCCCGATCCGCGGCTGTCGAAGCTTGCCGAGATCTTCGGTTCCGAGCGCATCCTGCCCGCCACGGTGTCGTTCGTCGACATCGCCGGCATCGTCAAGGGCGCCTCCGAGGGCGCCGGCCTCGGCAACAAGTTCCTCGCCAACATCCGCGAGGCCGACGCGATCTGCCAGGTGGTTCGCGTGTTCAACGACGACGACGTGGTGCACGTCGACGGCCGCGTCGACCCGGCGTCCGACATCGAGGTGATCGAGACCGAGCTCGTCATCGCCGACATGCAGACGCTGGAGAAGGCCCTGCCGCGGCTGGAGAAGGAAGCGAAGAAGAACAAGGAACTCAAGCCCCTCCACGAGGAGGCGCTGAAGGCGCAGGACATCCTCAACGAGGGCAAGACCCTGTTCAGCGCGAAGGACAAGCTGGACTTCGCGCTGCTGCGCGAGCTGAGCCTGCTCACCACCAAGCCGTTCCTGTACGTGTTCAACGCCGACGAGTCGGTACTCACCGACGAGGCGAAGGTCGCCGAGCTGCGCGCCTCCGTCGCCCCCGCCGACGCCGTGTTCCTCGACGCCAAGGTCGAGCAGGAACTCCTCGAACTGGACGAGGAGGACCGGCAGGAGATGCTCGACTCCATCGGCCAGTCCGAGCCCGGCCTGCACGCCCTCGCCCGCACCGGCTTCCACACCCTCGGCCTGCAGACCTACCTCACGGCGGGCCCCAAGGAATCCCGCGCCTGGACCATCCACAAGGGCGACACCGCCCCACAGGCCGCCGGCGTCATCCACACCGACTTCGAGCGCGGCTTCATCAAGGCCGAAATCGTCTCCTTCGACGACCTCGTCACCGCCGGATCCATGGCCGCCGCCAAAGCCGCAGGCAAGGTCCGCATGGAGGGCAAGGACTACACCATGGCCGACGGCGACGTGGTGGAGTTCC
>JBCEBZ010000425.1:0-42275 GCA_039206675.1 Rhodococcus sp. (in: high G+C Gram-positive bacteria) | reverse complement strand
CGGGGCGGGATCCCTCGCCGGCACGATGGCCGCCTTCGGGACGTTCGCCGTCGGCCTCGGCGCCCGCCCGATCGGCGGGCTGGTCTTCGCGCACTTCGGTGACCGGCTCGGCCGCAAGCCGATGCTCCTCATGACCCTGCTCGTGATGGGCTCCTCGACCACGCTGATCGGGGCACTGCCCACCGCGGACTCGATCGGCGTCTGGGCGCCGATTCTGCTGATCGTCCTCCGCCTGTTCCAGGGCGCAGGGGCGGGCGCCGAGTTCGCCGGGGCGATCACGATGGTCACCGAATCCACCGACAGTTCCCGCCGGGCACTGTCCAGTGCCTATCCGGGGGCCGCGATCTACGTCGGAACCGGCGGCGCCACCGCGATCTTCGCGTTGCTCACGCTGATGCCCGACGACCTCTTCCTGTCCTGGGGCTGGCGCCTTCCGTTCCTGGCCAGCGCCGTGATCGTTCTCGTTGCCGGCTACCTGCGGCTGAAGGTGAACGAGACGGCGGTGTTCGAGGAGGCCGCCCAGCACGGTGAGGTCGACCGTGCACCGCTGGTCGACGCGGTCCGCAACCACTGGCGGCAGATCCTGTGCGGACTCGCCCTGTTCAGCTTCGTGATTCCGTGGGCCTACGTCATGCAGGTCTTCGCGCTCTCGTTCGTGACCAAGACCCTCGGGGTCGATTCCACCCAGGCCCTGATCGGGTTGATCGTCGCCGAGTTCTGCGCCATCCCCGTGATCATCGGTTTCGGCCGCCTGGCCGACCGCATCGGCCGTAAGCCGGTCCTGTTGTCCGGCGCGATCTTCGGCATCGTCTTCCCGTTTCCGATGTTCATGATGCTGGACACCCGGTCGCCGTGGATGGTCGGACTGGCGCTGATCCTCGGTATCTGCCTCGTCCAGGGCACGACGTCCGGACCGGGCGGCGCACTGCTCTCCGAACTGTTCCCCACCAAGATCCGGTGGAGCGGCATCGCGATCTCCCGGGAGATCCCGGCCGCGGTCGTCGGCGGCACGATCCCGCTCGTCGCCACCGCCCTCGTCGCCGTCGCGGGCGGAACACCCTGGCTGGTCGCGAGCTACCTCATGGGCCTGAGCGTGGTGGGTCTGATCGGCATCGCCCTGCTGCCCGAGACTCTCGGGCGGAGCGTGGGTGCACGCATCCCCGTCGAGGCGGCATCGTGACCCGTCGTGTCGTGGTGGTCGGCGCCGGTCTCGCGAGCGCAGCGCACCTCACGGCCCTGCGTGCGGTCGGAGCCGACGTGGTCGGTGTGGTGACGCGCGACGAGAAGAGGGCGGCCGCCGCCCGAAGACTGGCGCCGCAGGCACGGATCCTCCCGGATCTCGACGCGGCAGCGGCCCTGGACGCCGACACGGCGGTGGTGGTCACGCCGCCGTCGAGTCACCTCGCGGTCGCGTCGGCGCTGGCCGAGCGTGGCATGGACCTGGTGATCGACAAACCGCTGGCGGCCTCGCTGCCCGATGCCCAGGCGATCGTGGAGATGGCGGCGCGGACCGGTGTGCGGGCCGCGGTCACGCTGCAACACCGCTACAAGGAGGCGGCGCGCCGCGCCCGGCAACTTCTCGCGGACGGCGCGATCGGTACCCTCCGCTCGGCGACCGTCACCGTCCCGTCGTGGCGGCCGGACTCCTACTACGGCGAGGCCGGGCGCGGCACCTGGGACCGCGACGGCGGCGGAGTGCTGATCACCCAGGCCATCCACACCCTCGACCTCTACCTGTCGCTGACCGGCCCGGCGCGCAGTGTTGCCGCCTCGGCCTCCACCAGCCGTGGCCGGCTCGAGGCCGAGGACACGATCCACCTGCTGATCGACCAGGGCACGCACGCGGCGTCGGTGACGGCGAGCACGGCGGCCTGGCCGGGCGGCGCCGAGACGATCCACCTCTTCGGCGACGCGGGACAGCTTCGGCTGGTGGGTGATTCGCTCGTCCGGATCGGCGATGACGTCCGCACGCTCGTCGACGGGTCCGTCGACGCGTCCGGACCCGACCCGCTGTCCATGACCGCCTGGTTCCGGTCGCTGTACGAGGACGTGTTCGCCAGTTGGGCGGCCGGGGCGGCGCCGCTGTGCGACGCCCGGTCCGGTGTGCGCGTGCAATCGGTGATCGACGCCGCCTACCGGTCCGCCGCAGCCGGCGCGACGCCGGAATTCGTCTCCGAGGAAAAGGAAAGTGCATGTCAGTCTTGAGTATTCGGGTCGACGGTCCGAACGATTATCGTCTCGCCCACGGTGACGTCGCGGAACCCGGCGAGGGGGAGGTGCTCGTCGCCCTCGACTCGGCCGGGATCTGCGGCGGCGACCTGTCGCATCTGCGTGGCCGGAACGCCGTCGCCGCGTACCCCACGGTGCTGGGCCACGAATGCGCCGGACGCGTGTCGCGGGTGGGCCCGGGCACGAGTCTCGCGGTCGGGCAGCCGGTGATGGTCTACCCGACCACGGGATGCGGCCGATGCCGCGCCTGCCGCGACGGCAGGATCAACAACTGCCCGAGCATCCGGGTGTTCGGGCTGTCCGATCCGCGCGGGTGTTTCAGCGAGGAGTTCGTCGTCCCCGAAACGCAGTGCGTGCCCGTCAGCGACGCGGTGCTGGACCGTTTCGGGGCACTCGTCGAACCGCTCGCCGTCGGTGTGCACGTGGTCCGCCGCGGCGGGGTGTCGGCGGGGGACACCGCACTGGTCGTCGGGACCGGTGCGATCGGTCTCGCGACCACGCTGGTGGCCCGCAGCCGGGGCGTCCGGGTGTTCGGGGTCGACCGCTACACCGAACGGAAGCGGCCCGCCCTGGCGTGCGGGATGAGCGGCTTCACCACGGACTCGGGAGACGCGCTCGAGGGCTGGCTCCGGGACCGGACGGAAGCGGTCGATCTGGTCTACGACACGGTGTGCTCTCCGGAAACCTCCCGGCTGGCGCTGCGGGTCCTCGCTCCGGGCGGCCGCTACGTGGCGATCGCGTCCGCGAAACCCGGGCACGAACTGACCCTCGACTACAGCGCGCTCTACGCCCGCGAACTGTCCGTCGTGGCCTGCCGGAACTATGTGCGGCAGGACTTCGTCGACGCGGCCGGACTGCTCGAGTCGGGGAAGGTGGACGCGTCGCCGCTGCACACCGCGACGTTCCCGCTGGACGAGTTCGGCCGGGCGGTCGAGGAACTCGAATCGAACGGCAGCAGGCACGTCAAGGTGCTGCTGACGTCGCGGAAACTGCTCGGAACGCGCGCGTTGTTGCATCGGGAGTGAGCGTCCGCGTGATCCGGGGCCGCCTTCGCGCTACGCTGTAAGCGTTTCCACCCTTTCGTGGGGCGGACGGTGGCAATGGCGACGAGAGATGCAGAGGCAGCGATGGCGGATCAGACCCGAGTGCCCGCGAGCCGTCGCGTCACGATCAACACCGTAGCGAAGGCCGCCGGCGTCTCGATCGCCACCGTCTCCCGCGTCATGAGCGGCAGCTCGTCGGTGACCCCGGACCTCGCGGCCCGGGTCCACAAGGTCGCCGAGGAGCTGTCCTACCGGCCCAGCACCGCCGCCCGCGGACTCGTCCTCGGGTCGCTGCGGAACATGGGCGTGATCCTGCCCGACCTGGCCAACGCGTACTTCTTCGACGTCGTCAAACAGATGCACCACGGCGCCACCGCCGACGGATATCGCATGCTCGTCGCCGACTACTCCGGGGACGCGGCCGACGAACTCGCCACCGCGCTCGACCTGCTCGGCCAGGTCGACGGTCTCGTGCTGCTCTCGTCGAGGATTCCGACGAGCGGACTGAAGGAACTCGCCCGGCAGGCCACTCCCGTCCTGCTCGTCAACCGGGTGGAGCTGGGGGTCGATCTCCCCATGGTCGCGGTCGACAACTTCACCCCGATGATGGAGCTGTGCGGGCATCTCGCGAAGCTCGGCCACCGCCGGATCGTCTACGTCAAGGGCTCGGATCTGGCCTGGCAGAACCGCGAGCGGTGGCGGGCCATCGAAATGGCGAAGGTGCTCGGGATCGAGGCGACCGCGGTGCCGTCGGACGGGACCATCGAGGGCGGCTACGACGTGGTGGAGGAAGCGCTCACACACGAGCCGACCGCCCTCGTGTGCTTCAACGACCTGACGGCGCTCGGCGTCATCTCGAAACTGCGGGAGCGGGGACTCCGTGTCCCCGAGGACATTTCGGTCACCGGTTTCGACGACATCGACATGGCGCGGCACCTGGCGCCGCGCCTGACCACGGTGGTGAGCCCGAAGATCGACCTGGGCGACCAGGCGTGGTCGCTGATGCGCGCCGCCCTGAACAACGAGACCCCTACGTCTCCGCCGCTGATCTCCGCGGACGTCGTCATCCGCGAGTCGACGGGGCCCGCCCCGAGCTGAGCCGGCGTTTCCGTACGCCACCGCTCATCCCTGCCACCCCGGCGCAGAGTGCTGCGCCGGGGCGGTGGCGCATGCCGACGTGACGGTCGTCGGCGAACTAGGTCCCTACGGTAGCCGGACCGACTTCGGAAAATTTCTGTAATCGCTTTCTTGATGTTGTTCAGCTCACACTATATTGTGGCAATAACCGAGGTACATGGCGTTCATGGACCGATTGCCCAAATGTAAGCATTTACAGGAGCGGATATGACACAGCCGGGAACGGGTGCCGCGGCGAGGCGCTGGACACCGACCACCGCGACACGGGCCGTACGCGGCATCGCGCCGGGATCGACGATCGCCCTCACCGGGTCGGGCGGCGGAATCCTCGAACCGGACACCGTGCTGAAGGCGCTGGAGGAGTGCTTTCTCGCAACCGGATCGCCGAGGGACCTCACGATCGTGCACGCACTCGGCATCGGTGACCGGGTGCGCCGCGGAACCAACCACCTCGCGCACAAGGGCATGGTCAAGCGGGTCATCGGCGGGCACTGGACGTGGTCGCCGACGATGATCGAACTCGTCCGCAACGACGAGATCGAGGCCTACGCCTGGCCGGGCGGCGCGATCAGCCAACTGCTGCGGGAGATCGGCGCACGCCGGCCCGGCCTCGTCACCGCCACCGGCCTCGACACGTTCGTCGACCCGCGGCACGGTGGGGGCAAGTTCACCCCGTCCGCCACGGAGGACCTCGTCGAACTCCTCACGCTGGACGGCCGTGAGTACCTGCGCTACAAGCCGTTTCCCGTCGACGTGGCCATCGTCCGCGGCGATTCCATCGACCCGTCCGGCAACGTCACGTGCTCGGGGGAGGCGGCCCAGCTCGACGCGCTGGCCGTCGCCCAGGCGGCGAAGGCCAGTGGCGGCCGGGTCATCGTCCAGGTGAAGAATCTGCTGGACCGGCCGATCGACCCGCGGCTCGTGCACATCCCGGCGGTCCTGGTCGACGATGTCGTCCACGCGCCGGACCAATGGCAGACGTACGCAGGCGAATTCGATCCGGAACTCTCCGGCGACGCGGCGAACTCCGGTTTCGGCGCCACGAACCACGACCCGATCCGCATGCTGATCGCCCGGCGGGCCGCCGCCGAGGTCCGGGACGGCGACGTCCTGAACGTCGGCTTCGGGGTGTCCGCCCTGGTCGTCGACGCGCTCGCCGAACAGGATCGCCTGGACGACGTCACACTCGCCATCGAGCAGGGGCTGATCGACGGCATCCCCGTCTCCGGCGATCTGTTCGGGGCCGCGCGAGGACCGAAGGTCGTGCACTCGTCGACCACCCAGTTCGACCTGTTCTCGGGCGGAATGCTCGACGTCAGCTGCCTGGGCATGGCGGAGGTCGACGTCACCGGGGCCGTCAACGTCAGCAAGATCGGCGGCGGAATCGTCGGACCGGGCGGGTTCATCGACATCTCCCAGAACTCGCCGCGCGCCGTGTTCTGCGGAACCTTCACCGCTCGCGGACTGGACGTCGAGATCGTCGGAGGAGAACTGGTGATCCGGCGGGAAGGGTCGGTGCCGAAGTTCGTCGACCGCGTCGATCAGGTCACCTTCTCCGGCGCGCTCGCCGTCCGTGAGGGACGCGAGGCGGTGTACGTCACCGAACGCGCCGTCTTCGTTCTCACCCGGGACGGCCTCGAACTCGCCGAGATCGCCCCCGGAATCGACATCGATCGGGACATTCTGCCGCACATGGGATTCCGTCCGATCATCAAGAACCCACGACTGATGGACGCGGGGCTGTTCGCCCCCGTCGCCGTACACATCTGAGGAGAACACCACATGCCAACCGGAAACAGTGTCATCCCGTCGTCCGTGCTCGGAACCGACGAGCGTGCGCTCGTCGCCGAGTTCGTCGACGAACGGATCCGGCCGGTCGCCGGCGAACTCGACGAGACCGAGCGATTCCCCGAAGAGATCTACCGCGAGATGGGCAAGATCGGGCTCTTCGGCATCACCGTGCCGGAGAAGCTCGGCGGATTCGGCGGCACCGCCCTCGACTACCTGTTCGTCATGGAGTCGCTGTCCTACGGGTATGCGTCGGTCGCCGACCAGTGCGGCCTCGTCGAGATCCTCGGCAGCCTGCTCGGCAGCTACGGCACCCCCGAGCAGCAGGAGCAGTACCTGCGCCCGATGCTCTCCGCCGAGAAACGCTGCGCCTACGCGCTCACCGAGCCGGGTTCCGGGTCCGACCTCGGGTCGATCACCACGCGAGCGGTGCGCAGCGGCGACGGCTGGGTGCTCAGCGGCGAGAAGATCTACATCCACAACGCCCCCGTCGCGGACTTCGCGGTCGTCCTCGCCGTCACCGATCCCGAACTGGGGAAACGCGGTGGCATCTCGGTGTTCCTGGTGGACGTCGACCAGCCCGGCGTCAGCCGGGCCTACCACGAACACAAGATGGGGCAGCGGGCCTCCCAGGTCGGCGGTCTGGTGTTCGACTCCGTCCGGCTGTCGTCCGACGCCCTCCTCGGCGAGGAAGGCAAGGCGTTCGGCTACATGATGAAGGTGCTGGCCAAGGGCCGTCTCGGGATCTCGGGACTGAGTCTCGGCATCAGCCGGGCCGCACTGGACGCCGCCACCCGGCAGTCGCTCGACCGCAGCCAGTTCGGCAAGCCGATCTCCGCCAACCAGGGCATCTCGTTCTCCCTCGCCACCGTCGCCACCGAACTGCGGGCCGGCACCGCGCTGTCGGTCGAGGCGGCGCGGGCCCTCGACACCGGAGCCGCGGACGCCGAGACGCTCTGCTCGATGGCCAAGCTGTACGCGTCCGAGGGCTGTGTGCGCCACGCCGACGCCGCCGTCCAGGTGTTCGGCGGCAACGGCTTCATCCGCGGGTACGAGGTGGAACGCCTCTACCGCGACGCCCGCATCACGAAGATCTACGAAGGCACCAGCGAAATGCAGCGCCTCATCATCAGCCGGGCAGTGCTGAAGGGCGCCGCGGGCACGGGCTCGGACGAACGATGACACGGACGCGACGATCATTCAGGGCGGCAGCACGGGCCGTCGGCGTTGCCGCGGCGGTCTCCGTTCTGGCGAGTTCCGCCGTCGCCTGCTCGACGGGATCGGAACGGGTCGAGCGGGACGGCGTCGCCGTCGACCGCGGCGACCTGGTGATGGTCTCCGAGGTCCGGTCGCTGACCAATCCGTACGAGGCCGCATGGGTGCAGGGCAGCCGCGCGTACGCCGAATCACTGGGAATCGAACTGAAGGTGATCGTCTACGGCGGCGACTCGCAGAACGCGCTGTCGCAGCTGCAGTCGGTGCTCGCCGCGGGAAAGACCGTGCTGCTCAACATCAATCCGAACACGAGCGCCGACACCCCGGCGATCGTGCGTGCCGTGCAGAACAGCGGCGGGTGCGCGGTCACCCAGTGGAGCAAGCCCTCGGACCTGCACCCCTGGGACGTCGGGAACGGGTGGGCGTCCTACGTCGCCTACGACGGGGTCCAGCAGGGGGCCGACACGGGGAAGGCGCTCGTCGACTCGCTCGGCGGCACCGGCGGCGTGATCGCACTGCAGGGGTTGCTCGCCAACGAGATCAGCCAGACCCGGTTCCAGGGCTTCCAGCAGGCCATGGCCGGACAGTCCGGCGTCACCCTGCTCGACGACCAGCCCGCCGACTTCGACCGCAACAAGGCGTACACCACCACCCAGACCCTGCTCAACAAATACGGCGACCAGGTCAACGGCATCTGGGCCGCAACCGATTCCATGGCTCTGGGCGCTCTGCAGGCGGTGCGTGAAGCGGGCCGGGCGGGGGAGATCAAGATCGCCAGCGCCGCGGACGCCACCCCGGAAGGCCTGGGCGCCATCGCCGACGGCGAGCTGCTCTCCACGTACACGACCGACCCCTATTTCAACGGCGCGATGGGACTCGCCATCTGCTACCAGGCCATGACCGGCGCGATCGACGTCGAGTCGCTGCCCCGCGAGAACCGCGAATTCTATGTCGACCAGTCGCTGATCACCGCGAGCAACGTCGACCGGTTCCGCACCGTGCCGAGTGACGAGGAGATTGTGCGGTCCGTGCAGGATCCCTTCTCCCGCATCACCGGGCCCGTCGCCCGATAACCCTCCGAATACCACCGAATTTCCGAAGGAGTGACCATGTCGACGACAGAAGTGACCGGGGAGGTGACGACCCCCGCCGAACCCCGCCCGCCCGAGCGCGGCACCAGACCCCGCGTGCGACGGGTGCTCTCCACGGCAGGTCCGCTCACCGCCCTGCTCGGATTGTGCGCCGTCTTCGCCGCACTGGCACCCGGTTTCGCGACGGCGAGCAACGCGATGGCGATCGTGGAGCAGGCCGCGATTCCCGTGGTCCTCGCGATGGGCGCCACCCTGGTGGTCCTGGTGGGCGGCGTGGACCTGTCGATCGAGGGCGTGATGGCGGCCAGCGGGCTGACCTTCGTCCTGCTCGCGGCGAACAGCGTCAACGGCAACGACCTCGGACTCCTCGCGGTCCTGATCGCGCTGGGCGTCGGTCTGCTCTTCGGGGTGGCCAACGGGGTGCTGCACGTCGTCGCCCGGGTGCCGTCCTTCCTCGTCACACTGGGAACCTGGTTCGTCGGGCTCGGTGTCGCCACCGTGCTCTTCGGCACCGCCACCCCGCAACTCGCCGACCCGTCGCTCGCCGCCTGGGCGGGTGGCCACTGGCTCGGGCTTCCGGTCGTCGTGGTGTTCGCGCTCGCCGCCGTGGCCGTGACAGTGTTGCTGTGCAAGGAAACCCGGCTCGGCATGCACACCTACGCGATCGGCGGCGACGAGTCCACCAGCCGCCTGGCGGGTGTCCCGGTCGGGCGCACCAAGATCATCCTGTTCGCCGTGGCCGGACTGCTGTCCGGGCTCGGGGGAGTGCTCGCCACCATCCGGCTCGGCGTCGGCGACGTGAGCGTCGGGTCGGGAAGCCTGTTCCTCACCCTCTCCGCGGTGGTCGTCGGCGGCACCCTGCTGTCCGGCGGTCGCGGTGGACCCCTGCACTCCCTGGTGGGTGTGCTGCTCCTCGTGGTCCTCGGCAACGGGCTTCTCCTCTCGGGCGCCAGCCCGTACATCCAGCAGGGCGCGCAAGGACTCATCATCGTGGTCGCGGTGATCGCGACCGGGTGGCCCGCCCGCAGTCGACTGAGGGTCGTGAAATGACATCTCTCCTGGAACTCCGCAACGTCACGAAGAAATTCGGACCCAACACCGTCCTCGACGACGTGAGCCTGTCCGTCGCCCCGAACGAGGTGGTGGGACTGATCGGCGAGAACGGCGCCGGCAAGTCGACCCTGCTCAAGATCCTCGCGGGAGTCCACCGGCAGGACGGCGGCCGGATGGTGCTCGGCGGGCGCGACGTGAGCTTCGGAAGCCCGGCGGACGCCGCCGGCCACGGGATCGGGGTCGTGCATCAGGAGCAGTCGCTGCTCCCGAACCTCACCGTCGGCCAGAACCTCGTCCTCGGACACGAGGGCGACACCGCCCGTGCCGGATTCCTCCGCCGGCGCCGGATCCGCGCCCGCGCCCGGGACATGCTGTCCGTGGTGGAGTCGACGGTCGATCCCGGTGTGCTCACCGAAACACTCGGATTCGCGCAGCGCCAGATGGTGGAGGTGGCGCGCGCCGTCGCGTCCAGGCAGGTCGAACACCCGCCGCTCCTCATCCTGGACGAGCCGACATCGGTGCTCGAACCCGAGGACGTCGAGGTGCTCCACCGCCGGGTCACCGCCCTCAAGGAGCGCGGTTCGGTCATCTTCGTCTCCCACCGTCTCGACGAGGTTCTCCGCTTCTCCGACCGGGTGTACGTCCTGCGCGACGGCAAGGTGGTGGGCGAGCGGATCGCATCGGCGGCAACCGAATCCGAGCTGTACCAGCTGATGATCGGGAAGGGTGCGGCCGAGGAGATCTACTCCTCGGAGCGCAAGCGCGCCGTCTCCCGGGCCGGCACGCCGACGCTGTCGGTCCGCAACCTCACCTGCGGCGGCAAGGCGACGGACGTCTCGCTCGACGTCCACGCCGGCGAGATCGTGTCGGTGGTGGGGGTGGTCGACTCCGGCCGCGAGGAGGTGGCCCGGGCCGTGTTCGGCGCCGTCCCCGTCGACTCCGGAACCGTCGAGATCGACGGGCGGCGGTCGGCGCCCCGAGCACCCGCGGACGCCGTGCGGTCCGGTGTCGCGTACGTTCCCGCCGAGCGCCGCACCGAGGGCATGATCGCCGGGGCGACCGTCGCGCAGAACATCGCGACGGTGCATCCGGTGAAGGCGGGCGGTGGCCGGATCTCCTCCGGCGCCCGGGTGCAGGAGACCGCGCGCGCCTGGATCGGCACACTCGGCATCCGGCCCGCCGACCCCGACGCCGACATCGCGCGACTGTCGGGCGGCAACCAGCAGAAGGCCGTGGTCGCCAAGTGGATCCTGGGCGACGGACTGAAGGTGCTGGTGCTCGACCACCCCACCCGCGGCCTCGACATCGGTGCGAAGGAAGACCTCTACGCCCTGTTCCGCGACCTGTCCGATCACGGGGTGGCGATTCTGGTGCTCGCCGACACCCTGGACGAGGCGATCGGCCTCGGCCACCGCGTGATCGTGATGCGGGACGGCGAGATCACCGCCGAGTTCGACTCGCCGCCCGGAAACCCGCCCAGCAAACTCCAACTCCTCGAGAAGATGATGTGATCGCCGTGGCAACAATTACCTCGACCCCCACGCGCGTGCCGGAGCGGCCTGCGCGCACGGTATCGCGGTCCACCCGGGACCGGCTGCGGCTGGCCGGACCGTCGGTCGTGCTGGTCGCGCTCGTCCTCCTCGTCGCGCTCGCCGAACCGAATTTCCTGTCGATGAACGCCCTCGCCGTGGTCTCGGCGCAGGCGGTCCCGATCCTGCTGCTCGGGCTGGGCCAGATGTTCGTCATCCTCACCGGCGGCATCGACCTGTCGGTGGCCGCGCTCGCGTCGCTCGCCACGGTGATCCTGGCGACCTCGATCGGCTCGCTCGGTCCGTTCGCCGTCGTCGTCACCCTGGTGGCGCTCACCCTGATCGGTGCGCTGACCGGTCTGCTGATCGTGTTCGGGCAGGTCCCGTCGTTCGTGGTCTCGCTGGGGGCGCTGGGGTTCTGGGGTGCGGTCGCGCTGGTGGCCTCGGGGTCGACGACCATCTACATCAGCGAAGGCTACGACGCGATCTTCTGGCTCAGTTCGTGGACCGCCCTCGGGCTCCCCATGGCGGTGTGGGCGGGCGTGGCCGCGGTCGCCGCGGTGTTCTGCGCGATGCGGTTCTCGCCGCGGGGCAACGTCTTCCACCTCGTCGGGCTGGGGGAGACGGCGGCGATGATGAGCGGCATCCGGACCCGGGTGGTCCGGGTCGGAGCCTTCGCCCTGTCCGGCTTCTTCGCGGGCGCCGCGGGTATCGTGTTGTCGGCCCAGCAGCAGAGCGCCGCACCGCAACTCGCGGATTCGCTGCTGCTGCCCGCCATCGCGGCGGTACTGGTCGGCGGTTGCGCCATCACCGGCGGAATCGGCGGCGCGTGGCGGGTGCTCGTCGGCGCCCTGGTGGTCACCGTCCTCCGGGTGGGCGGTTCGGTGGCCGGCATCGATCCCAGCTTCCAGCAGATCGTGTACGGCGTGGTCGTCATCGTCGCGGTCGCCGTGACGCTCGACCGCAGCCGGCTCTCGATCATCAAGTAAGACTCTGTGTCAGTGTGAGATTCGAAGGAGAACGATGAGTACGACGGCACGCGGTGCGGTGATTTCCGAAGTGGGCGGCAAGTGGGAGGTCGACGATCTGGTCCTCCCCGAGCCCGGTCCCGGAGACGGGCGGATCAAGGTGATGGCGTCCGGGCTGTGCCACTCCGACGATCACCTCGTCACCGGCGACATCCCCAACACGCTGCCACTGGTCGGCGGCCACGAGGGTGCCGGTGTGATCGACGCGGTCGGTCCCGGGGTCACCCGGCTCGCCGTCGGTGATCACGTCGCCACCGCCTACCTCCCCGCCTGCGGAACTTGCGCCTGGTGCGCGCAGGGGATGCAATATATCTGCGATACGGGGGCCGGTATGGAGGCTGGTTTCATGCTCGACGGAACGGCGCGGTTCGCCACGCAGTCGGGGCGGCCGATCGGCGCCATGCAACGCCTCGGCACGTTCGCGAACTACCTCGTCACGTCGCAGGCGCAGGCCGTGAAGATCGACGAGGACATCCCCTTCGACGTGGCCTGCCTCGTCTCGTGCGGGGTCGCGACCGGCTGGGGCTCGGCCGTGAACGGCGCGGGCGTCCGTCCCCGCGACACGACGATGGTCGTCGGGGTCGGGGGTGTGGGCATCAACGCCGTGCAGGGTGCCCACCACGCGGGCGCCGCGCACGTCGTCGCCGTCGACCCGGTCGCGTTCAAACGCGAACGCGCCCTCGAACTCGGGGCCACCCACGCATACGCGTCGATCGACGAGGCCATGCCGTTCGTCCGCTCGGTGACCAACGGTCAGGGCGCCGACAGCGCCGTCGTCACCGTCGGGGTGGTGGACGGACAGCTGATCGCCGACGCCTTCCGGGCCGTCCGCAAGGAGGGCACCGTCGCGGTCGTGTCGATCGGCCAGAACGCACCCGGAATCCCGATCAGCCCACTCGAACTGGTGGTCTACGCGAAGCATCTGCGCGGGGTCCTGTTCGGCAACTGCAATCCCACCCGGGACATCCCGGCGCTGCTGGACTACTACAAGTCGGGGCGGCTGAAACTGGACGAACTGGTCACCCGGCGCTACACGCTGGACCAGGTGAACGACGCATACGTGGACATGCACGCGGGCCTCAACCTGCGTGGTGTCCTGATCCACGAACACTGACGAGGAACTGCCACACATGTCGACAATCGAAGCAACACAGATCCGTAGTTACGGACACTTCATCGGTGGGCGCAGCCTGCCCCCGTCGGACACCGTCGTCGAGCGGGTCGGCCCGGCCGACGGACGCGTGGTCGCCACGTTCACCGCGGGCACGCGCGCCGACGCCGTCGACGCCATCGCGGTCGCGCGGGAGGCCTTCGACGAGGGCGAGTGGCCGCGATGGACTGCGATGGACCGCGGCCGGGCACTGCTGCGCTGCGCCGGGCTGATGCGCCGGGACGAGGAACGTCTCGCCCGGATCGACGCGGAGGAGTCCGGCAAGCCGATCACCCTGGCCCGCGGCGACGTCGGGGCGAGCATCGAACTGTTCGAGTACGCCGCCGCGCTGGCCATGACGATGCACGGCGAGGCGCACACCGCGCTCGGCGAGAACTGCACCGCGATGGTGGTCCGCGAGCCCGCCGGTGTGGTCGGCATGATCATCCCGTGGAACTTCCCGCTGCTGCTGCTCGCGCAGAAGCTGCCGTTCGCGCTCGGCGCGGGCTGCACGGCGGTGGTGAAGCCCGCCGAGTTCACGTCCGGCACCGCCGTCGAACTGGCCCGGTTGCTCACCGAGGCCGGGGTCCCCGGCGGGGTGGTCAACGTGGTCACCGGTGCCGGTTCGGTGGTCGGTGCACCCCTCGCGGAGAGCAGCCTGGTCGACATCCTGTCGTTCACCGGGAGCACGGAGACCGGCAAACGGATCGTCGAGGCCTCGGCGGGCAGCGTCAAGCGGCTGTCGATGGAACTGGGCGGCAAGGCGGCCAGCGTCGTGTTCGACGACGCCGACCTCGACGACGCGCTCGACGGCGTCCTGTTCGGGGTGTTCTTCAACCAGGGCGAATGCTGCGTGTCGGGGGCCCGGCTCCTGGTCCAGGATTCGATCGCGGACGCGTTCGTCGCGCGTCTCGTCGAGGCCGCACGCCGCATCACGGTGGGCGGGCCGCTCGACGAGGCGAGCGAGCTGGGCCCGATGATCGACGCCGGTCACCTCGAGAAGGTGCTCGGGCACATCGACGCGGCGCGGCGCGACGGCGCGACCGTCCTCACCGGCGGTGCCCGGCTCGACGGAGAGAACTGGGGGAGAGGGCATTTCGTCGCCCCCACGATCCTCGACGGCGTGTCCGAGGAGTCGGCCGCCTTCCAGGAGGAAATCTTCGGTCCCGTCCTCACCGTCACCCGATTCAGCGACGTCGACCACGCCATCCGGCTCGCCAACGCCACGGAATACGGTCTCGCCGGGTCGATCTGGACCAAGAACATCGACAAGGCGCTGCGGGTGGCGAAGCAGATGCGAAGCGGCCGGGTGTGGGTGAACACCACCATCGACGGCGCCCCGCAACTGCCCGCAGGCGGTATGAAGCAGAGCGGGTTCGGCCGAGAGATGGGGCAGGCCGGATTCGACGAATTCACCGACGTCAAGACCATTCAGATCCGCACCGGACCGCGCACGCGCGTGTTCCCGAACTGGACCGGAGGCACCCGATGAGCACCACCTACGATTACGTGATCGCGGGCGGCGGCACCGCCGGCTGCGTGCTGGCCGGTCGGCTGACCGAGGATCCGACGGTCCGGGTTCTCCTGCTCGAGGCGGGCGGCAACGACCGGCATCCGTTCATCCACGTGCCGGCGGGCTTCGCGAAACTCACCGCGAGCAAGTACGACTGGGGATTCTCGAGCGTTCCGCAGAAGCACTGCAACGACCGGGTCATTCCCCTCGCCCAGGGCAAGGTCATCGGCGGCGGCGGCTCGATCAACGCCCAGGTGTTCACGCGCGGCGCGCACGAGGACTACGACGAGTGGGCGCTGAAATACGGTTGCGCGGGATGGTCGTTCGACGAGATCCAGAAGTACTTCCTCCGGTCCGAGGACAACGAACGGCTGTCGGCGCCGTACCACGGCACCGACGGCCCGCTCGGGGTCTCCGATCCCGTCGACCCCCATCCGCTGTCGAAGTCGTTCGTCCAGGCGGGGCAGGAATTCGGCCTGCCGTTCAACGGCGACTTCAACGGCGATCACCAGCACGGTGTCGGCCTCTATCAGACGACCACCAGGAACGCCCGCCGGTGCAGCGCGGCGGTCGCGTATCTCGCACCCGCCAGGAAGCGGCCCAACCTGACGGTGCGGGAGAACGTCGCCGTCTCGCGGGTGCTGCTCGACGGCGGACGCGCCACCGGGATCGAGGTGCTCACCCCGCACGGCGTGGAGACGTTCCGTGCGTCGCGTGAGGTGCTCGTCGCCGCGGGTGCGTTCGGATCACCCAAGATCCTGCAGCTGTCGGGGATCGGCCACCCCGACGACCTGCGGGACGCGAACGTCGAGGTGGCCCATGCACTTACCGGTGTCGGCCGGAACCTGCACGATCACTGCGACCTCGACGTCATCTACGAACTCCGCGAATACCAGAGCCTGGACCGGTTGAACCTGATCCGTCCGGCCACGGCCAAGGCGGGTCTTCAGTACGCCGCGTTCCGGCGGGGCCCGTTGGCGTCGACCGTCGTCGAGGCCGGCGGATTCAGTTTCGGGCACGCGGGCGAGTCGATCCCGGACCTGCAGTTCCACTTCCTGCCCGCCGCCGGCGTCGAGGCCGGTGTCGCGGCGGTCCGCCCCGGCTACGGATGCACGCTCAACTCGTACGCGCTGCGGCCGGAGAGCCGCGGCTCGGTGAAGATCAGGTCGAACGATCCCACCGCCCCGCCGCTGATCGACCCGAACTTCCTCGCCACCGACTTCGACCTCGAGTCGAGCATCGAGGGGCTGCGGCAGAGCCGGGAGATCATGGCGCAGTCGTCGATGGCCCGGCACGTCAAGGCCGAGCACCTGGCCGGCGGCCTGTCGGTGAACACCAAGGACGACTACGTGAAGTTCGTCCGCGCGTACGGCCGTACCTCGTATCACCCGGTCGGCACGTGCGCGATGGGCGTCGGCGACGAGGCCGTGGTCTCACCGGAACTGAAGGTGCGGGGAATCGAGGGTCTGCGGGTGGTCGACTCGTCCGTCATGCCGCGGATCGTCAGTTCCAACACGCAGGCTCCGACGGTGATGATCGCCGAGAAGGCCGTCGACCTGATCCGTGCGGAAGGATGACCGGATGACCAATTTTTCAGGACTGACCGAGGACGTCGCCAGGGAGGCCGTCGAACTCGCCCTCCCGTCGATCGAGAACCTCTCCCACGGATCTGCAGGGCACCTCGTCGTGCTCCGGCCGGGCGTCGCACCGTCCGCCGACGCGGAGTTGCCCATCGTCTACCGCCGCAGCTGGGGTGAGAAGGAGGACTGGCGCGGGCCGTACGACGCGATCGCCGAATCGAAGGCGCGGATCAGCTGGACCACCGGGCTGCCGTCGCACGCCGTACAGCAGCTGCACCCGTACCTCTACCAGCAGGGGTGGACCAAATGGGGTGGCAGCGCCGTGGGCGAGGGCGGGCTCGTCGTCGCGTACAGCGGCGACAAGTGGTTCCACGACCAGTTCTACTCGGAGCTCGTCGTCTCGGCGATCAAGCTCGTGTGCCTCCGGGAGATCGACGCCGTGCTGCGCCACCCGGGCACCCTGTTCCTCGGCGACGGAAGCGAGAATTGATGAAGGTGAACGACACTCGGGCCTTCGGGCGCGCCGGCTTCGACGTGACCCTGCTCGGCTACGGCGGTGCACCGATCGGCAACATCTTCCGGCCGATCCCCGAGGCCGACGCCCAGGCGCAGATCGCCGAGGCGTGGAACATGGGCGTGCGGTCGTTCGACACCGCGCCCATGTACGGGCACGGACTGTCCGAGCACCGGGTCGGCCACGCGCTGCTGGCGAAGGACCGCGAGGACTACGTGTTGTCCACGAAGGTGGGGCGCACACTGACGCCCGCGGCGCGTGGGTCGTTCGACACCGGGATCTGGGTGGACACACCGCCGTTCCGGGCCGACTTCGACTACTCGTACGACGCGGTGCTGCGGCAGGTGGAGGACAGTCTGCAGCGCATGTGCCAGGACAGGTTCGACATCCTCTACGTGCACGACGTCGACCGGTACACGCACGGCGACGCCCAGCCCGCGCGGTTCGCGGAGGCACTCGAGGGCGCGTTTCCCGCGCTGATCCGGTTGCGGGACGAGGGTGTGGTCCGGGCGATCGGTATCGGGGTCAACGAGGCCGACGTCTGCGTCGCCGCCCTCGAACGCGTCGATCTCGACTGCGTCCTGCTCGCGGGGAGATACACACTGCTCGAGCAGGGTCCGGTGACGGACCTGCTGCCGCTCGCGGTGGAGCGCGACGTCGCGATCGTGCTCGGCGGTGTGTTCAACTCGGGTGTCCTGGCCACCGGCGCGGTGACCGGCGCCAAGTTCAACTACCAGCCGGCGCCGGAAGACGTGCTGAGCCGGGTTCGCGACATCGAGAAGTTCTGCGACCGCCATCGGGTCCCGTTGGCGGCTGCGTCGATTCAGTTCGCCGCCGCGCATCCGGCGGTGCGGGAACTTCTGCTGGGCGCCCGGAACTGCGAACAGTTGCGGCAGAACGCGGCCTGGCTCGAACACCCGATCCCGGCCGAATTCTGGCAGGACCTGCGCGCCGCGGGACTGATCCTGGAGGAGGCGCCCACCCCGTCCTGACCGCCGGTCACATGGTGTACGGAGACGTCGAGTTCTGCAGTTCCTCGAGAAAGTCGGAGGGGACCGTCGGCCGGTCCGGGGGCCACTCACCGGCCAGCTGATCGGCCCGCAGATCCGCGATCAGGGCGACGACGAAGGGCCCGCCGTCGGGAAGTACCCGCAGGAGACCGCGCGCCGCGCAGATCGAGGCGATGGACGCGAGTGCCGGCTTCGCCTCGTCCTCGCGGCCCGCCGCCGCGAGGCACGCCACCCGCAGCCGCTCGGCCAGCAGGTGGGCCCGGTTGCGGCCGGTGCCCGCCAGCCGGTCGGTCCACTCCTGCGCCCACGTGCACGCCAACTCGATATTCGCTTGTGATCCGGTGGCGAGCAGCAGCCGAATCGCGGTGGCCTCCTCGATCTGCGCGACGAGTTCGTCGATGCCCGAGACCGGGCGCCGCCGGTTCTCGTAGCGGACCGGATCGGGCGCGCCGAGGGTGGGATGCGGGGTGATGCCGAGCCGTCGGCGTTCGTTCTCGACACGCGCCCGCAGACGCGCGAGGGAGAAGGTCCCGGCGGCCTCGAGTCCGGCGTGCAGGCGTGTCGTCGCCTCCTCACGGTCGCCACGCAGTGCCTTGACGTGCGCGCCGGTGACGAAGCGGGCCACCTTGAAGTCCACGCCGCCGGTCTCGATCGCCAGGGTGTATCCGTCGTCGAGGAGCCGCTCGGCCTCCTCGACGTCCCCGCGTTCGTAGAGCACCTCACCGAGCAGCGACCCCGCGAGCCGCGCGGACGGCGCCCGCGGCCCGCCCAGTTTCCGGCCTGCCCGGCGGGCCCGCCGGAACCGGTCGACCGCGTCGTCGATGTCGAGTTGCTCGTAGGATGCGACACCCAGATAGCTCTGGCCGTGAACGACGTTGTGCGGTCCCTTGTTCCGCTCGTAGAAGGGCCGGGCGACCTCCTGGATCCTGCGAACCTCCGCGAAATCGAAGCGGTACACGGCGGCGAACGTGGTGACGTTGAACGAGGCGCACACCACCCACGGGTGCAGAGTCTCC
This sequence comes from Rhodococcus sp. (in: high G+C Gram-positive bacteria), assembly GCA_039206675.1. Lineage (GTDB taxonomy): Bacteria > Actinomycetota > Actinomycetes > Mycobacteriales > Mycobacteriaceae > Rhodococcus_F. The sequence continues at coordinate 23,379 of JBCEBZ010000425.1, read as the reverse complement.
GGCTGTGCAAGGACATCGGCGACGAGATCGTCGATGCGCTCGATCCGGTCCTCGCGGAGTTCGATCACGGCGCGGACCGCGCCGACCTCGGCGCGCAGGGCGGCGGCGTCACGGGTTTCGGTCTGTTCGAGCGCCCATTCGGCACGTTCGAGGGCGCGTTTGGCCATCGACATCCGGTTCGCCATCGCGTGCGCCCACGCCGTCGTGACCTGCAGCCGGGCGCTCGCGGCGACGAGACCCGGCGGCAGCATGTCGACGACCGCGGACAGCGTCGCCGACTGCGACTGCTCGAGGAGCAACAGTCCGTCCGCCTCGACGAGTTCGACGGCGCGGTGCTCCTCGTCGCCGGCGAGGGCGTGCTCGACGGCCTCGCGGAGCAGGCTGTGGTCGCAGAACCAGCGGGACGCGGCGCGGTGCAGTTCCCGGACGCGGTCGGGCTGATCGCGTTCGAGCCTGCGGCGCAGGAACTCGGCGAACAGGGTGTGGTAGCGGAACCACGTTCGCTCGTCGTCGATGTGGCGCAGGAACAGGTCCCGGTCCTCGGCTGCCTCGAGCATCGCCTGTCCACGGGCGGTGCCCGCGAGGGTGCCCGCGAGACTGCCGCACGTGCGTTCGGTGACGGACGTGGCCAGCAGGAAGTCGAGCATCTCGGGTTCGAGGGTGTCGAGGACGTTTTCGGCGAGGAATTCGCCGATCGCGTGGTGGCGCCCGGACAGTCCGGCGATCAGTTCCGACGGGTCGGCCCGCCCGCGCAGCGACAGCGACGCCAGTTGCAGTGCCGCCACCCAGCCGTCGGTGGAGTCGCGGAGGTCGGTGACGTCCTCGCTGTCGAGGGGCAGCCCGCCCAGGTCGACGAGGAACGACCGAGCTTCGGAATCGTCGAAACGCAGTTCCGAATAGTCGATTTCGACGAGTTCGTCCTTGACCCGCATCCGGCTCATCGGCAACCCGGCCCGGGTCCGGCTCGTCACCACGACCTGCAAGTGGTGGCACCCGTTGTCGAGGAGGAACTCCAGGGCGGCGATCGTCGCGGGCTCGGACACCCGCTGCCAGTCGTCGATGATCAGGGCGATCCGTTCGCCGCTCTCGTGGATCTGGTTGACGAGCGAGGTGAGCACGTACCGTTCGGCCTCGTCGTCGTGCTCCTCGAGGACCTGGCCGAGTTCCTTCGCCAGGTTGGGGCGCACGCGCCGGATCGCCTCGATGAGGTGGGCGACGAACCAGACCACGTTGTCGTCGTCGTTGTCGACGGTCAGCCACGCCACCGCAACACCCTCGTCGGCGAGGACGTTCCGCCACTGGGCGGCGAGGGTGCTCTTGCCGAATCCGGTGGGACCGTGGATCACGGTCAGCAGGCGACGGCGGCCGGCCCGCAGCAGGTCGATCAGCCGGTCCCGCTCCACGAGTTGCCGGGTCGCGGCGGGCGGGCGGAACCGGGTGGCCGGCGCGGGCGGCGGCGTCGACGTGTACTTCGCCCGTCCCGTCGTGGAGGTCCGGAACGGACCGGAGACGGTCGAGACCGAGCCGGGCGAGGAGTCCTCGCCGTGATGGACACCGGGGTCGACGGGCATCGCCATCTCGTCCACTGCCAGGCCGTGATGGCGTTCGACCTCGCGCAGTTCGTCCCCGAAGGCGGCGGCGGACGCGGGGCGATCTTCCGGTTTCCCGGCCATCGCCCGCTGGATCACGGCGCTGAGGTCCTCCGGGAATCCCTCGCTGCGCAGGTCCGGGACGGGCTGGGTGGTGATGCGCAGGAACTGCGCGATCACCTCCTCGCCGTTGTGCCGTTCGAACGCGGCGTGGCCGGTGATCGCGCTGAACAGGGTGGCGCCGAGGCTGTACACGTCGGACGCGGCGGTCGGGGTCCGCCCCGACAGCACCTCCGGCGCGGTGAACGCGGGGGAACCGGTGACGGTGCCCGCCGTCGTCTCGAACGCTCCCGACATCCGGGCGATCCCGAAATCGGTGAGCTGTGGTTCGCCGTATTCCGTGAGCAGGATGTTTCCCGGCTTGACGTCCCGGTGGAGGATACCGACCCGGTGCGCCGTTTCGAGTGCACCCGCGAGTTTCACCCCGACCCGCAGGGCGTCGCTCCAGGGAATGGGCCCGCGCCGCCGGATCTGCGCGTCCAGCGAATCGTGGGGGTGGTACTGCATCACGATGTACGGCCTGCCGGTGTCGGTGGTCCCGACCTGCATGATGTTGACGATGTGCGGGTGGCCGCTCAGCCTGCCCATGGCGCGCTGCTCCCGCAGGAAGCGTTCGAGGTTCTCGGCGTCGAGCGCCGCGGTGAGGACCTTGACCGCCACCGTCCGGTCGAGTTCCGGTTGCGCGCACCGGTATACGACCCCGAACCCACCGTGCCCGATCTCTTTTGCGTCCTCCAGCCCGACCGCGGACAGCTCGGCCGTGAAGGTCGCAGACACCGACTCACGCTGGGTGGCGAGCGGGTCGAAATCGGTCATGCCACCACCTCTTCGCTCGTGATCGAGCATATCGCGGTACGGGTGACCCCGAGGCCGGTCACAATCGTCCGATGGCACAAGTTCGAAGAATCGTGGATCTGTCGCACACGATCGGGCCGGGGATGCAGGTGTATCCCGGCGACCCGGTGCCGACCCTGATTCGGCACTGCACTCTCGAACGCGACGGCTACAACGTCCTGGACGTCCGGATCGGTTCGCAGTCGGGGACACACGTCGACGCCCCGGCGCACCTGAAGGCGGGCGCGGCGACGATCGACCGGCTGGCACCGGAGCTGTTCGTCGGCCGCGGCGTCGTGTTCGACGTGCGCGGGCTCGGTGCGCGGCAGCGGATTACCCCGGACGTGATCGGATCCCGCGCGGACGACGTCCGGCCGGGTGACATCGCCGTGTTCCATACCGGATGGTCTCGGTTCTACGGGACGGAGGCCTATTACACGCATCCGTTCCTCGACCCCTCGGTGTGCGCACTGCTGCTCGACCGGGGAGTGCGGACGTTCTGCCTGGACGCCCCGAGTGTCGACGAGACACCGGACGAGGAGCACGCCGATGCCGGATATCCGGTTCACCATCTGATCGCCGACGCCGGCGGCGTGATCGGGGAGAACCTGTGCCGGCTGGACCGGATCGATTTCCCGGATCCGCTGGTCAGCCTGCTGCCGATCTCGCTAGAGGCCGGCGACGGCGCCCCCACCCGGGCGGTGGCGATGCAACTGGCCGGATAGCGCGCTCACCCACCGGCGACGGACTGCAGGATCTGCAGTTCCTGCCCGGGGGCCACCGCGGTGCCGACGCCCCCGAGGAGCCGCACGTCCTCGCCGTCCACGTAGACGTTGACGTACCGCCGCAGGGCGCCGGTCTCGTCCCGGATCCGGCGGCCGAGGACCGGGAACTCTCCCGCGAGGACGTCGAGCACGTGGGACACCGTCGAGGCGGTGTCGAGGGGCACGTGCACGGAGCGCTCCCCGCCGACGATCGACGCCAGGGCCCGCGGAACCCGAACGGTGACGCCCCCGCTCATGATTCGATCACCGCGGCCCGCACACACAACACGTCGGGCAGGTGCGCGGCCACCGTGCGGAAGGAGGCGCCCTCGTCGGCGCTCCCGTAGACCTCCCCGCCGCGTGTGCCGAAATACACGCCGACCGGGTCGGCGGTGTCCACCGCGGCGGCGTCGCGGAGCACCACGTTGTAGTCGCGGTCCGGCAGCCCGCTGTCGAGGCGCGTCCAGCTGTTCCCGGCGTCCTCGCTCCGGTAGACGGCCAACCGGCCGTCCGGCGGGATGCGTTCGCCGTCCGCCTTGATCGGGACCACCCACACCGTTCCCTCGCGGCGGGGATGGGTGAGCATCACGAACCCGAAGTCCGTCGGCAGCCCGTCCGCGATCGACTTCCACGTGTCGCCGCTGTCGTCGGAGCGATAGACCCCGTGATGATTCTGGGCGTACAGCCGGTCGGGGGCGACGCCGTCGCGGGCGATCTTGTGGACGCACTGGCCGAACTCCGGATTCGGGTCCGGGAGGAAGTAGGCGGTGATCCCGGTGTTGCGCGGCTCCCAGGACGCGCCCCCGTCCGTGGTGCGGTACACGCCTCCGGTGCTCATCGCGACGTGCACGGTGTTCGCGTCCCGCGGATGCGGCACGACGGAATGCGCTGCGGCGCCGCCGTATCCGGCTCCCCACTCCGGCCGGTGCGGATGGTCCCACAGTCCGCGTTCGAGGTCGAAATGCTCCCCGCCGTCGACCGACCGCCACACCGAGATGGGCTCACACCCCGCCCACACGAGACCGGGGCGGTCGTCCGTGTCGGGCCGGATCTGCCACACCCGCTCGAGTGCGGCGCCGTCGCCGTCGCCGAACCGGATGGCGCCGTGGTCCGGTTCGGTCCAGGTGGCACCCAGGTCGTCGGAGTGTGCGACGGTCGGACCCCAGTGTTCGGACCGGACCCCGACCAGGATGCGGGTGCGCCCATCCCGCGTGTCGATCCCGATGCTCGGAATCTCGTTCATCAGGAAGTGCGGGCCCGACAGCGACCAGGTGGCGCGGTCGCGGCTGGTGGCGAGCCACAGGCCCTTCTTCGTTCCGATCGCGAGCAGGACGGTGTCGGCTGCGCTCATGACTCCATCGGACCACTCGGCCCGCCGTATGGCAACGACGGAGCGGGAACGCTCAGCGGGCGGGTCCGTGCCCGATCCGTGCCCGCAGGTGGTTCAGCGCCCGGTGCTGCGCGACGCGGACGGCGCCCGGTGTGGTGTCCAGGACCCGTGCGGTCTGTTCGGCCGACATTCCCACGATGACGCGCATGAAGAGGATCTGCTGGTGCCGGACCGGGAGGGTCTCGACGAGCAGTCCCATCTCGCCGCGCAGTTCGTCGCGCAGGACGTGATGCTCGGGGCCGTCCTCGACGTCCACCACGTGATGCGCCGCGGCGGCGCGCGCGGTCTGGGGCACGGACATCCGGGTGGCGCGGCGCCGCGCGTCGGACACCTTGTGCGCGGCGATGCCGAAGATGAACGACAGCAACGACTTTCCCTGGTTCCGGTATGTCCGCAGGGCGCTCATCAACGCGAGGCACACGTCCTGGGTGACGTCGTCGGCGGTCGCGTGCGGGTGATCCACCGATTCGAGCCGGGTCGTGCAGTAGCGGTGCACGAGCGGGTGCGCAATGCGGAGAACCTCTTCGACGGCGTCGTCGTCGCCCGCCGCTGCGTACGGGGCGAGTCGTTCCAACTCGGCTCTGGCGTCCAATTCGATCATGGTGTTCTCCCTGTTCCTGCGGCTGCATCCAGCCTCGGCGGAACACGCGATCGTCGATAGGCACCGAAGGGTGCGGAAGCACCCACCCCGGGCGTCCCGGCGGGACTGCATAGCGGGATCTAGGACACGCGCTAGATGAGCGCAGATTCGGCAACAGACGTTGTTACCTTCGTGGCCATGGACCCTGTCCGTAACCCGTACGCCCCCGGCGCGGGGCAACGCCCGCCGGAGCTCGCGGGACGAACCAGGCAGCTCGACGCGTTCGACGTGGTGCTCGAGCGGATCGCGCGCGGCCGCCCGGAGCGCAGTGTGATGCTGACGGGTCTGCGCGGGGTCGGGAAGACGGTCCTGCTGAACCACCTGCGGTCGGCGGCCATCTCGCGGCGGTGGGGAACCGGGAAGATCGAGGCCCGCCCGGATCAGGATCTGCGGCGGCCGCTGTCTTCGGCGTTGCACATGGCGATTCGGGAGATCGCGGGCTCGCACCGCGACCCCGACCGGGTGGAGGAGTTCCTCGGCGTCCTGAAGTCGTTCGCCCTGCGGGCGACAGCCGACAAGGGCATGCGGGAGCGGTGGCAGCCGGGGATCGACGCGCCCGCGGTGAAGGGTCGCGCCGATTCCGGGGACATCGAGATCGACCTGGTGGAACTGCTGCTCGACGCGTCGTCCCTGGCCCGCGACGTCGGCGTCGGGATCGCGCTGTTCATCGACGAGATGCAGGACCTCGGCGCCGCCGACGTCTCCGCGATATGCGGAGCCTGCCACGAACTCAGCCAGGACGCGGCCCCGCTGATCGTGGTCGGTGCCGGACTGCCGCACCTGCCCGCGGTGCTGTCGGCGTCCAAGAGCTACTCGGAGCGGTTGTTCAGCTACCACCGCATCGACCGGCTGGACCGGGTGTCCGCCGACCGGGCGCTGATCGCGCCCGCCGAACGCGAGGACGTGAAGTTCACGGACGAGGCGCTCGACGCGTTGTACGTCGCTGCCGACGGCTACCCCTACTTCGTTCAGGCGTACGGCAAGGCGACGTGGGACGTGGCCGCGGCGACCCCCATCACGGAGGAGGACGTGCGGGTGGCGGAGCCGACCGCGGAGGAAGAACTGGCGGTCGGGTTCTTCGGTTCGCGATACGAGCGCGCGACACCGGCCGAGCGGGAGTACATGCGCGCGATGGCCGATCTCGCCGGGGACGACGGCCCGGTCGCGACGGCGGCGATCGCCTCCGAACTCGGCCGCAAACCCGCGTCGCTGTCACCGGCGCGGGACGGGCTGATCAAGAAGGGCCTGATCTATTCCGCCGAGCGCGGGTCGATCGGATTCACCGTTCCGCACTTCGGGAAGTACCTGCGCGCACAGCACGACTAGCGGAATCTAGCGCTCTCTACGGATGTAGGTAGAGAGCCGAAGATTGTCCTGTCGAGTGCCGGGAACCGTGCCCGTCCGGTCGCCGTACACTCGGCGCCGATGAATGACATTCACTCGTTGTGGGAGCGCGTGAGCGCCGTCAGCCCCGCGCCGGCTCCCTGGATCGTTCAGCTCACGGCAGTGGTGGCGGTGATACTCGTCCTCGAACCGCACGCCTGGCGCATCACCCGCAACGTGGTGACCATCGTGCACGAGGGCGCGCACCTGGTGGTGGCCCTGCTGTTCGGCCGCACGCTGAAGGGGGTGCGGCTGCACTCGGACACGTCGGGTGTGGCCATCTCGTCCGGCAAACCGACCGGACTCGGCGTGGTCCTCATGACGTTCGCCGGCTACGTGGGTCCGGCCGTTCTGGGGCTCGGCGCGGCCTGGGTGCTGGGCACCCAGCACGCGGTCGCGGTGCTGTGGATCGGTGTCGTGGCCCTCGCGGCCATGCTGATCCTCGTCCGGAACCTGTACGGGTTGTTCTCCCTCACGGTGGTCGGGGCGCTGCTGTTCGGGCTCGTCTGGTTCGGCACGCAGGACCAGCAGGTCGCGGCGGCCTATCTGATCACGCTGTTCATGCTCGTCGCCGCCCCGCGACCGGTCCTGGAACTGCAGCGTCAACGCTCCCGAGGCGCGGCACCGGAGTCGGACGCGGATCAGCTGGCGCGGCTCACCCGGGTTCCCGGCATCGTGTGGGTGGGATTGTCCCTACTCGTCACGCTGGGCTGTCTGGCGCTGGGTGGCTGGTGGATTCTCCGTCCCGTCGGCGGCTGAGACGCCGTCGAGGTAGCCGTCGAGGATCGGTCCGATGACGGCCAGCGCCTCCGGGTCGGTCATCCGCGCATGCGGACGGTCGACGGTGTGCGCAATCACCTCGCCACCGATCCACGGCCGCCACGTCGCGCACGCTGCGGAGGGCCGGGACCCGTCCCCGGCCGCGCCGAAGAACAGCAGGCTGCCGTCGAAGTGCCCGGGCACGAAGTCCGCGGCGGCGTCGACGACGTCGGCGTAGTCCTCGTACAACCGGGCCAGCTGCTCCGGACCCAGCTGCTCGGACGCCGCGCCGCCGAATTCCGCGAGCAGTTCCGGCAGCGTCGGCACCGGGGTGTCCCGTTCCGCCGACGCGTAGCTGTCGATCATCGCGAGCACACCGACCTCCTCGCCGCACGAGCGCAACTCGACGGCCATCGTGTGCGCGATCACGCCGCCTGCCGAGTACCCGAGCAGGTGGTACGGCCCCCGCGGCTGCACGCGGCGGATCTCCTGTACGTAGCGCGCGGCGCGCTCGGTGATCGTCGTGAACCGTTCGCCGCCCGCGGTCACGGCGGGCGATTGCACACCCCAGACCGCGCGGTCGGGATGGAGATGCGCACTCAAACCCGAATAGCACCAGGCCAGCCCGACAGCCGGATGGATACAGAACAGCGGCTCCCGCTCGCCGTCCGGCCGCAGCGGCAGCAGCACCTCGAGCGCGGCGGAGGTGTCGGAGGCAGCGGCGAAGCTCGACGAGATCCGCGCGGCGATGCCCTCCGCGGTCGCGTCGGTGAAGAACCAGTCGAGGCGGACCTCGACGTTCGTCGTGGCGTGCAGCCGGGACGCGGCCCTGGTCGCGGACAACGAGTTGCCGCCCAGTTCGAAGAAGTTGTCGTCCAGCCCCACCAGGCCGGTACCGAGCACGTCCGCGTACACCGCCGTGACCAGTTTCTCGGTGCGGGTCGTCGGCGGGCGGAACCGCTGCGCCCGCGGCACACCCGGATCGGGGAGCGCGCGCCGATCCAGCTTGCCGTGCGGCGTCGACGGCAGTGCGTCCAGCACCACGATCTGATTGGGCACCATGTACCGGGGCAGTCGTTGCGCCAGTTCCGCCGACACGGCACGGGTGTCCACGTCTGCGCCCGGACGTGGCACGACGTAGCCGACCAGTCGAAAACCCGTGGCCGGGGATTCGTAGACGGCCGCCGCAGAGTGCACGACGGCGGTGTTGCGCCGCAATGCGGTCTCGATCTCCTCGAGTTCGACGCGTTGACCGCGGATCTTCACCTGGAGGTCCCGCCGGCCGAGGTAGTGGAGCGTGCCGTCACGCCGGCGACTGACCACGTCGCCGGTGCGGTACATCCTCTGACCGGGCGGTCCCCACGGATTCGCCGGGAACCGGGAGGCCGTCGTCCCCGGCTGCCCGAGATACCCGCGGGCCAACTGGGCTCCCGAGAGGTAGAGCTCACCGGGAACGCCGGCGGGCACCGGGTGCAGCCGCGAATCCAGCACGAGCGCACCGACATCGTGCTGCGGCACGCCGATCGGGACGGTCGCGTCCACCGATCCGACCACGGTGCGGGTCACGGCGACGGCCGTCTCGGTCGGACCGTACTCGTTGTAGAGCACCGTGCCCGGGCACCGGGCGGAAAAGCTGCGGGCGGTGCCCGGCGGCAAAACCTCGCCGCCGCAGGACACCTGCCGCAGAGACGTGAGATCCGCATCGGGGATCGCGAGGATCTCGGCCAGCATCAGCGGCAGGAAGTATCCGGCGGTCACCCGGTGCCGTCCGATCAGTTCGGCGAGATGCCGAGGGTCGCGGTGGCCGTCGGGTCGGGCGATCACCAGCCGCGCACCGGCGATCAGCGGCCACCAGAATTCGCGAACCGACGCGTCGAACGTGTACTGCAACTTGAGCATCACCGTGTCGCCCGGGCCGAGCGGGTCCGTGTCCTGTCGCCACGTCAGGAAGCTCACGACGGCCGCATGGGTCACGACGACCCCCTTCGGGGTGCCCGTCGATCCCGACGTGTGGATCACATACGCGGGGTTCTGTGCCCTCAGGGGAGCGGTCCGGTCGATGTCGGAGACCGGCGACGGATCGAGCCCCGACAGGTCGACCCGATCGACGACGACGAGGCGCGTCTGCGCGGGCAGGACATCGGCGAGGTCGAACCGATCGCGTTCGGTGGTGAGGACGATCCGTGCGTCCGAGGCCCGGATGATCCGGGCGTTGCGCTGCGCGGGCTGGTCGGGGTCGAGCGGCACGTACGCCGCGCCCGTCTTCGCGACGGCATACATTCCGACGAGGAGGTCGACGGAGCGGCGAATCGCCAATCCCACCAGCGACTCCGGGCCCACGCCTGCGCCGATCAGGTGGCGGGCGAGCCGATTGATCTGCCGGTCGAGTTCGCCGTAGGTGAGCACGCGGTCGCCGGCGACGACCGCATCGGCGTCCGGCGCCGCGGCGACGTGCCGCTCGAACAGATCGACGAGAGTCTCACCGGAGGACGGCGCCGCAGCGGGCACATCCGGGTCCGGATCGACCAGGGCGAGGTCGCCGACCGCCCGATGCGGTTGCGCGACGGCCTCGCTCAGCGTCCGGAGGAAACGTTCCCCGAGGTCCACGACCGTGTGATGGTCGAACAGGTCGGTGGCGTAGGTGAACACCGCCGTGCGCCGGGTGCCTTCCGTCGACCGGCCGGGATCGGCGGTCACCGTGAGTTGAAGGTCGAATCGGGCCGACCGGGTGGGGGGAGTCGTCGCCGACACCCGCAGTCCGGGCAGGGTGAGCGGGGTGTGGTCGAGGTTCTGGAACGCCAGGGCCACCTGGAACAGCGGATTGCGGGCGCGCGACCGGGTGGGATCGAGCGTCTCGACCACGGTCTCGAACGGGACGGTGGAGTGCGCGAACGCGTCCAGGTCGTCCTCCCGCACCCGGCCGAGCAGATCCGTGAAGCTTTCCGCGGGACTCACCTCGGTGCGCAGAACCAGGTTGTTGACGAACATGCCCACCAGTTCGTCGAGGGCCTGGTCCCCGCGTCCCGCGACGGGCGTGCCGATCACGATGTCCGTGGCGCCGCTCAGCTTCGCGAGCAGCACGGCGAACGCGGCGTGCACCACCATGAACGGCGTGACGGCGCACGTCGAAGCGGTGTGCTCGACCGCGCGGTACAGGGCGTCGTCGAGGGCGAATTCGACCGTGCCGCCGCGGTGCGACGCGATGGCCGGATGCGGCCGGTCGGTGGGCAGCGACAACTGTTCCGGCGCACCGGACAACGTCTCCTTCCAGTACGACAGTTCCCGCGCCGCGACGGACTGCGGATCGTCGCGGTCGCCGAGCAGTTCGTGCTGCCACAGGGTGTAATCCGTGTACTGGACGGGCAGTTCGGCCCACTGCGGCGCCGCGCCCGCGACCCGCGCCTCGTAGGCGGTCATCAGATCGCGGACGAGCAGCGGCACCGAGAACCCGTCCGCGCTGATGTGATGGACCATGACGGCGAGCACCCACTCGTCGGCGGCGAGGGCGAAAAGCCGTGCCCGGATCGGTGGTTCGGCGCCCAGGGCGAAACCCTGCGACGCGAACGTCGCGACCCGCGCGGCGACGTCGCCCGGGGCCACGGGTATCGGCCGGAGGGACGGGGTGGCCCGCGACGCGGGGATCACCTGCTGGTACGCGGCGCCGTCACGGTCCGGGTACAGGGTGCGCAGCGGTTCGTGCCTGCCGACCACGTCGGCCACGGCCGCGGTGAGTGCGGCGACGTCCAGCGTTCCGTCGAGCCGCAACGCCATCGGAATGTTGTATTCGGGGGAGCCGGGAGCGAGGCGGGCGAGGAACCACAGTCGTTGCTGCGCAGGCGACAGCGGGACGCGGGGCGGGCGCGGGCGCACGGTCAGGGCGACGTGCGCGGCGCCGTCGGTCTGCTCGGTGACGGCCGCCGCGAGTCCGGAGACGGTCGGGGTGTCGAACACCGCGCGCACCGGCACCGACGTCTCCAGCGCGGCACCGATCCGGGACACCGCGCGCGTCGCGGACAGCGACGTGCCACCGAGGGCGAAGAAGTTCGCGTCGCGTCCCACGAGGTCGAGTCCGAGTACCTCGGCGAACACCGTCGCCACCACGCGCTCGGCGGGGGTGTGCGGGGCCTCGAAGTCGGTGGCCGCCGGAACGGGATCGGGCAGCGCCGAGCGGTCGAGTTTCCCGTTGACGGTGAGGGGCACCGCGTCCAGGACGACCACGATCGCGGGTACCAGCGGTGCGGGCAGGCGCGTCGACGCGTAGCGGATCAGCTGATCCGGATCGGCCGTCTCATTCCGCTCCGGGACGACGTACGAGACGAGCGCGTCGACACCGTCGCGGAGTTCACGCACGTCCGTGGCAGCGAACCGCACGCCCGGATGCGTGCGGAGAGTCGCGTCGATCTCGCCGGGTTCGATTCGCACACCCCGCAGTTCGATCTGCGCGTCGTTGCGGTACAGGTACTCGATCGACCCGTCGCGGCGCCACCGGCCCACGTCGCCGGTCCGGTACATCCGTTCCCCGGCGCTGCCGGACGGGCAGGCGACGAACCGTGCGGCGGTCAGCGCGGGCCTGCGATGGTAGCCGCGCGCAACGCCTGGGCCGCGGATGTAGAGTTCGCCGGCCACTCCCGTCGGAACCGGATGCAGACGCGCATCCAGCAGGAGTACCGCGGCGCCGCGGACCGGGGAGCCGATGGTGACCGGCCGATCGGCGACCATCGCGTCGCTGATGGTGGTCACCATCGACGTCTCGGTCGGGCCGTATCCGTTGAACAGCGACACGTGCCTGTGCGGCGCCCAGACTTTCACGAGTTCCGGCGGGCACGGTTCGCCGCCCACCACGACCACGCGGAGGTCGTGCAGTCCGCGGGGGTCGACCGTCGCCAGAACCGTCGGCGTCGTGAACACGTGGCTGACCCGTTCCCCGGCCAGCACGTCCGTGAGCGGATCGTCGCCCTGCACCGTCGGTGGTGTGAGCACCATGCAGGCTCCCGCACCGAGTGCGAGCAGAATCTCGAGCACCGCGCCGTCGAAGCCGGGGGACGACGCGTGCAGGGTGCGGGAGGCCGCCGTCACCGCATAGCGCTCCCGCTGTTCCGCCGTAAAATCGGCGAGACCGGTGTGGGTCACCGCCACGCCCTTGGGTTTTCCCGTCGAACCGGACGTGTAGATCACGTACGCCGGGTGGCGCACCTCCAGCGGCCGTGTGCGTTCGGTATCGGTGATCGGGGCCGACGAATACCCGCGACATTCGGTTCGGAAGTCCGGGGCGTCGAGCAGCAGCCAGTCCGTCCCGTCCGGCACGGCCGTGCGGTCCGCGGCGGTGGTCAGCCCGAGTGCGGCGCCGGAATCGTCGAGCAGGTACTCGATCCGGGCGGCAGGATAGCGCGGGTCCACGGGGACGAACGCGGCGCCGGTCTTCGCGACGGCCCACACCGAGACGACCGACAGCGCCGAGCGCGGCAGGCCGAGCGCGACGATCGTCTCGGGTCCCGCCCCGCGCCGTATCAGCGCGCGGGCGAGACGATTCGACGCGGTATCCAGTTCGCGATACGTCATGGTCCGGCCGTCCGCAGTCAGAGCGGGACCGTCCGGATTCCGTTCGGCAGCCGCCGACATCAGGTCGGGCAGCGTCCGCCAGGGCAACGACGGCGCGCCGGTGTGCCGGGCCGCCTTCTCCTCGGCGGTGAGAAGGTCGATGTCGCCGACCACGACGCGTGGCCCGGCGAGTGCGGTGCGCAGCACCCGGCGGAACCGGTCCGCGAATTCGGCGACGGTGGTCTCGTCGAACAGGTCGGTGGCGTAGGTGAAGACGCACGAGAGGGGTCCGGGGCCGCCCTCGTCGTCGAGCGATTCGGAGACGGTGAGCTGGAGGTCGAATTTCGCGGTGTGCGTGTCGAACTCGACGACGGCGGCGGAGACCTCCGGCAGGTCGACGACCACCGGTGCGGTGTTGTGATAGGCGAGCGCCAGCTGGAACAGCGGATTGCGACCGCGCGACCGCTCGGGCGCGACCGCCTCCACGATCTCCTCGAACGAGACGTCCGAGTGGGAGTAGGCGGCGAGGTCGACGTCCCGCACGTGGGTGAGGGTGCCGGCGAACGTGTTGTCGAGTGCGAGGTGCGTCCGCAACACGAGTGTGTTGACGAACATTCCGACGAGGTCGTCGAGTGCGCGCGGCCCGCGCCCCGCGATCGGAGTGCCGAGAACGACGTCCGAGGTGCCGGCGAGTCTCGCCGCGAGGACGGCCAGCGCCGTGTGCACGACCATGAACGGGGTGGCGTCGTGGGTGCGCGCGAGTGCCCGAATCCGCCGGTGCGTCTGCGCGTCGAGGGTGAATGCGACGTCGGCGCCGCGGTGCGTCGCGGCGGGCGGGCGGGCACGGTCGAACGGCAGGGGGAGGAGTTCGGGCATCCCGGACAGGGTCTGCCGCCAGTACGCCAGACCCGGCTGCCGATCACGCAGTTCGCGCTGCCAGAGGGCGTAGTCGGCGTAGCGGACGGGCAGTGGCGCCCACACGGGTGGGCCGCCCTGGGCCCGCGCGCGGTACGCGGCCATCACGTCCCGGGCGAGCGGCCCGAGCGAGAACCCGTCGGCACTGATGTGATGGACGACGAGGGCGAGCACCCACTCGCCGGTGCCGACCGCGAGAAGTTCGGCGCGTACCGGGGGTTCGGCGGTGAGGTCGAAGCCCGCCGACAGCAGTTCCCGCACCCGGCCGGCCGGGTTCGCCGTTGCCCGCACGGTGCACGGCGGCACGGCGGTCGTGGGAAGAACGTGCTGGCAGGGGATCCCGTCGTGCTCGGGGTAGACGGTGCGCAGGGGTTCGTGGCGGTCGATCACATCACGCACGGCCGCGCACAGTGCCGTCTCGTCGAGGGTGCCGGTGAGGCGGAGCACGACGGGAATGCTGTCGGTGGCCGAGCGTCCGTCGAGCCGGTTCAGGAACCACAGGCGTTGCTGGGCGAGGGACAACGGCACGTGGGCGGCCGGGGCGTGGGCGATCAGGGGCGCCTGCGCGGTCTCGGAACTGCGTTCCGCGAGGTACGCCGACAGTTCCGCGACCGTGGGATGGTCGAACAATTCACGCAGGTCGACGGTGGTTCCGAGCGCCGCTCCGACGCGGGCGACGGCCTGCGCCGCGGTCAGCGAGTTTCCGCCGGCGGCGAAGAAGTTGTCGCCCCTTCCCACGAACGCGGTGCCGGTCACCTCCGCGAACACGAACGCGATCACGTCCTCGGCGGGGGTGGCGGGCGGATCGGACGGTGGCCGCGCGGGCCCCGGTTCCGGCAGGGCGGCGCGATCCAGCTTTCCGCTGGTGGTGACGGGCAGTGCCGGAAGCGGGACGAAGGCGGACGGAACCATGTAGGACGGGAGCAGCCCGGCGAGGCGGTCGGCGATCCGCCGCTCGTCCGGCGCATCGCCGGCCGCCACGATGTAGGCGATCAGCCGCTCGCCGGCGTCCCGGTCGCGGTGCAGGATGACCGCTGCCTGGGTCACCGCCGGGTCGGATGTCAACGCGGCCTCGATCTCGCCGGGTTCGATCCGCTGGCCGCGGAGCTTGATCTGGAAGTCGCTGCGCCCCAGATAGTCGAGCCGGCCCGCCGCGTTCCACCGCACCACGTCGCCGGTGCGGTACATCCGACCACCCGTGCCGCCGAACGGATCGGCGACGAAGCGGTCGGCGGTCAGATCGGGGCGTCCGGCGTAACCGCGCGCCAGGTACGCACCGGCAAGGTACAACTCGCCCGTCGTCCCGACCGGCACCGGTCGCAGCCGGCTGTCGAGAACATACGTGCGTACGTTGTGGACGGGGCGGCCGAGGGAGACTGCCGCGCCGATCCCGTTGCCGTCGACCGACTCCGACGTCGCCGCCGCGGCCTCGCACGGGCCGTACCAGTTGTACAGCGCAGCGGCACTGCGCTGTGCGAATGCTGCCGCGGTGGCCGTGGACAGCGACTCGCCGGCCGAATACACGCGACGCACAGCCGCGGGAACCTGCGGACCGCACTGCTCCAGGAAGGCGTCGAGCATCGACGGAACGACATGGAGCGTCGTGATCGCCTGCTGCGCGACGATCCGCGCGAGATAGCGGGGGTCGCGGTGACCACCGGGTTCGGCGATCACCACCCGTGCGCCGGTGTGCAAGGGCCAGAGCAGTTCCCACGCCGAGATGTCGAACGTGAGCGGGGTCTTGTGCAGCACCGCATCGGTGTCGTCGAGCGGCGTCAGCGTCTGCGCCCACCGAAACTGGTTGACCATCATCTCGTGGGTCACCGTGACACCCTTGGGTCGTCCCGTCGACCCGGACGTGTAGATGACGTACGCGGCATTCGCCGGGCGCAGCGGTGAACGCCGCGCGGAATCGGTCACGGGCGCGGGGTCGTACCCGGACACGTCGAGCAGGTCGAGATCCACGACGGTCACCCCGGCCGGGGCTCTGCGATTCCCGGAGGTGAGCAGCAGTGCGGGTGCAGCCGAGTCGAATACGAGAGCGGTGCGTCCGAGCGGGTGCCCGGGATCCACGGGCAGATAGGCGCCGCCGGCCTTCAACACCGCGTGCAGCGCGACGAGAAGGCCGATCGAACGGGGAACCGCCACCCCGACCACGCTTTCCGGTCCGACGCCCCTCGCCACCAGATACCGCGCCAGCCGATTCACCTGCACGTCGAACTCGGCATAGGTGAGAAGATCTGCGCCGAACACCACCGCCACGGCATCGGGCGAGCGCTCGACCTGCGCGTCGAACAGGTCCACCAACGTGGCCGTGGGCACCGGTGCGTCCGTCGCGTTCCAGGTGCGCAGCACCCGCTCCCGCTCCGCCGCGCCGAGAAGGTCGAGGCCGCCGACGTCGACGGACGGATCTCGGCCGATGCGGTCGAGCACGCGGCCGACTCGCGCGAGCAGCGCCGCGCCGTCGTACCGGGGTGACCGGCACTTCGCCGTCAGCCGCAGCGTCGGGTACGCGGTCACCGCGAGTGTCACGGCGTAGTGCGAGGAATCGTGTGCGCGAACGCCGTCCAGGATGAGTCCGTCCGTGGTCTCCGGCAGCACGGTGTGGTCCATCGGGTACGACTCGAACGCGACCAGCGTGTCGAACAGCGGCGCCACGCCGGCCGCCCGCTGGATGTCGGCGAGGCCCAGCCAGTGATGTTCGAGGAGGTGTACGTGCTCGGCCTGCAGGCGAGTGAGGAGCGTGGCGACGTCGATGCCGGGATCGAGTGGGATCCGCACGGGGACGGTGTTGACGAACAATCCCACCGCGCTCTCGACGCCGGCGAGTTCCGGAGGCCTGCCCGAGACGGCCTCGCCGATCACGACATCATCGCGGCCGGTCGCCTGTCCGAGGACGATTCCCCAGGCCGCCTGCACGATTGTGCTGAGCGTGACTCCGAGTTCGGTCGCGCGGGCCGTCAGCGTGAGGGTGTCCTCCTCGCTCAGTTCCAGGACCGACTCGGTCGTGGTGGGGGTGTCCTCCGCCGCAGCGGCGGGCTCGGTGATGCCGTCGAGTGCCGCGGCCCACGCCCGCGCCGAGGCGTCGGTGTCCCTCGCCGCCAGCCACTCGAGGAAATCGCGACAGGGGCTCGAATCCGGTGACTCGGTGCGGGAGTCACCGCGCCGGTAGGCGCCGAAGAGTTCGCGTACCAGCAGCGGCATGGACCAGCCGTCGAGCACGAGGTGGTGGGCGGTGATCGCCAGTTCGGCACGGTCCGGACCCCGCGTCAGCAGCGTGAACCGAATCAGTGGTGGGGCGGACACGTCGAAGCGGGCGGTGCGGTCGTCGAACAGGACCTCCTCGGCACCGGTGTCGCGGGCGGTGTCGGTGCCGCGGCCGGTGAGGTCGACGTGCCGCCACCGCACCGGCACGTCGTCGAGGACGAGTTGCACCGGGACGCCGCGACCGTCGCGCACGAAGGCGGTGCGCAGGTTCGCGTGTCCGGCGAGGACGGCGCCGCACGCGATCCGGAGCCGGTCCCTGTCGAGTGTTCCGCGCAGGCTCAGGATCACCTGCATCGCATACGGATCGGGATCCGCGCCGGCGAATTCCGCGTGGAACAGCAACCCCGACTGCAACGGCGTCAGCGGCCACACGTCGAGCAGACCCGGACGGTCGCGTTCCCACTGTGCGATGTCTTCGCGGTCCACGGCGACGAGCGGCAGATCGGACGGAGTGAGCCCGCTCGTGTGAGGAGAGCGCGCCACCGCGGAGAGGGCTGTCAGCGCCTGCTCCCACAGATCGGCCAGAACCTGCACGTCTTCTGCCGCAATCGCACCCGTCGGGAACGCGAACGTGGCGTCGAGGACGCCGTCGGTGGTGAACGCGGTGATGTCGATCAGCGCGGTGACCGGCATCGACGGTTCGGCGGAGGAGAACACGGCGGAGCCGTCCCGCACGGGCCGCCACTCACGCTCGGAATCGGTGTTGTCGAGCCGTCCGAGGTAATTGAACGCGATCTGGCCGGTCTCGTCCCGCGGCCGCCGCAGCAGACCGTAGCCGATGCCCTTGTCGGGCACCGCACGCAACTGCTCCTTGACCACCCTGATCGCGGTATCCGCGGAGCGGCCGCCCGCGAACGCATCGTCCAGGTCGAGGTCCTCCAGGTCGAGACGGACCGGAAAAATACTGGTGAACCACCCGACGGTGCGGGACAGATCGGCGCCGGGCAGCACCGACTCCTCGCGGCCGTGACCCTCGAGCCGGATCACCGGCGGCGTGGCCGGTCGTCCGCGGCGGCGTTGCCACTGCGCGAGAGCGAGGGCCAGGGCGGTGAGCAACCCGTCGTTGACCTCGCAGCGGAAGGCGGCCGGAAGGTCGGTGAGCAACGAGTGCGTGGCAGATGTTCTCGTGTGAATCCGGCCCACCGTCGAATTCACGTCGCGCCGCGCGTCGAGCGGTCGGGTGCCGAGCGGCGATTCCTCGACCGAGGTCGTGGCGCGCCAGAACGACAGTTCGGACCGGCGGTCCGAGCGCTGCGCCTGCTCGGCCAGTCCGTGCGACCACCGGCGCAGGGACGTGCCGACCGGTGGAAGGGTGGGCGACACCCCCGCCTCGAGTTGCGCCCACGCCGCGGCGAGGTCGCCGAGCAGGATCCGCCACGACACCCCGTCGATCACCAGGTGATGCGCGACGAGGAGCAGCCGCCCACGACGGGTGGCGTCGTCCGGCCCGGGATCGAGCCAGACGCACTGCATCATCACGCCCGCAACCGGATTCAACCTCCGGACCGTGGTCTCGTGCTCGTCCCGTGTGCGGTGCTCCGGGTCGGCGCCGACGGGCAGCGCGACCCGGGTGATCGTGCCCTCCGGCAGCGGTGCGCCGGCCGGACGCACCGTGAGGAACGCCGCCCCGTCGGAACGACGCCCGAGGCGCGCTCGCAGCGCGTCGTGCCGATCGACGACGGCACCGATCACCGCGTGCAGTTTCTCCGCGTCCACCCCCCGCGGCAATTCCACCGCCACCGCCTGTGCGTACCGGTCGACGACGGAGACCCGGTCGAGGAGGAACCGGGCAGCCGGGGTGAGCGGCATCTCGCCGACCCCGCCGCCGGGGAGTTCCTCGAGGTCCGGTCCACGCCGGTCGTCGCCGGCGACGACGACGAGCCGGGACACCGTCCGCTGCTCGAACACGTCGCGCGGGGTGAACGAGATTCCGGCGGCCCGAGCCCGGGCGGCCAGTTGGATCGCCATGATGCTGTCGCCGCCGAGCGCGAAGAACGACTCGTCCGCACCGAAATCGGACGTCCCGAGGATCTCGGCATACAGGGCGTGGAGCGTCCGCTCCCGGTCGCCCTCGGGAGCGACCCCGGTCGACGGCCGGACGTGGGGTCCGGGAAGCGCAGCGCGATCCAGCTTGCCGGACGGGGTCAGCGGAAGGTGCGGGAGCACGACGACGTCGGCAGGCACGAGATGCGGGGGCAGTGCGGCGGTGAGGAACGACAGCAACTCCCGCCCGGTCACCGCGTCGGTGCCGGCAACCACGTACGACACGAGCTGATCCCCGGTGGCCTGCGAGCGAATCACGGTGACGGCGGACCGAACCGCGGGATGACGGCGGAGCGTGGCGTCGATCTCCCCGGGTTCGACGCGCAGGCCCCGGAGGTTCACCTGCTCGTCGCTGCGTCCGACGTACTCGAGTTCGTGGCCGGGGGTCCAACGGACCGTGTCGCCGGTGCGGTACATGCGGGTACCCGGCGGTCCGTACGGATCGGCGACGAACCGTTCCGACGTCTGCCGGGCCCTGCGGTGATACCCGCGGGCCAGGGCGGGCCCCGCGACGTACAGTTCGCCGGCCACACCGACGGGGACCGGGCGGAGCCGGTGGTCGAGGACCACCACCCTCGCCCGTCGATCGGCCGGCCGATAGGGACCGGTGCACAGTCGCGGAGGGGACCGCCGACGGTCGCCATGACGGTGGTTTCCGCCGGGCCGTACGCGTCGATCATCCGGCACCGGGACGTCCACCGCGACACCAGTTCCGGTGAGCACGCCTCACCGGCGGCGACCAGGGTTCGCAGGCCTTCGACTTCGGCCGGTTCCATCGATGCCAGCACCGACGGGGTGAGCACCGCATGCGTGACGGTTTCGTTGGTCATCAGCTGCGCCAGCGGGGATCCGCCGTATACCTCGGGCGGGGCGACGACCAGCGCGGCGCCGGAACCGAAGGCCATCAGCATCTCGAAGACGGAGGCGTCGAAACTCGGCGACGCGACGTGCAGAACCCTCGCCGACCCGTCGAGGTCGAGTCGGGTGCGCTGCGCGGAGAGCAGATTCGCGATCCCGCGGTGGGTGACCACGACGCCCTTGGGTGTGCCGGTCGATCCGGACGTGTAGATGAGATACGCGGCGTCGTCGAGTCGCGTTGCCGGCGTGTGGAATCCGGGGTTTGCTGCGGAGTGGTTCGCCGCGTCGAGCATCAGCCACTCGGTGGTGTCCGGCAACGTGGGCACGAACTCCGCGGAGGTCAACCCGATCGCCGCGCGGGAGTCGTCGAGCATGTGCCGAACCCGTGGGGCCGGGTACGTCGGGTCCACCGGCAGAAAGGCGGCTCCCGCCTTCGTGACGGCCCAGACCGCGCAGAGATAGTCGGAGGAGCGGGGGAACGCTACCGCCACGACGTCGCCGGGCCCGACGCCGAACCGTGCCAGCGTCGCCGCGATCCGATCCGACCGCTCGTCGAGTTCCCGGTAGGTGATCTCCCCGCCGGAGCAGACGACGGCGGTCGCGTCCGGATCGCGGGCGGCAGCAGCGCGGAACACGTCGGCGAGCGTGACCGGCACACGGCCCGGCGGTCCGGGACAGGGGACCAGCGACGCGGATTCATGCTCCGTGAGAATGGGGAGATCACCGATCGGGTGCGCGGTCTCGGCTGCGAGGAACTGCTGGAAGTACCGCAGGAATCTCGAGTGGTGACCGTCCAGATCGTCCTGCGAATACAGCCGCGGATTCGCCTTGAAGTCGAGATGCACGCGTCCACGGGGACCGGAGCGGTACAGGTTCACCAGCAGGTCTTCGATCGGACCCGAGGACAGCACATGCAACTGAGTCCGCAGCGCACCGAGTTCGAGTTCCTCCGCGAACAGCATGATGTTGACGGCGGGGCCGAACAGCCGCGGCCCGGACAGCGCGTCTCCCAGATCGGCGCGAATGTCCTCGTGCCGGTACCGCTGATGCCGCAGGGCACCCGACATCACGAGACGCGTGCGGGACACCAGATCGCCGACGGTCGCCGTCCCCGCACCCGTGATCCGCAGCGGCACCACATTGGACACCATCCCGCCGGAGCGGCGCAGCGCCGCCGTCGTGCGAGCCGACACCGGGAGGCTGAGCGTGACGTCGTCCTCGCCGGTCATGCGCGCCAGATAACCGGCGACCGCGGAGACCGTGAGCGTCGCAGGATTGACCCCGTGCGCCGCCGAGCATTTCTCCAGCCGATCGACCACCTCGGTGGACAACGTTCCACCGGCGTCCCGGGAACCGGCGGCCGCAGGCGCAACCCCGCTCACGAGGCTGCTCGGGTGGGTGACGCCACGCATCGTGCCGGACCAGTACTCCCGGTCGGCGTCCCGGCGGGTCGAATCGCGGTAGTCGATCTCGAGGTCGTGGATGCGTCGCAGACCGAGGGTCCGGCTCGCGGGCGGCGGCAGTCCGTGCACCGCGGCCGTGTAGAGCGCGGCGATCCGGTAGACCATCGTGATGGACCCGAAACCGTCCATCGCGACGTGGTGGGCGCGCGAGTACCAGAAGTAGTGGTCCGGTCCGACGTGGAGA
This sequence comes from Rhodococcus sp. (in: high G+C Gram-positive bacteria), assembly GCA_039206675.1. Taxonomy (GTDB): domain Bacteria; phylum Actinomycetota; class Actinomycetes; order Mycobacteriales; family Mycobacteriaceae; genus Rhodococcus_F. Next base: position 1,692 of record JBCEBZ010000425.1, on the reverse strand, counting down.
ACGAAGGAGACGGTCAGACGGTCACGCAGGACGTCGATCGGATCGGCGGACTCGGCGCGCATCCACGCGTGCGCCGACGTCTCCGGGTCCGGAAATTCTCGGAAGTCGATGTAACCGACGCTCGCGTCGAGAGTCGGTTCCACCCGTTGCAGCGGTTGCCCGTCGACCTCGGTGATCTGCAGGAAGAACGACTCGAACTCGGCGGCAGCGCGGACACACGCCGACGTGAGAGCTCTGCGGTTCAGCGCGCCGCGGATGTCGACGTACTGCGCGACCGACACCGGAACGGCAGGGTCGACGCGCTGAGCGAGCCACATCCCCCACTGCGCCGGCGACAGCGGATAGGCGCGCGCCGACGAGTCTCCGGGACCAATCGGGGTCGGTGAACTCATCGCTGACTTCTCTCACGCATCCGTCCCCGCACGACGCTGCTCGCTGGGGTGCCTCCATTCAGGAGTCTGCCCCAGTTTTCTAGGAGATTGCTTAGAAACGTCTAGATAGTGCTACTCACGGTTGCAGTTGTGCGATCACGCCACCTCGTCCTCACCACCTGCAGCGACTTTCCGCAGGCCACGGTAGGCGCCCTCCGGAGTCTGCCGCCCCGCGACCACCGCCTCGACCTCCGCGGCGATGGGCATGTCCACGTTGTAGTCGCGGGCCAACTCCATCACCGTGGGGGCGGTCTTGACGCCCTCGGCCACCTGCCCCAGCTTGGCGACAGCCTCCTCGACGGTCATGCCGCGGGCGATGTACTCGCCCACCCGCCTGTTGCGGGAACTCGGGCTCATACACGTGGCGATCAGATCTCCGACCCCGGTGAGCCCGGCGAACGTCCGCGGGTTCGCGCCCATCGCCTCACCCAGCCGGGTCATCTCGGCCAGCCCGCGTGCCAGGACCATCGCGCGCGTGTTGTCGCCGACGTCCAGTCCGTCGGCCATCCCCGAGGCGATGGCCACGATGTTCTTCAGCACGCCGCCCAGTTCGCAGCCGAGCACATCGGTGTTCCGGTACACGCGGAACACCGCGGATGCGAACAACGGTTGCAACGCGGTGGCGACCCGGACGTCCTGGGTGGCGACGACCGACGCCGCGGCGAGGCCGTCGACGATCTCCCGCGCGATGTTGGGGCCCGCGAGCAGCCCGACCGGATGCCCCGGCAGGCATTCGGCGATCACCTCGGTGGGTCGTAACCGTGTTCCCGGCTCCAGCCCTTTCGCCAGCGACAGCACCGGCACCCACGCCCGCACCTCGTTGGCGATCTGGGCGAGCGTGCTGCGCACGGCGTGTGACGGCACCCCGACCACGAGAACGTCGGCTTCCTGCGCCGCTTCCACCAGGTCGGCCGTCGACCGCATGGAGTGGGGGAGTGACCGCTCGCCGAGATAGCGGGAATTGCGATGCTCGGTGTTGATCTCGTCCGCCGTATCCGAATTCCGCGCCCACAGCAGGGTCGGCGTGTTGTGGGCGGCGAGGCCGGCCACCGTCGTTCCCCACGAACCGGCGCCGAGCACGACGACGCGTACCGGCCGGGCCATTATCGATCACCCATCGAGTCGATGCTGTCCATGGCCTCAAGCCTGGCATCTGCCGGGCGTTCACGAAGCTGATTCGGCAAGTCCTGGGCTTGGTCTCCCCGTTCATGACGCTCGGAGGTGTGCGATGAGGATCGCCTCGATCTCCGACCTCCGCGCC
>JBCEBZ010000424.1:0-12308 GCA_039206675.1 Rhodococcus sp. (in: high G+C Gram-positive bacteria) | reverse complement strand
CGGCGGACCGGCGGTTGTACGCACTGCGGGACGTCACCGGGACCGTCGAGTCGATTCCCCTGATCGCCAGCTCGATCATGAGCAAGAAGATCGCCGAGGGTACCGGCGCGCTGGTCCTCGACGTGAAGGTCGGTTCGGGCGCGTTCATGAAGAAGCTCGACGACGCACGCGAGTTGGCCCAGACGATGGTCGACCTCGGGAACGACGCCGGGGTGCGGACGATGGCGGTGCTCACGGCGATGGACGCGCCACTCGGTCACACCGCGGGCAACGCGCTGGAGGTGCGGGAATCGCTGGAGGTGCTCGCCGGCGGCGGCCCGCCCGACGTCGTGGAACTGACCCTCGCGCTCGCGCGAGAAATGTTGAAGGCAGCCGGAATCGACGGCGTCGACCCGGCCGACAAGCTGCGGGACGGGTCCGCCATGGACCGCTGGCGGAGAATGATCGCAGCCCAGGGCGGCGACCCCTACGCCCCGCTGCCGACGGCCCGGCACACCGAGGTGCTGCTCTCCGAGTCGGACGGTGTGGTGTGCGGTCTCGACGCCATGGCCGTCGGGCTCGCCGCGTGGCGCCTCGGCGCGGGCCGCGCCCGGCAGGGCGAGCCGGTGCAGGCGGGGGCCGGCATCGAACTGCACGCGAAGCCGGGGGAGACGGTGTCGGTGGGCACCCCGCTCGTCACGCTGCACACCGACACGCCCGAACGGTTCGCCGCGGCGAAAGCCGCACTTTCCGAAGCCTGGACCGTCGTGGCCGACGCGCCGCCGGTGACCACACCGCTCGTCATCGAGCGGATAGAGGATCCCTCACGCTAACGTCGTCCCATGACCGCACTGGATCTGTCGGCCCTGCGCCGAGCGCCGAAGGTGTTGCTGCACGATCATCTCGACGGAGGTCTCCGGCCCGAGACGGTTCTCGAACTCGCCCGTGACTGCGGTTACGACGCGCTGCCCGCCGACACCGCGCCCGCGCTCGCCACCTGGTTCCGGGAGGCCGCGGACAGCGGGTCCCTCGAGCGGTACCTCGAGACGTTCGCCCACACCGTCGCCGTCATGCAGACACCGGTCGGGCTCGAACGCGTCGCCCGTGAATGCGCCGAGGACCTCGCCGACGACGGCGTGGTCTACGCCGAGGTCCGGTTCGCCCCGGAGCAGCACCTCGAAGAGGGCCTGACCCTGGACGAGGTGGTGGAACAGGTCCTGCTCGGATTCGAGGCGGGCGAGTCCGCGGCGGAGGTGCGCGGCCAGAACATCCGGATCGGCGTCCTGCTCACCGCGATGCGGCACGCGGCGCGGTCGCGGGAGATCGCGGAACTGGCCATCCGCTTCCGGGACCGCGGCGTCGTCGGATTCGACATCGCGGGCGCCGAGGCAGGCAATCCGCCGAGCCGCCACCTCGACGCCTTCGAGTACATGCGGGGCAGCAATGCGCACTTCACCATTCACGCGGGTGAGGCGTTCGGTCTGCCGTCCATTCACGAGGCCATCGCGTTCTGCGGCACGGACCGCCTCGGTCACGGGGTCCGGATCACCGACGACATCACGATCGGCGCCGACGGCGTCCCGGTGCTCGGCAAGCTGGCGAACTATGTGCGGGACAAGAGGATTCCCCTCGAATTGTGTCCCAGCTCCAACGTCCAGACCGGAGCCGTGGACACGCTCGAGAACCATCCGTTCGACCTGCTCGCGCGGCTGCGGTTCCGGGTCACCGTCAACACCGACAACCGGCTGATGAGCGACACCAGCATGAGCCAGGAGATGCTCCGCCTGGTCGAGACGTTCGGCTACGGCTGGACGGATCTCGAGCGGTACACCATCAACGCGATGAAGTCGGCCTTCATCCCGTTCGATCAGCGGCTGCAGCTGATCGACGAGGTGATCAAGCCGGGATTCGCGGTGCTGGTGGGCTGATCCCCGTCGGCGGTCGCTCAGACCTTCCGCAGGCGGGCCTCGAACTCCCGCTCGAGCGTCCGCCACGCCTCGGCCTCGGCGTCGAAGGGTGCGCTCGGCGCCATCCGCGTCGGGTCCGGGTTGAGGACGAACGAGACGTACCAGCCCAGTGGCTCGGACGAGGCGAGTGCGGTCTCCACCGAATCGTCGTCAGCGAAATCGGCTGCATCGGTGAACAATTCGACCGCAAGGTCCAGCTGGTCCGCGTCGACGGACTCCGGGCCGGCGGCCAGGTCGTCGGCGAGACCGGGCAGGACGTACACGTTCTCGTCGGTGACCTCGACCTCGAGCGACCCGTCGACGGCCGCGACCTGGATCTCCTCGTACGTGCTGACCTGCGCGAGGGCGTGCTCGTGGTTGTCGGCGAGGTACCGGGCCAGTGCCCGCTCGGACGTGAACACGAAGATCGCGCCGTCACGCCCGAGGAAGATCGCGTCGTCGTCGAGGTAGCACCGGAGCGTGAAGTACGTCTCGCCGGACGTGATGATCTTGACGGGGTCGACACCCACCGCACCCCAGAACGAGTCGTCTTCTTCCTCGTCGTCCTCGGTGTTCAGATCGAGCGCGACGAACTCCGCGTCTTCCTCGGCCTCCTCGGCGACGTCGTCCACGTCGACGGTGTTCTCGTCGGCCGCCACCAGTTCGGCCTCGGCCACGGCTACCGCCTCCGCGTCCACCTCCGGGGTGGCGACGATGTTGTCGACGGCATCGAGGACGTCGTCCCAGCCCTTTGCGATCGCGGTCCCGATCTGCGCCCACAGTTCCTCGCCCTCGCGTCCCTCGAAAGCGCTGGCGCCTGCGGGGAGCGCACCGAGAATGGGGTTCGCGTTGAAGAACTTGGTGACCGCGTCGAGTTCGCAGACCTCGCCGATGTTCCGCACCATGTTGAGCGTGTCTTCGAGCTCGCTCACGACGAGAGGCTCGGGGTCGCTCGCCGCCAGTTCGGGCACACCGATCAGGTCGAAGCAGAAGTTCTCGTCGGGTTCGAGCTCGGCGGCGGAGAGCCCGGACACCACGCCCCAGGCGGGGTGCTCGACGAGATCGTTGTCGGTGTTCGTGCGGATGAAGGCAGCGAGTTCGGCCACCGACTCGAACCCGTAGAGGTCTTCCTCGTGACCAAGGAATGCTTCCCACTCGTCGTCGCCTTCACGCCACCGTGGTGCCCACAGTGTCACGAGGTCGCCGTCGGTGAGACCGAGTTCGATCGGGACGATGTCTCCAGCCATGGCGCGAAGCCTATCGACCCCGCGGCCAAAGTTATACCCGGGCTGTGTGCGGACCGTTTCGGTGCCCGTCGCCGCAGCCGGCGGGCAGCCGATCCCGCCCTCGCCGGGGAGTGCGGGTCACACCTTCCCGAACCCGTCCTGCAGCGCCGTCATGACCCGGGTGCGCTGTTCGGTGGCGAGCCGGGCCGCCTCCTGAGTGGTGCCGGTGATCATCGCCGCGAGAGTGCGGGCGTCCAGGCCCGAGATGGAGTCGTCCATCCACAGACCGGTCAACGTGCCGTTCCCGTCGACCTCGGCCGTCACCTGATCGGACTCGCTCGACGCCCGCGCCGTGATCGACTGCAACCCGGCGAGGGCCTCCTCGAGCAGATTCACCTGTTCGGTGGCCCGCTCGACGATCGCATCCATGTCGTGTTCGCTCACAGTGGTCGCATCCAGCTCGTCGGGGTGGGTTCGTCCTCGTCCTCGATCGCCTGCGCGGCGGCGACGTCGGCGCGGGTGGGGAGACCGAGCTTGTCGAGGATCTCGGCGGGCATGCCGTCCCGGGCGAGTTCGTCGCGGCGGCGCGCCCCGGCCTCCCTCGCCGAGCGCCTGCAGAGTGTCAGGATCTCGTCCGCGAGCCGTTGGCCGCCGTACCGGAGTTCGCGCGGATCGATGCGGAGTTCGAGCGGCAGGCCCTGCTCGGTCGTGCGGACCGAGACGGTGCCGGAGCGATTGCTGACTGCGGCCGTCGTGCCGGCCGGGGGCGGGGTGGGGGGAAACATGATTCCTGTCATTCCGTGGGTCGGTAGAAGCCGTAGAAGCCCATGCCGCTGTTGCTGGTTCGGATCGGACCGACCTGCACGGGATCACCGGCCTCGACGAGCTGGCCGTTGCCGATCACCATCGCCACGTGGCCGTCCCACACGGCGAGGTCGCCGGGCATCAGGTCGCCCGGGTCGACGGCGGTGCCGACGTTCTGCTCCTGCGCCAGGCGCGGAAGACCGACGCCCGCTTCGCCGTACGCCCACTGCGTCAGCCCGCTGCAGTCGAGGCCCTCGCCGGGCGACGTCCCGCCCCAGACGTACGGGACACCCTGCTGCGACAGTGCGTTGCGCACAGCGTCGGCCGCCTCCTTGTTGGGGGCGACGGCGGTGCTGCCGTCGGGCAGGACCACCTCGACGCCCTCGCCGCCGTGGGCGGGGTCCGAGGCGGACGGCCCGTGACCGGCGCCTCCCGATCGGCCGGTCAGGGAATCGGGCCGGGACCCACCCGCCGCGCGCCCGCCCGGCGAGTGCGCGGCCGGGGCGGAGATGCTCGTCAGGCCCGACATCGGCGACGTCCCCGAGGAACTCGCGAACCCGGACGCCACACGGCTCACCGCGTCGGAGCCCGCGGGTGCGACGGGAGCGGCGGAGGCGGGCGCCGTGCTCGCCGCGGTCGTGCTCGCGGGTGCGGTGGCGGCGGGTGCGGACGGGATGTCCTCGGCCGGTGTGAGGGTGACCATCTTCCCGGTCTGCTCGGCGAGTTCGGCCCGCACCTTCGCGACGACCGCGGTCGCGCGGCCGAGGTGGTCGAGTGCCGCCGCGACGATCATCGCCTGGCCGGGCGGGGTGGCCAGGGCGGGTCCGGCCGCGACCGCGAGGGAGATGAACGACTGCAGGATGTCCTGCAACTGCAGCATTCCGGCCCGGACGATCTCGGAGGCCTCGGCGACGACGGCCGCCATGTCGTTGCCGCGATCGGAGACCGCGACCGTTGCCCGCTGCGCCTCCTCGGTCTTCACGATCGCACCGGTGCCGCCCGTGCCCTGCCAGTCGCCGTAGATCGAGCTGATGCCGGTGCGACCGGTGTCGTGCACCGCGTCGATGGCGACCGAGGACGCGCGCAGGGCGTCGGCGGGACCGCCCGCGGGAAGGACTCCGCTGCCGAACGCCCCGAGCAGATCGAGGATCGGGCGGGTGAGGAGATCGATGGGGATCACGGTCAGGCCTCCAGCCCGACCGCGTCCGCGGCGAGTGCGGCCGTCGTGGCCAGCTCGGTGCCCTCGTACGCGGCGGCATTCGCGAGCGCGGTCGCGCTGATTCCGCCGAGCACGCCGGACAGCTTCTCGATGGAAGCCAGGTGCGCGGCGTGCGCCGTGGCGAAGGCGGCGACGAAATCGCCGCCGATCACCCCGAAGACCGGTCCGAGCAGCAGCGGCCCCGCGGCGGCGGCCCCGAGACCCGCGGCCTGCATCTCCACGGACATGGTCGCGGCCGTGGCCGCGAACTCGGCGATACTCGCGGTATCCGCCCTCAAGTCGTTCATCGTCATCCCCCCAGTCGGATTTGATACCGGTCACCATATTGGACGCGGGGGACAAGAGATCGGTTCCACCCCCGGATCCGCCGAGAATCGCGCTCCCGCGAAATCTCGACGCGCGCCCCCTTATTCTTCGAGCATGAACACGCACGTCGTCGACCACCCGCTCGCAGCGGTCCTCCTGACAACGATGCGCGATGCGCGCAGCGACAATGCCACATTTCGTGCCGCCTTGCGAAGGCTGACGCACATGCTGGTGTACGAGGCGATGCGCGAGGCTCCGGTCGAGACGTTCGACGTGGTCACGCCCATCGCGACGACCGACGGGGTGCGGCTGAGCCATCCGCCGCTGCTCGTCCCGGTCCTGCGCGCCGGGCTGGGCATGGTCGAACAGGCCAGCAGCCTGATCCCGCAGGCGCGAGTCGGTTTCGTCGGCATGGCCCGCGACGAGGACACGCATCTGCCGGTGCCGTATCTCGAGTCGCTCCCCGCAGACCTGTCCGGAATCCCGGTGTACGTCCTCGACCCGATGCTGGCCACCGGCGGTTCGATGGTGCACACGATCGACTTGCTCGTCGCCCGCGGCGCCACGGACGTCACCGCCGTGTGCGTCGTCGCGGCGCCCGAAGGTGTCGCGGCCCTCACCGCGTCCGGTCATCCCGTGCGACTGGTCACCGCGGCGGTCGACGAGGGACTGAACGGGGACGCGTTCATCGTCCCCGGCCTCGGCGACGCCGGCGACCGGCAGTTCGGACCGCGCTGACGCCTCGGCTACAGGGCTGCGGCGAACTCGCGCAACAGGTCCAACCGCGTCGCGGCGATCGCGCGCGCCGCGGGCAGCGCCGACCGATCCGGCACCGGGACGACCACCTCCAGGTAGCACTTGAGCTTGGGTTCGGTCCCGGAGGGGCGCACGACCACCCGGACGGCCGGCCCGGCGAGGACGACGGCGTCGGTGCGGGACTGCCCGCGCAGTTCGGCGAGATCGGTGGCCTCGACGGGCTCGCCGGCGAGTTCGGCCGGCAGCTCCGCCCGCAGTCGTCGCATCATCTCGGCGATGTCGGCGAGATCGGTGACGCGGCGCGACACCTGGTCTCCGGCGTGCAACCCGAATTCGAGCGCGTAGTCGTCCAGCCGCTCGAGGAGTGTCGCCCCCTCCGCCCGCAGGGTCGCCGCGAGGTCGGCGGCCGCCACCGCCGCGGAGATGCCGTCCTTGTCGCGCACCGACTCCGGGTCGACGCAGTGACCGATCGCTTCCTCGTACGCGTACACGAGACCCTCGCCCGCCCGGACGAGCCACTTGAACCCGGTGAGGGTGCGGGCGAAGCGGGCGCCGCGGGCCGCGGCGAGCTTCCCGAGGAGTGCGGACGAGACGATCGTCGTCGCGACGAGTGAATCCGAGGGGGCCGCGGCGAGGACGTGGTCGCCGAGCAGCACCCCGGTCTCGTCTCCGCGCAGCATCCGCCAGCCGTCCGGCCCGCGCACCCCGACCGCGCACCGATCCGCGTCGGGGTCGAGGGCCAGCGCGAGGTCGGCGTCGACGTCCGCGGCGAGCGCGAGGACGGCGTCCGAGGCGCCCGGCTCCTCGGGATTGGGGAACTCGACGGTCGGGAAGTCCGGGTCGGGGTCGAACTGCGCGGCGACGGTGTGGACATCGGTGAATCCGGCGGATGTCAGTGCGGCGAGCGCGGTCTCGCCGCCGACGCCGTGCATGGCGGTGAGCGCGATCCGCACGGATCGCGACCCGCCCCTCGGCAGGGACGCGACCCGCTCGACGTAGCGGTCGAGGAGTTCCTCGGACACCGGGGTCACCGGGGTCCGGGGTACGAGATCGGCCCGCCCGATCCGGGCGATCGCCGCCTCGATCTCCCGGTCGGACGGCGAGATCAACTGGGCGCCGCCGTCGAGGTAGACCTTGTACCCGTTGTCGGCGGCGGGATTGTGGGAGGCGGTGATCTGCACGCCGGCCGCGGCCCGGAGGCGGCGGACCGCGAACGCGACGAGCGGTGTGGGCAGGGGACGGGGGAGGAGGACGACCGAGAATCCCGCGCCCGCCAGCACTTCCGCGGCAGCGGCGGCGAACGTCTCCGATCCGTGCCGCGCGTCGCGCCCGACGACGACGGTGGAGCCGCCCAGGCAGCGGTCCTTCAGCCATGCGCTCAGCCCGGCGGTCGTGCGGATCACGACGGCGAGGTTCATGCCGTTCGGGCCCGCCCGCACCGGGCCGCGCAGTCCCGCGGTCCCGAAACTCAGCGGCGCGGCGAAGCGGTCGGCGAGCTCGCCGGCGGACAGGCTCGCGAGTTCCGCCCGGGTTCCGGGGTCGGGGTCGGCGTCGATCCAGTCCGCGATCGGATCGGTCACAAGCGCTCCACCAGTTCTCGCAGGAGCCCGCCCATGCGATCGGCGGACGCCCGGCCCGCGGCGAGGACCTCCTCGTGGTTCAGGTGCTCACCGGTGATGCCTGCCGCGAGGTTCGTCACCATCGAGATCCCGAGGACCCTGGCGCCGAGCGCCCGCGCCGCGATCGTCTCGTGGACCGTGGACATGCCGACGAGGTCGGCGCCCAACGTCCGCAGCATGCGGATCTCGGCCGGGGTCTCGTAGTGCGGACCCGGCAGACCGGCGTAGACGCCTTCGGTGAGCGATCCGTCGATATCGTGGGCGAGGGCCCGCAGTTCGGGGTCGTACGCGTCGACGAGGTCCACGAACTCGGCGCCCACCAGTGGTGACCGCGCCGTGAGGTTGAGGTGATCGCTGATCAGCACCGGCTGTCCGACGGTGAAGTCCTCGCGGATTCCCCCCGCGGCGTTCGTCAGGATGACGGTCGACGCCCCGGCGGCGACGGCCGTCCGCACCGGGTGGACGACGGACGACAGGGGATGGCCCTCGTAGGCGTGGGTGCGGCCGAGCAGGACGAGGATCCGCTTGCCGCCCACCTCCACGGACCGGATCGTGCCGGCGTGTCCCGCGGCGGACGGCGGGGTGAACCCCGGCAGGTCGGCCATCGGGACGGTGCAGAGTGATTCGCCGAACCGGTCGGCGGCGGCATTCCACCCCGATCCGAGGACGACGGCGATCGAGTGTTCTGCGCAGTTCGTGTGCGCGGCGAGCGCGGCGGCCGCGGCGTCTGGCGTTCCCATGAGGCGATAGTCTTCCACTCATGCCCTATCTCGATCGCGACGGCGACGTATTCATCCTGTACCTCGGCGACGAGGGCGAGACGGACAACGAGAACCGCTTCCATCCGGAGTGGATCGACGCCACCCACGCCGCGCTGGACGAGGTCGAAGCCTCCGAGGGTCCCGCAGCGCTGGTGACGACCGCGACGGGCAAGTTCTTCACGAACGGTCTGGACACCACGTGGATCTTCGCCAACACGGACAAGCTCCCCGAATACCTCGACCGCGTGCACACGATCTACAGCCGCCTGCTCGCGTTCCCGATGGCCACCGTCGCCGCCGTCCAGGGGCACGGTTTCGGTGCCGGCGCGATGCTCGCCACCTCGCACGACTTCCGGGTGATGCGCGCGGACCGCGGGTTCTACTGTCTTCCCGAGGTATCGCTGAACATGCCGTTCACCGTCGGGATGTCGGCGCTCCTGAACACGCGCCTGCCCAAGCAGACCGCGGTCGAGGCGATGACGACCGGTCGCCGCTACGGCGGTTCCGACGCGCTCGCCGCGGGCATCGTCGACCAGATCGAGGAGGGCGACGCCGTCCTCGCCGCCGCCGTGACACGGGCCGCCGCGCTCACCGCCACCCGCGGCGCCAACCTGGCCGGGATCAAGCGCGGAATCCATCACGACGCCCTCGCCGCGCTCGCCACGGCGACGGACAAGAGCAACTTCAGCTTCGGGTGAGAGAATGAGCACGTGAATGCGGATGTCGAGGCGGCGGTCAGGTCAATCGAAACCGATCTGATCGCGCTGTCCCATTCGATCCACAGCGAACCGGAACTCGCGTTCGAGGAGTTCCGGAGCGTCGCGAAGATCACCGAACTGCTCAAACGCAGCGGGTTCGACGTGCGCACGGGCATCGCGGACCTGCCGACGGCGTTCGACGCCACGTTCGGCAGCGGCGACCTCGTCATCGGCATCTGCGCCGAATACGACGCACTGCCCGGCATCGGACACGCGTGCGGCCACAACATCATCGCGGCGTCCGCGGTCGGCGCCGGCGTCGCGCTCGCCACGGTGGCCGAACGGCTCGGGATCACGGTGCGGGTCATCGGGACGCCCGCGGAGGAGAGCGGCGGCGGGAAGATCGCCATGCTCGAGAAGGGCGTCTTCGACGGCGTCGCGGCCGCCCTGATGGTGCATCCGGGTCCGATCGACATCACGGGAGCGACGTCGCTCGCGCTGGCCGACATCGCGGTCACGTTCAACGGCCGCGAAGCGCACGCGTCGGCCGCGCCGGAGTTCGGGCGCAACGCCGCCGACGCCGCGACCGTCGCCCAGGTCGGCATCGGCCTGCTGCGCCAACACCTCTCGCCGGGTCAGCAGATCCACGGCATCGTCTCCGACGGCGGCACCGCGCCCAACATCGTTCCCGCCCGCTCCGAAATGCTGTACTACCTGCGCGCCGAGACGGCGTGGGCGCTGTCCGAGCTGACGGCCCGCGCGGAAGCGTGCTTCGCGGCCGGGGCACTCGCCACCGGGTGCACCCACGAGATCCGCACGGTGTCGCCCACGTACACGGAACTGACGCCGGACCCCTGGCTGGTGGCGACGTACCGGGAGCAGATCCTCGACATGGGGCGGACTCCGTTGCCGCTCGAATGGGAAGGCGTCCGCCCGCTGGGCAGCACCGACATGGGCAACGTCACCAACGTCCTGCCCGGAATTCACCCGATCATCGGCCTCGACTCGGGAGGTGCGGTGACGCATCAGCCGCAGTTCGCGGCGGCGTGCATCACCGAGTCCGCCGACCTGGCCGTGATCGACGGAGCGATTGCCCTGGCTCGCACGGCAGTTCGCGCTGCGACGGACGACACACAGCGGGTGCGGCTGTTGGAAGGAGTTGATCGCCGGTGAACGCGGCAGTCGACAAATGGATTCTCGCTCACACCGACGAGCTGTCCCAGTGGCGGCGGCACATCCACGCCAATCCCGAACTCGCGCGGCACGAGTACGCGACGACGGAATTCGTGGCGACCCGCCTCGCCGCGGCGGGACTGTCACCCGAACTGCTTCCCGGGGGAACGGGGCTCACGTGCGATCTCGGGCCGTCGGACGGTCCCCGCATCGCGTTGCGCGCCGACATGGACGCCCTCCCGCTCCAGGAACTCACCGGCGCCACGTACTCGTCGACCGTGCCGGGCGTGTCGCACGCGTGCGGGCACGACGCGCACACCACCATCCTGCTCGGAACCGGCCTGGCCCTCAGTGAGATCCCCGACCTGCCGGTGGGCGTCCGGCTGATCTTCCAGCCCGCCGAAGAGGTCATGCCCGGCGGTGCGCTGGAGGTCGTCGCGGCCGGGCGGCTCGAGGGCGTGTCGCGGATCTTCGCCCTCCACTGCGATCCGCGGCTCGCGGCCGGGCGCGTCGGGGTGCGGCTCGGCGCGATCACGTCCGCGGCCGACACGATCGAGGTCGTGCTCGACTCGCCGGGCGGCCACACATCGCGCCCGCACCTGACCACCGACCTGGTGTTCGCGCTGGGAACCGTCGTGACCGGCCTGCCGGGCATGCTCAGCAGGCGGATCGACCCGCGCACCGGCACCGTCATGGTGTGGGGCGCCGTCAGCGCCGGCCGCGCCCCCAACGCCATCCCGCAGACCGGCATGATGACCGGCACCGTGCGGACCGGCGATCACGAGACGTGGGAGATGCTCGAGCCGCTGGTCCGGGAGATCGTCCACGGGCTGCTCGCGCCCACCGGGGTGCGGTATCAGCTGAACTACCGCCGCGGCGTCCCGCCCGTCGTCAACGACGAGGTGTCGACGCGCATGTTCGAGGACGCGATCCGCACCGTCGGCCCGGACGCCCTCGCCGACACGCCGCAGTCGGGCGGCGGCGAGGACTTCTCCTGGTATCTCGAAGAGGTTCCCGGCGCGATGGCCCGGCTCGGCGTCTGGTCGGGTGTCGGCGAGCAACTCGACATCCACCAGCCCACGTTCGATCTGGACGAGCGGGCGCTCGGCGTCGGCGTGCGGGTGCTGTCGAGCCTGGTGCTGGGCTGAGGAGCGGCGCCGGGCGGTGCTATTCGGTGCCCGGTCCGACGTTGCGGCTGTTGCGGGTGCGCAGGTCGCGCACGTAGTCGGCGGGGGCCCCGGCGATCTCCGCGGCGTCGGCCATCACCCCGAGGTAGCGGGCCGACGGCAGGCCGCCCTCGTACGCGTCGAGCACGTACAGCCAGGCGAGTTCCGGTTCACCGACGGTGTCCACGCGGACGCGGATCTTGCGGTGGATGCCGAGTTCGGAGCCCTCCCATCGGTCGAGGCTGACCTCGTCCTCCTCGGGGACGTCGTAGAGCACGACGAACACCTTGGAATCGGGGTCCTCGACCACGGTGGCGAGTGCGCCCTCCCAGCCGATGTCCCCGCCACTGAACGTCAGTCGCCAGCCGTGCAGCCAGCCCGTCCCCGCCATCGGCGAGTGAGGGCAGCGTTGCAACATCTGCTCGGGATGCATGTTGGACCCGTAGGCGGCATAGATCGACACGGCGGCAAGCCTAAACGGTGGCTAGTAATCTGTTGCATGCAGTGCACGACACGACGCGCTGTGATCGTCGGAAAAGCCGGCCGGAGACCCCGGTCGACAGGTGAATTGGAGGACAGATGACCCGAATCGTGATCATTGGTGGCGGGCCTGCCGGATACGAGGCAGCGTTGGTGGCCGCACAGCACGGCGCCT
>JBCEBZ010000423.1:0-12330 GCA_039206675.1 Rhodococcus sp. (in: high G+C Gram-positive bacteria) | reverse complement strand
CGGTCCAGAACGACACCAGGCCGTATCCGGCGGCGTGCGACTTGTTGAACGCGTACCCGGCGAACGGGAGGATGGTGTCCCACAGCGCCTTGATGGCGGGCTCGGAGAATTCGTTGGCGAGCATGCCCTCGCGGAAACCGGCGTACGCCTCCTCCAGCACCGAGAGCTTCTTCTTACCCATGGCGCGGCGGAGGATGTCGGCCTGTCCGAGCGAGTACCCGGCCACCTTCTGCGCGATCTGCATGATCTGCTCCTGATAGACGATCAGGCCGTACGTGTCGGCCAGGATCTCCTTCAGGGGCTCCTCGAGTTCCGGGTGGATGGGTTTGACCTCTTGCCGCCCGTTCTTGCGGTCGGCGTAGTCGTTGTGCGCGTTCATGCCCATCGGACCGGGCCGGTACAGCGCGAGCACCGCGACGATGTCCTCGAAGCCGGTGGGCTGCATGCGGCGCAGCAGGTCGCGCATCGCGCTGCCGTCGAGCTGGAACACGCCGAGAGTGTCGCCGCGCGAGAGGAGTTCGTACGTGGCCGTGTCGTCGAGCGCGAGGGTGTCGAGATCGAGTTCGATCCCCCGGTTCGCCTTGATGTTGTCGATGGCGTCACCGATGACGGTGAGGTTCCGCAGTCCGAGGAAGTCCATCTTCAGCAGGCCGATGGCCTCGCACGACGGGTAGTCCCAGCCGGTGATGATGGCGCCGTCCTGGGCCCGCTTCCACACCGGAATCGCGTCCATCAGCGGTTCGGACGACATGATCACCGCGCAGGCGTGGACGCCGGCGTTACGGATCAGGCCCTCGAGCCCCTTGGCCGTCTGGTAGATCTTCGCGACGTCCGGGTTGGAGTCGATGAGGGCGCGAACCTCCACCGCTTCCTTGTAGCGCTCGTGGTTCGGGTCGGTGATGCCGGACACCGAGATGTCCTTGGCCATGATCGGCGGCGGCAGCGCCTTGGTGATCTGGTCGGCGATCGCGAAACCGGGCTGACCGAACTGGACTCGGGCGGAGTCCTTGATGGCCGCCTTCGTCTTGATGGTGCCGAACGTGATGACCTGGGCGACGCGGTCGCTGCCCCACTTGTCCGTCGCGTAGCGCACCATCTCGCCGCGACGGCGATCGTCGAAGTCGATATCGATATCGGGCATCGACACGCGCTCGGGGTTCAGGAACCGCTCGAACAGCAGGCCGTGCGGGATGGGGTCGATGTTGGTGATGCCCATCGCGTAGGCGACGAGCGAACCGGCGGCCGAGCCTCGGCCGGGGCCGACCCGGATGCCGACCTCACGCGCATGGTTGATGAGGTCGCCGACGACGAGGAAGTAGGCGGGGAAACCCATTTCGAGGATGACGCCGATCTCGTAGTCGGCGCGGGCCAGGTACTCCTCGGGCGGTCCGCCGGGGAACCGGCGGTCCAGCCCGCGCATGACCTCCTTGCGCAGCCAGGTGCCCTGCGTCTCGCCCTCGGGGACCGGGAAGATCGGCATCCGGTCGTGGTGCGCCCACACGTCGTCGTACGACTGGACCCGCTCGGCGATGAGGAGGGTGTTGTCGCACGCGCCGGGGACCTGGTCGTCCCACAGCGCCCGCATCTCCGCGGCGGACTTGAGGAAGTAGCCGTCACCGTCGAACTTGAACCGGGTGGGGTCGGACAGCGTCTTGCCGGTCTGGATGCAGAGGAGCGCCTCGTGGTTCTCCGCGGCTTCCTTCGTGACGTAGTGGCAGTCGTTGGTGGCGAGCGGCGGGATCCCGAGCGTCTTGCTGATCTCGAGGAGGCCCTCACGCACGCGCCGCTCGATCGACAGGCCGTGGTCCATCAGCTCGAGGAAGAAGTTGTCCTTGCCCCAGATCTCCTGCCACTTGGCGGCCGCCTCGAGCGCCTCGCGGTCGTGGCCGAGTCGCAGCCGGGTCTGGATCTCGCCGGACGGGCAGCCCGTGGTCGCGATGATGCCCTCGTGGTGCGTGGCGATGAGGTCTTCGTCCATGCGCGCCCACTTGCCGAGCTGACCCTCGATCGACGCCAGCGAGGACAGTTTGAACAGGTTCCGCAGACCGGTCGCGTTCTCCGCGACCATCGTCATGTGCGTGTACGCACCGCTACCGGAGACGTCGTCGGACTTCTGGCTGCGGTCGCCCCACAGCACCCGCTTGGTGTTGAAGCGGGACTCGGGCGCGACGTACGCCTCGATGCCGATGATCGGCTTGATGCCCTGCTTCTTCGCCACGTTGTAGAACTCGCTGGCGCCGTACATGTTGCCGTGGTCGGTCATGCCCACCGCCGACATCTCCAGCCGCTCGGCCTCTTCGAACAGGGGGCCGACCTTGGCCGCACCGTCGAGCATCGAGTACTCGGTGTGATTGTGCAGATGTACGAACGAGTCAGCCACGTGCGCCTCTCTGAAGGTCTGGGAGCCTCACGAGTGTAGGCCCTCGGACCGACAGCTCCGGTCGCCGACGGCGGGTGTCGGCGAAGTCGTGACGCGAGTTACGGGACGGGCGCCTGGGACGGGTCGGGATCGCGGCGCTCGCGCCGGACCCGTACCAGCGCATCGGTACTGAAGATCGCGAGCGCCACCCAGATCAGGGCGAAGCCGATCCACCGCGACGCGGGCATGTCCTCGTGGAGAACGGCGACGCCCCACGCCATCTGCAGCGCCGGTGTCAGGTACTGCAGCATGCCGAGCGTGCGCAGCGGCACCCGTTGCGCCGCCGCGCCGAACAGCAGCAGCGGCAGGGCGGTCACCGGGCCCGCGGCCATCAGCAGCAGGGTGTGCCCGACGCCGGACCCCAGGAACGTGCCTGTTCCGGTGAGGGCGAGGAACACGAGGTAACCGACCGCGACGGGTGCGGCCACGATGCCCTCGGCGGTGAGGCTCGTCCGCGGGTCGAGCGGCATCACCTTCTTGCACAGCCCGTACAGCGCGAACGAGGCGGCCAGGGTGAGCGCGATGTACGGCGGATGCCCGTAGTCGACGGTGATCACGATCACCGCGACGGCCGCGAGGGCGAGCGCGACGATCTGGGCGGGGACGAGCCGTTCCCGGAAGATCACGACGCCCAGGAGCACGCTCACCAACGGATTGACGAAGTAGCCGAGCGCGGTCTCGACCACCCGGTCCGAGGTGACCCCGTAGATGTACGTTCCCCAGTTCACGGCGATGGCCGTCGACGCGGCCGCGACCAGCAGCCACGTACGCACACTCAGCCCGCGCAGCGAGCGGAGCCGGCCCGAGACCGCGAGCACGACGAACATGAGCGCGAGCGTCCACACCACGCGGTGCGCGAGGATCTCCACCGATCCGGCCGGGCCGAGCAGACCGAAGAACGCCGGGAACGCGCCCCACAGCACGTAGGCACCGACTCCGCAGGCGGCGCCCACGGTCTCCGCCTGCCGCGCCTTCACGACCCGCTCCCCGGGACGACCCCGTCGTCCGGGCCGGGCGCGACGGTCTCGACCTGTTCCGGCAGCAGCGGGCGCACCGCGAACCGCCCGGCCACGGCGTCGGCGCCGAGCGCCTCGACCGCCCGGACGTCCGGTTCGGACCGCAGCGCGGCCAGGGCGTCGTGGTCACCGCGGACGACGACGCCGATCACGCACGCGCAGTTCCGGGCGAGTTCCGCCGACGAGACCGCCGCGATCTGCGCCTGCCGCTCCGTTTCGCCCGTCATCGCCTGGGCGCGGCCGGCGGCCAGGACGCTCGCCCGGGCGAGGGCCGCGTCGCCTGCCGCGACGGACACGGGCACGAGTGGGGTCTGCACCCGGTCGAGGGGCACGCGGAAGAGCACCTGCGACACCCGGGTGCCGGACGCGGCGTCGCGGACGGCCTCGGTGGTCACCGGACGCGTGAACGAGACCAGCGCCCAGTGCTCGTCGCCACCGTCCGCCTCGTCGAGCGATCGGTCCGCCCGGGCCAGGTAGCCGGCCACCGCCTCCCCGTTGTCCGGACCGAGGCTGTCCGTCGACACGGGCGCGCGCCGCACGGGATTCAGGGCCCCGAGCGCGACCGTCACCGCGATCAGGACGACGGCGGTGAGCACTGCCGGCACCGCGGCACCGCGGGGGCGCGGGAGCCGCACCTCAGCTCGCCCGCAGAACCCCGAGAGCGTCCTCGAGATCCTTCGGGTACTTGGACGTGATCTCGACCCAGCGCCCGTCCGCGGGATGCGCGAAACCGAGCGACCGGGCGTGCAGCCACTGACGCTCCAGCCCGAGGCGTTCCGCCAGCCGCGGATCGGCCCCGTACGTGAGGTCGCCGCAGCACGGGTGCCGCAGCGCGGCGAAGTGGACGCGGATCTGATGGGTCCGGCCCGTCTCCAGATGAATGTCCAGCAGGCTCGCCGCCTGGAACGCCTCGACCGTGTCGTAGTGGGTGATGCTCGGTTTGCCGTCCGCGGTGACGGCGAACTTCCAGTCGTTGCTGCGGTGCCTGCCGATCGGCGCGTCGATGGTTCCGCTGCTCGGATCCGGGTGACCCTGCACCAGCGCGTGGTACCGCTTGTCGATGGTCCGCTGCTTGAACGCGCGCTTGAGCAGTGTGTACGCGCGCTCCGACGTGGCCACCACCATCACTCCGGACGTGCCGACGTCCAGTCGGTGCACGATGCCCTGGCGTTCGTGCGCACCGGACGTCGAGATCCGGAAGCCCGCGGCGGCGAGGCCGCCGATCACCGTCGGGCCGGTCCACCCCACGCTGGCGTGGGCCGCGACCCCGACGGGTTTGTCGACGGCGACCACGTCGTCGTCGGCGTACAGGATCTCCATGCCCTCGACGGGTTCCGCCTCGATGGTCAGCGGCCGGGGCGGTTCGGGCAGTTCCACCTCGAGCCAGGTGCCTGCGGACAGCCGGTCGGACTTGCCGACGGGCGCGCCGTCGACGAGCACCGAACCCTCCTCGGTGAGCTGCGCGACCGCGGTGCGCGACAGACCGAGCAGTCGAGCGAGGCCGGCGTCGACCCGCATCGCTTCGAGCCCGTCCGGGACCGGCATCGACCGTGTTTCCCTCACTTCTCTACCCCCTTGCGTGTTCCGTCCGGTTCCAGACCCACCAGGGTGAGCACGACGAGCAGGATCGCACCGCACACGATCGCGGAGTCCGCCACGTTGAACACCGGCCACCAGCCGACGGAGACGAAATCGACGACGTGCCCCTGCATCACTCCGGGTGCCCGGAAGAACCGGTCGACGAGATTGCCGAGGGCGCCCCCGAGCACCAGCCCGAGACCGAGCGCCCACCACGGCGACCGCAGCGTCCGGCCGATGCGGACGACGCCGATCACCACACCCACGGCGACGAGGGTCAGCAGCCACGTCATGCCGGTGGCCATGGAGAACGCCGCGCCCGGGTTGCGCACGAGCCGCAGCGAGACGACGTCCCCGATCAGCCAGACCGGGCGTCCGGGCTCGATGTTGGCGACGGCGAGGATCTTCGTCAGCAGGTCGGTCGCGAGGATCGTCCCCGCGATCGCGAACAGCAGCAGCCTGCGCTGATGCTTCGCCGGCCGGGGGGCTACGGCGCCGGTCGTGTCACCGTCGTCCCGGTCTTCGGCGTCGGTCTCGTTCTCTGCCGTGGGGTCTTGACTCACCCGTTCATCATCCACTACGGAGGCAAGCCTCCGTTCACGCGCTCCCGCGCGCACTAGCCTGGGGGCGTGCCACTGTTCTCGAAAGCTCTGCGACCCGGATTCTGCCTACTCGCCGCAACCCTCTCCCTGGTCGCTCTGACCGCCGGGTGCGGAGGTGACGGCGACTCCTCGGAGTCGACCCCCGCAGGGTCCACGTCCACTCCCGCCGAAGTGACCGTCCCGATCTCCGCCACCACCGTCGCACTGATCCAGCCCGGCGAGGAACCGCGGGAGGTGATCTCGCGCAGACCGCCGGCCGGGGTCACGCAGGACGTCCAGCTGACCACGGACGCGCAGGTGTTCCAGCAGATCGACGACCAGCCCGCCCAGGACTTCTCCTCCCCCCAGGTGACGCTCCCCCTCACCGCCGCCGTCGGCCGGGCGACCGAGGACGCGGACGGCGGCACCACCGTCGACCTCACGCTCGGTGACGTCACCAGCCCCGACGACCGCCTCGGCAGCGCGCTCGAAGCCAGTGCCGGTTCCGGCGCCGGCTTCACCGTCGATCCCACGGGTGCGATCACCGCGCTGCGACTGCGACCGGACGCCGATGCCCAGGACATCGCCCGCTCCGCGATCGAGCAGGCCTTCTACCAGGCCGTGTACCGCACGGTCCCGTTTCCGGTGGAACCGGTCGGCGTGGGCGCGCAGTGGACGATCCGCCAGCAGGTGATGAGCGGCATCGCCCTCGACCAGACGACGGTGGCCACCCTGACCGCGCGCGACGGTAACCGCCTCACCGTCGACTACACGATCGACCAGAAGCCGAAGTCCCCCGTGTGGGAACTGCCCGGAGAGGCAGGCACGCTGAACGTCGACCAGTACGTGATGCAGGGCTCGGGCACCATGACCGTCGACCTCGGCCTGCCGCTGCCGGTGTCCGGGACCGTGACCGTGGGCGGTGACCAGCAGTACAGCGACCCCGACGGCGCCACCCGCCTGCACCAGACCACGTCGAACTCGGTCCGGTGGGGTTCCTGATGCGCCGCAGGCCCGTCGCCGCCTCCTGTTCGCTCCTGGCCGTGCTCGCGCTGTCGGCGTGCTCCTCGAACGCGTCCGGCGACGCAGACGACGCCACCGCGCTGGAACCGCTCGGTCCGGTGGTGACCGCCGCGCCGGACCCGGCGGGTACACCGTTCACCGATCGGGCCGCGCTGAAGGCGGCCCTCCTCGACGTCGGCGACCTTCCCGTCGGATTCACCCCGGTGCCCGATCCCGAGGACGATCTGGGGTTGCCGCCGGCATCGGAGTCGGCGGAATCCGACAAGTCGAGCACGGATCCCACGGCGTGCGGCGCGGTGCTGTCACCGGTCGCGGACCAGCACGCGGGAGCGGCGGCGTCGGCGTCCGGCTGGTTCACCGGACCGGGCTTCGCGACCATCGACCAGGACGCGGCGAGCTACCCCACCGGCGCGGACGCGTCCCATGCCTTCGCCGCGGTGCAGGGGCGGCTGGCGGGATGCACCCGGTACAACGGCACGGACGCCGACGGGGTGCAGGTGCAGTACCGAATCGGGGGCCGCGACCAGCAGCCCGCGGGCGACGCGTCGACGGCGTTCCGGCTCGTCACCACGAGCGAGGGCGTCAGTCTCGTCTCGGACGTGGTGGTGATCGTCGTGGGCAGCACCGTCACTCAGCTGGTCGCGACGGGACAGGACCCGATCGACGCCGGCGTCTTCGGCGACCTGACGAGCACGGCCGTGGCCAAGCTCGCACCCGCACCCGCCGGCTGAGCCGGCCCCGCAGACGACCGATGCCGGCGTCCCCGAGAGGACACCGGCATCGGTGCGAGAACGTCGCGATCCTCAGGACCGCACTGTTCGGCCTGGAATCAGGCGGGGCATGCAGGCGAGGTCAGCTGCGCGAGCGACACGATCTGGCATGCGGTGATCTTCGACAGCTTCCACGTTCCGTTCTCGCCGGGAACGAAGATGGCCGGAACGCCACCCTGCTGGACCTGGCCGTTGACGGTCAGCTGCAGCTGGCCACTGGCGGTGCCGTCGCCGTTGTCGATGACCGGGTCGAGAACGGTGACCTCGGCGTTGTTGGCCTTGGCGGCGGCGGCGACCTGGTTGATGAGCTCCGGATCCTGCTCCGAGCCCTCGACCATCGCGGACTTGACCTCGAGCGGGGTGGCCGGATCGAGGCCCTGCACCAGGAGCGCGTTGAGATCGGCCGCGGTGGGCACCTCGATGGCTTCCGAGGTCTCGGCAGCTGCGGAAGTCGTCGTCGTGGTCTTGGCCGCCGTGTCGCCCTCGTCGGAGCCACACGCGGACATCGTGAGGGCTGCGGCGATTGCTACTCCGGCAACCGTGATCTTACGAAGCTTCAACTCAATAACCTCTTCATTCTCGGTGTTCGTTCTCGGACGATCTGAGCACATTCGCTACCCCGGCGACATTACCCAAGGGTAGGCATCAGCGCCCGAGGCTACCTTCTCGTGGAGCCGGTCTCCACTCCCTCGTCCGGGCGAGGGGTCCGCTCACGCGAGCGAGCCTTCCACATCGGCCGTTTCGAGTTGCCCGTCGTCCTCCTTGAAGGTGCGGGCCTTTCCCGGACCCGTTGTGCGCGTTTCGAATCGGACGGTCACGACACCGTGCCCGGCACCCTGCACCCAGCCGTGGCCGAAGTCCGGGTGCGCCACGTCGAGACCGGGATGCCACCGCGTGCCGATCGCCCGGGCGGGTGCGGGGACGGGCGCGGAGAGGCCGTCGTCACCACCCGCCTCCGTGATCTTCGACTCCTGGTAGCCCGGGACGTCCAGGTCCAGTTCGGGAAACAGCGAGCCCTGGCGCACCGTCGACAGTCCGGCGAACCCCACCCCGACCAGACGCACCGGGCCGAGTTCGATCGGGTCGATCACCTGACGCTGCGCGGCGGCGACCAGAATCTGACGGTCGAGTGTCGCGTAGGGCAGTGTGACCGAGCGCGTCACGATGCTCATGTCCGCCTTCTTCAGCTTGAGCACCACCGTCCGCGCGGCCCGGCCGTCCTTCTGCAGGCGCACGAACGCGGACGCCGCGCTCGACTCGACGGCACCCCGCAACTCCGCCATCGTGACGATGTCGGTGGCGAAAGTCGTCTCCGCACTGACCTGTTTGGACTCGGCGCGTTCGGCGACGGGCCGATTGTCGATGCCCTGCGCCAACCGGTGCAGGCCCGGTCCGATCGTGGTGCCCAGAATCGACGCGACCTCCGATTCGGGGGTCCGCGCGAAACCGCCGATGGTCTCGATGCCGAGCCGCTTCAGTTTCTCCTCCGCGACCGGGCCGATGCCCCACAGCTTCCGCACCGGAAGTTCGTCCAGCACCGCATGCTGCTCGTCCGGCGAAATCACCGTGATGCCGTCGGGTTTGGCGAGACCGGACGCGATCTTGGCCACCTGTTTCCCCGACCCGGCGCCGATGGACGCGACGAGCCCCGTCTCCTCGAGGACCAGGGCCCGCAGACGCTCGCAATAGCGTTGCACCGCCGCAGCATCCGCTCCCGCGAGTTCGGTGGGTTCACCGAACGCCTCGTCCATCGAGAGTTGCTCGAGCACCGGCATCGGACCCCGGAGCGCATCGAACACGGACTTGCTCAGCATGCCGTACAGCCGGCCCCGCGGCGGCAGCACCACCGCACCCGGGCCCACCAGCCTCCGGGCCTGATGCATCGGCATGGCCGACCGCGCGCCGAACACCCGGGCCTCGTAGCTGGCCCCGGCGACGACGCCGCGCCCGCCGAGACCACCGACGAGAACCGGGCGGCCGCGGAGCGTCGGCCGGGTGAGCTGCTCGACCGACGCGAAGAACGCGTCCATGTCGAGGTGCAGCACCCACCGACGACTCACCTGGTGCAAAATACCCGCCCGGTCCGACAGGTCACGCCTTCGTGATCGCCGCCCGCACACCCTCGCCGAGTTCGACGGCGTCGCCCGGCGCCTCGGCCAGTTCCAGCTCGACGGCGAGGATCTCGCCCGCGATCAGGTCCCGGTGCGCGAGCGCCCAGTCCCGCCGTTCCGCGGGCACGTCGAGGACGACGGTGATCCGATCGGACACCTCGAGCCCGGCCGCGCGGCGCGCGTCCTGCAACTCGCGGATCCGGTCCTTCGCCCAGCCCTCGGCCTCGAGTTCCTCGGTGACCGCCGAGTCCAGGACGACCAGACCGGCGCCGTCGGGCAGGGCCGCCGTCGACTCCGGTTCGGCGGCGACGAGCCGCTGCGTGTACTCCTCCGCCAGCAACTCGATCCCCGCCGCGACGACGACGCCGTCCGAATTCTCCGACCAGTTCCCGGCCTTCACGGCCTTGATGACGGTCTGCACGTCCTTGCCGAGCCGCGGCCCCGCGGCACGCGCGTTGACGACGAGCTCGAAGCGGCCGTGCACGTCCACGTCCGTGGTCAGGTCGACCTTCTTGACGTTGACCTCGTCGGCGATGAGACCGAGGTACGGGCGCAGCCGCTCCGCGTCCTCGGACGCGACGGTCACCTCGGGCAGCGGCAGCCGCACCCGCAGGTTCTGCGCCTTGCGCAGACCCAGCACGGTCGAGCACACCGACCGGACCTCGTCCATCGCGGACACCAGCTCCGGATCCGCAGGCAGCTCCCCCTGGGCGGGCCAGTCCGCGAGGTGCACCGACCGTCCGCCGGTCAGCCCCCGCCAGATCACCTCACTGATCAGGGGCAGCAGCGGAGCGGCGAGCCGGGTGACCACCTCGAGCACCGTGTGCAGGGTGTCGACGGCCTCGGCGTCCTCGTCCCAGAAGCGCGAACGCGACCGCCGCACATACCAGTTCGTCAACGCGTCGCAGAACGTGCGCAGTTCGTCGCACGCCCCGGCGATGTCGTTCGCCTCGAGCGCGTCGGTGATGACGTCCCGGGTGCCTGCCAGCTTCGCGAGGATGTACCGGTCCAGGACGTTCGTCGAATCCGTGCGCCACGCACCCGAAGTCGGCGCATACAACTGCAGGAAGCTCCACGCGTTCCACAGCGGCAGCAGCGCCTGCCGGACACCCTCGCGGATGCCCTGCTCGGTGACGACGAGGTTTCCGCCGCGCAGGATCGGCGACGACATCAGGAACCAGCGCATGGCGTCGGAGCCGTCGCGCTCGAACACCTCCTTCACGTCCGGGTAGTTGCCCTTGGACTTGCTCATCTTCAGGCCGTCCTCGCCCAGCACGATGCCGTGCGCCGCAACGGTCTTGAACGCGGGGCGATCGAACAGCGCCGTCGCCAGCACATGCAGCGTGTAGAACCAGCCGCGGGTCTGCCCGTTGTACTCGACGATGAAGTCCCCGGGGAAGTGGGCAGTGTCATCCCCCGTCGCTCCGCTCGCCCCGATGAACCATTCCCGGTTCTCGAACGGGTAGTGCACCTGCGCATACGGCATCGACCCGGACTCGAACCAGCAGTCCAGGACCTCCGGCACGCGCCGCATCTTCGACTTCCCGGTCGGGTCGTCCGGGTTGGGGCGCACCAGGTCGTCGATCATCGGGCGGTGCAGATCCGTCGGCCGCACACCGAAGTCGCGCTCGAGCTCGTCGAGCGAGCCGTACACGTCCGTGCGCGGGTACGCCGGATCGTCGGACACCCACACCGGAATCGGGCTGCCCCAGTAGCGGTTACGGCTGATGTTCCAGTCGCGGGCACCCTCGAGCCACTTGCCGAACTGCCCGTCGCGGATGTGCTCCGGCACCCACGTGATGTCCTGGTTCAGCTCCACCATGCGCTCGCGGAACTTGGTCACCGCGACGAACCACGACGGGACCGCCATGTAGATCAGCGGCTGCCCGCTGCGCCAGCTGTGCGGGTACGAGTGCTCGATCGTCTCGTGCCGCAGCAACTTTCCAGCAGCCTTGAGGTCCTTGATGATCACCGGGTTCGCGTCGAACACCAGCAGACCCTCGTACGGCGGCACCATCGCCGTGAACTTGCCGCCCGCATCGAGCGGCTGCACCAGTTCGATCCCGTTTCGCACGCAGTAGTCGTAGTCCTCCTCACCGAAAGCCGGTGCCATGTGAACGATTCCGGTACCGGACTCGGTGGTCACGTAGTCGGCGGACAGCACCCGGTGCGCGTTGTCGTGGCCGGCGAAGAAGTCGAACGGCGGGTCGTAGCTGAGCCCGACGAGCTCCGAACCCTTGTGCTCGGACAGCACCTCGGGCGCCTCGCCCAGTTCGCGGGCATAGTGACCCAGCCGGTCCTTCGCGAGCACGTACCGCTTCCCGTCGCCGCCCGCCACCTGCACGTAGTCGATGTCCGGGTGCACCGCGACGGCGAGGTTCGACGGCAGCGTCCACGGCGTGGTGGTCCAGATGATCGCGTTCGCGCCGTCCAGCGGGCCCTCACCGCGCAGCGGCATGTCGACCGTGACGGCCGGATCCTGGCGCATCTTGTACGCGTCGTCGAGCCGCGTCTCCTGGTTCGACAGCGGCGTCTGCTCGTACCAGCTGTACGGCAGCACCCGGAAGCCCTGGTAGATCAGGCCCTTGTCGAACAGTTCCTTGAACGCCCACATGACCGACTCCATGAAGTCGAGGTCCAGGGTCTTGTAGTCGTTGTCGAAGTCGACCCACCGGGCCTGACGGGTCACGTAGTCGCGCCACTCGTCCGTGTAGCGCAGCACCGACGACTTGCAGTACTCGTTGAACTTCTCGAGACCCATGACGTCGATCTCGGACTTGTCCTTGATGCCGAGTTGCTTCTCCGCCTCGAGTTCGGCGGGCAGCCCGTGAC
>JBCEBZ010000422.1:2239-12374 GCA_039206675.1 Rhodococcus sp. (in: high G+C Gram-positive bacteria) | reverse complement strand
CCGTGGATGGGGCCGGGTCAGGCGGCACCGAGCGTTCTCGCCGCGATACGCAGATCATTGATCGTCACATTGTGAAAACGCAGGCGCATGGACGTATGCGATCGGAACGACACGCAGCGTAGCTCACGCCTCCGTCCCCGGTGCCGAGCATAGCGACCATCCCCGAAACCTCGAGGCCGAAGATGTCGGTGGCGCCGATGCGTAGGTTGTACCGCCGGCGGCGCTAGAGCGTATCGGCTCGCTCGAGCCCACCCCCCTGTGATCGCGAGCAGGATCTGGCGAGGCCGGGGTAGGGATAGGTGGGGGCAGGGTAGTCATGTTTCTACGTAAGCCGATCCGATCTTGGCCGCGGCGGAAGCGGACACCCGGTCCGCGCATTATGCGGCGGACCGGGGTTTCGCGTATCAGGCACGGGCCGGAGCGCGGTGACGGACGGGGGTGATCTCTTCGGGAGGCTTGGGACCGCGGGAGGCGCCCTTGGTGGGGCACGGCACCGCACCGGCGGTGCTGACCGCGACGGTGAGGGTACCGATGCGATCGATGTCGACGCTGACGGTGTCGCCGTCGTCGATCTGTCCGATGCCGGCGGGGGTGCCGGTGGTGACGATGTCGCCGGGGTGCAGGGTCATCACCGAGGAGGTGTAGCTGATGAGTTCGGGGACGCCCCAGATCAGGTCGGCGATGTCGGCGTCTTGGCGCAGGGTTCCGTTGACGCGGGTGCGCAGTTGCAGCTGTGCCAGGGGTCCGACCTCGTCCGCGGTCACCAGGTAGGGGCCGACGGGGGTGAAGGTGTCGAAGGACTTGCGGGTGGAGCGGTCCTCGCCGCCGCGCATGGTGATGTCGAGCAGGCAGGTGTAGCCGGCGACGACGTCGAGGGCCTTGTCGACGGGGACGTTGCGGGTGGTGCGGCCGATGACGAGGGCGAGTTCGCCTTCCTGGTCGAAGCGGCGGTCGGTGTAGGGCAGGCCGACAGTGTCACCGTGGCCGATCACCGATGACGGTGCTTTGAGGAAGACACCGAGCGCGTCGATGTGGTAGTCCTCCATCATCTCGGCCTGATGGTCGCGATAGTTGACCGGTGCGGCAATGACTTTGGTGGGGTCGGGCACCAGCGGTGCGATGTCGAGTGACGCGAGCGGGTGGCGTTCACAGTTCGCCAGGTCGGTGTCGGTGAACGGGAGGTGGCCGCCGGTGGCGTGCAGAAGTTGCCGGATCGGGCTCGCACCGGTCGCGGTGAAGTTCGGGATCAGAGGTGTCAGGTCGGCGACGGTGTCGTCGGCGAGGAGGGCGCCGACCGCGTCGGTGCCCTTGTGGTCGCGGAAGCTGAGGATCTTCATGGTGCGATGGTTTCCTTCTCTGGAGGTGGTGGGCCGAGAGGCCCGGGAGGTCAGACGGGCAGGGGCGCGGTGTCGCCGGGGCGTTCGGCGTAGAGCCAGTCGAGGTCGGAGTAGTCGTCGGCGGCGCGCATCCGGAAGACCCGGTTGCGGAGCGCGAGCAGGGCGGGGTCGTCGGTGTGCCAGGTTCGTCCCCAGGGGCGGGCGACGGTCTGGCACCGGTTGGTGACCGGGATGCGGTTCTCTTCGTAGGTTGTGAAGGCGCGGGCTGAGTCGCCGGGGAATTCGCCGAGGGTGCGGGCCAGACCGAGGGCGTCCTCGAGGGCCTGGCAGGCGCCTTGCCCGAGGTATTGCAGCATGGCGTGGGCGGCGTCGCCGATCAGGACGGTGTGGGGGGTGCTCCAGGTGTCGAGGGGTTCGCGGTCGTACACCGGCCACGCTCGGCTGGTGTCGATCTGCGCGATGGCGCGGCGCACGTCGCCGCAGGCGGGCGCGAACATCTCGTCGAACTCGTCCTGTTGTCCCCAGTCGTCCCGGCCCGCCGCGTAGCGGGGGCTTTCGTAGACCGCGACCTGGTTGTACAGCTCGCCGCGCCGGACCGGGTACTGCATCAGGTGGATCCCGGGACCCATCCACAGCACCACGTCATCGGTGGAGACGTCGGCGGCCACGTCGGCGATGTCGATGGCCCCGCGGTGGGCGATGTGGCCGCTGAAGACCGGTTCGGAGGTGTCGATCAGCTGCCGCACCCGCGACTTGATGCCGTCCGCGCCGACCACCACGTCGGCGGTGTACTCGTCACCGTCGGTGAACGAGATGACCGCGTGGTGCGCGGCCTCGGTGACCGTGTGGACGGTGCGATTGTTCTCGAGGGTGATCAGCGGCTGCCGCCGGCACGCCTGAAGGAGAATGGTCAGGACGTCGCTGCGGTGCGCCACCAGGTAGGGGTAGCCGTAGCGGGCGAGGAACCGCGGACCGAAGTCCAGCGCCGTGAGCACCTCCCCGGTATAGGCGTCGTGGACGATGGCGCTGCTCGGGTGCACGGCGACGTCGGTGAGTTCGTCGAGCAGCCCGAGGCGGTCCAGGGCGCGGGTGGCGTTGGGGCCGATTTGCAGGCCCGCGCCGATCTCGGTGAACGCCGCGGCCTGCTCGACCAGGTGAACGCGGCGGCCGGTGCGGGCGACGGCGAGGGCGGTGCCGAGGCCGCCGATGCCACCACCGATGACGAGGAAGGGGAAATGTGTTGTGCTCATGCGGGTTCAACCTGCTCACTGCGGTAGAGCGCGAGCGCGTCGAGAATGGGCGCGTCGCTGGTGGTGAAGATGTCGAGGTCGTGGTCGGCGTGCAGTCGATGGGTCGCCCAGGACGGGACGACGAAGATGTCCCCGGCGGTGAGGGTGAAGGTGCGATCACCGATGTCGACGCGTCCGCTGCCGGCAAGCACCGCGCACACCCGTGATCCGGTCTGCCGGTCGCCCGGCGTGTGTGCCCCGGCGAGCAGCCGGCGCATCTCGCAGCGCAGGGTCGGCATCACGTCACGGTTGCGGGTGGGATCCCGGTAGCGCAGCTGGGCGTGCCCGGTGCCGGTCAGCTCCAGCTGTGCGGTCAGCGCGGCGTCGGTGTCGGCCCAGCGGTAGACGGTCAGCGGCGAATGCGCCTTCGGCGGCCCGATGAGATCGTGGTCGACCGGGACCAGGCCGGGCCCCTGTCCGTAGAGTCGTTCGGAGGCCGACCGGGGTGCGACGCTCTGATCCGCGTCCTCGCTCGGTCCCTCCTCGAAGAACACCGCGTCGAGCCCGGCCACCACGGGCAGGTCCAGGACGTCGAGCCACATCATCGACGATGAGCCGGGATTGTGGTGCTCGTGATACGACCAGGCCGGGGTGAGAACCAGATCGCCGCGGGACATGGTCACCGGGTCGCCGTCGAGGACGGTGTACACCCCGTCGCCGTCGAGGATGAACCGTAGTGCGGCGGGGGAATGGCGGTGCGCGGGGGCGAGTTCCCCGGGCAGGAGGAACTGCACCGCAGCCCACAGGGTGGATGAGATGTACGGTGCGCCACCGAGTCCGGGGTTGGACAGGGCGAGGACCCGGCGGTCGCCGCCGCGGTCGATCGGGACCAGCTCGCCGGACCGGGCCGCCAGCTTGGTCAGGTCCGCCGCCTTCCACCGGTACGGGGCGGTCGCCACCGTCGGGGTCTTGGTCAGCAGCCCCCGCATCTCCCACAACGGTTGCACGTCGTGGGCGGCGATGTCGCCGTAGAACGTATCGAGCTCGGCATTCTCGGCCGCATAGCGTCTGGTTGTCATCTCGTTCTCGCTCACCTCGGGGTCGTGGGGACAGGGGTTTTCAGGTCGTCGGAGCACTCGGTTCGAGGGCGGTCTCGGCGGGCGCGAGGCCAGGGGTTCCGAGATCGTTGGCAGCGCCCTCGCGCAGGAACAGCAATGCGCCGAAGCTCACCAGACCCAGTGCGGCCATGTAGACCGCGATCAGCGTCGAGGTCCCGGTAGCGGCGTACAGGGCGGTCGCGATCATCGGGGCCAGCGCACCACCGAGAATGGAGCCGACCTGGTAGGCGAGGGACGACCCGCTGTAGCGCACCGCCGCCGGGAACAGGGCCGCGACCAGCGTCGCCTGCGGCCCGGCCATGCCCGCGATGCCTGCGGTCCCCACCGCGAACGCGAGCAGGATCAACCCGGGTTGCGCGGTGTCGACGAGCAGGAAGAACGGGAACGCCCACACCGTCACCAGCAGTGCTCCGGCGAGGAACACAGGTTTGCGGCCGACCCGGTCGGCGGCCACCGCCGCGGCGGCAATGGCGACCAGCCACACCGCGCTGCCGAGGACGATCAGCCACAGCATGGTCGCCCGTGGCAGGCCCAGAATCTGGACGCCGTAGGACAGCATGTAGACCAGGACCAGATACCCCAGGGCGGGGGCGGCGATCGACGCGGCGCTGGCCAACAGCAGTGCCCGCCAGTGACGGGTCAGCACTTCGAGCACCGGACGCCGAGACAGGGACTCGTCCGCCTTCGCCGACTCGAACGCCGGGCTCTCCCCGATCTTCAGCCGCAGGGTGAGACCGACGAAAATCAATGCGGCACTGAGAAGGAACGGAATCCGCCATCCCCAGGACGCGAACGCCTCGGGCGCCAGGGTGGCGTTGACGAGCAAGAAGACCAGATTGGCGGCGATGATCCCGGCGGGCAGTCCCATCTGTGGGAAGGCGCCGTACAGGGCGCGGCGGTTGCGCGGCGCGAACTCCACCGCCATCAGCACCGCCCCGCCCCACTCGCCGCCGACACCCAGTCCCTGAATGAACCGCAGCACCACTAGGGCGATCGGGGCAGCGATGCCGATGGTGGCGTAATTCGGCAGCAGACCGATGCACACCGTCGCCGCCCCCATCAGCATCATCGACCACACCAGCATGGATTTGCGGCCCACGCGATCGCCGAAGTGACCCATGACGATTCCGCCGATAGGGCGGGCGACGAAACCGACCGCGAAGGTGGCGAACGCGGCGAGCGTGCCGGTCAGCGGATCGGCGGTGGGAAAGAACTGTGGCGCGAACACCAGAACCGCGGCGCTGCCGTAGATGAAGTAGTCGTACCACTCGATGGTGGTGCCGATGAAGCTCGCGGCGGCGACCCGCCGGCGCTCGTGGGCAGGCGGCGCCGAGGACAACGTGTCGGGCATGGGAACTCCTAGAAGGGGACGTGACCACATTAGTACGTGTACGTACTAAAACGATAAGCTGCTCCTGCTGTGAGTGTCAACACACCACTCACGTCGGTGTGAGTACGGCGGGCAACGCGCCTTCGGCGTCAGTGCTGTGCAAAGACGTTATTTGCCGCGAATTTCCAGGTATTTGCCCGCCTGTAAAGCGTGCAACCACATACGTCTGGTTCGCACGCCGCACGGCAGTCGCATCCATCGCCGGTCGGTTAATCCGTATGCAAACTAATTCGCTGCATTCCAGGGTCCGCGGTTTCGCGACGAGGGGCCGGGCTCCATTCACGGCGGGCCTCCGTTCCGTCATCGACCGGAACTGTCCTGTGCCGAGTCCAATCGGCAACTGCCAGTTCCGGCACGACCGGGATGACCGTGCGCTTTCGTTTCGGCGCCGGACGCCGTCAACCCGAGCGAGCCGTGCAGTTACGTCAGAGCTTCGGTTGAGGGGCAGGGTGCGAAACTCGTTCTGCTGCAGGTGGAGTTTGAGCCTCTATCGGGTACAGATGTGCAATGTTCACGGAGTCGGTGGCCCATCGTGATGGATTCTTCGGCAGTAGGCAGTGAGCGACGGGCATTGGGTGACTGCTGTGCACGTATGTGATGCGGAGGTTTGCAGCGCCCCGCGCAAGGTCATCCGGCCGGGGTGGGTACCTGATCGACCGTGGTGCGGTCGATCAGGGCCACGCGCTGCATCAGCGTGACGAACCGATCCTGCTCTGTGCCATCGAGCCCGCAGAGAACCTCGTCCTGGACTTGCCGAGCCGACCTGGTCAGGTGGCGCAGAGCTGTGACGGCCGGCGGCGTCAGCGCGACGAGCATCCGCCGACGATCGACGTGATCACGTTGGCGGGCGAGCCAGCCTTTGTCGGCAAGGCGAGCGACGATTCCGGTCACGGTTGACGAGTCCAACGAGGCCCGAGTGCCGATCTGTGATTGATCGACAGGCCCTGCGCTGGTAGCGGTGAGCACCGCATACTGCGTGCTGGTGAGCTCCCCGGCGAAGATGCGGGACCACGCCGCGGTGTGAAGCTGCTGGGCTCGCCGAATGAGATAGCCGGGAGTGGTGGCCATCTCGAGTATCTCGCCGTCGCGCCGTGGTGCGGTGCACACCGTCGGCACCGTATCCGGAAAGGCAACCCGCTGGAGCAGCGCGACAAGCTCCGCGCGATCTTCCTCGGCGATGGGCGCGAGAAGTCTGCGCTGCACCCGCGCTGCGTTGGCAGTCAGCGTCGGTAGATGTTGCTCGGCATAGTCGGTCAGCACCAATAGCCGGCGGCGCGCGTCGGCGGCATGGCTGCGGCGGGTGATCCACCCCTTCGATTCGAGCCGGGCAACCACCCCTGCGACCGTCGACTTGTCCAAGGAGGCGAGTTCGCCCGCCAACCTCTGATCGACCTCGGGCCATCCGGCTACCGCTACCAACGTCGCATATTGAGGACCGGTGACGTCTTCCTCGACTTCCTGGGACCAGTAGTCGGTGTGCACCTGCTGGGCCCGCCGCAGCAGGTGGCCAGGGGCGGCCGAGAAGCGCAAGGTAACGGGATCCTCGCCGGTCACGATCGCGCCACCCCTTTCATCACTTCGAGGATCCAACCCCGATCATCCCCAGTCTTCGACGCGCTTGCGCTCGTACTTCACCGCGGAGTCGGAGGCGGAAGCGTGTCATTCGCTCGTTCTCGCAAGCACATCGATACCGCGGCTGCGTCGATTATACGTGCACAGACGATCGGCAGGTTGCTGCAGCGTCCCTTTCCGGGGCTCTCCTAGCGGGGCCTTCTGGGACAGACGCAGGAATGAGGTGTCCTGGATTGACGGTCATCAGTTTCGCCGAGTGGTGGGAGCGTTAGTCGATACGTGTACGAATTACTTTTGTCCACTTCGAGAACCGGGGAATTGAACCGTACCCGGCCGCCCGTGCGAATTGCCGTGAGTGGGCTCCGGGGTCGTCGGACGACGGACGTGCGGTGTCGGCCGAGCTGGCGTCGAATCCGCACCGCCGCCGATAGATGTGGGCTGACTGCCGATTATCACCGTCGACGTTCTACTGTATCTGTCGATCGGGTATCGCCGATCGAGTAGTGCTCTTGTGCAATGTTTTTCAGGGTACGGATCTACAGATGCTGTGCGGGGCCAATATGGGCTGTGGTCGTGAACGCCCGCCGCACACTGTGTGTGGGGGCGTTCACGGGGTCAGTTCAGTGTGGCGGTGTCGATGACGAACCGGTATCGGACGTCGGAGGCGAGGACTCGCTCGTAGGCCTGGTTGATCCGGTCGGCGGGGATCACCTCGACTTCGGATCCGATGCCGTGTTCGGCGCAGAAGTCGAGCATCTCCTGGGTCAGCGCGATGCCGCCGATCATCGACCCGGCGAAGTTGCGGCGGCCGCCGATCAGCGTCATCACGTTCAGGCTGAGCGGTTCTGCGGGGGCGCCGACGTTGACCAGGGTGCCGTCGACGGCAAGCAGACTCAGGTAGCTGTTGAGGTCGATGGCAGCGCTGACGGTGTTGACGATGAGATCGAACCGTCCGGCGAGCTGGTCGAACGTGGCGGGGTCGGAGGTGGCGTAATAGGCGTCGGCGCCGAGGCGGAGTCCGTCCTCCTGCTTCTTGAGGGTCTGGGACAGCACGGTGACCTCGGCGCCCAAGGCGTGGGCGATCTTGACGGCCATGTGCCCGAGCCCGCCGAGGCCGACGACGGCAACCTTCTTGCCGGGGCCGGCACCCCAGCGTCGGAGCGGGGCGTAGGTGGTGATGCCGGCGCACAACAGAGGCGTCGCAGCGGCCGGATCCAGGCTCTGCGGGACGGACAGGACGTAGTCGGCGTCGACGACGACGTGGGTCGAGTAGCCGCCCTGGGTGGTGGTGCCGTCCCGGTCGGTGCCGGCGTAGGTGGGGACCATTCCGTGGACGCAGTACTGCTCGTCGCCGTTCCGGCAATTGATGCAGTCGCCGCAGGAGTTGACCAGGCAGCCGACGCCGACGCGGTCACCGATCTGGTGGCGGGTGACGTCGGCGCCGGTCTCGGCGACGATGCCGACGATCTCGTGGCCGGGCACGACGGGGAAGGGCTGCGGGCCCCAGTCGCCGTTGACGGTGTGGATGTCGGAGTGGCAGATGCCGGCGTACTGGATCTCGATGAGGACGTCATTGGGACCGACGTCGCGGCGCTCGATGGTGGTGGGGGCGAGCGGCTGGCCCGCGGCGGGAGCGGCGTACGCGTGAACACGCATGGCGGATCTTCCTAACTTCTGTGGTGGTCACAGTGGTGGTGAGCTGGGCAGGGTCGGGTGACCGGTGGCGCATCGGTCGATGGCCACTCGGGTGTGGGGTTGGAGGCGGGGTTAGCGCTTCTTGGCGTTGTGGAGCTCGTCGGCGAGTGCGCTCGCCTCGGCGGCGAGGAGCGTGGCACGGGGCTCGTCGCCGGCGTCGATCGCCCGCCAGTAGTCGATCTTGATGGCGACGTAGCGTTGACGCAGTGCGACCTGCTGGGCCTCGATCGCGAGTTGCTTCCGGCGCTCTGTCAGCAACTCGATCTGCGCGGCGGCGGCCGCGGCCCCGAGTTGCCCGTTGGCGACGTATTCCTTCATGTCATTGACCGACATCCCAGTCGCCGCCAGGCATGCGATTGCCAACAGTTGGCCCAGGTCGTCCTCGTCGTAAACCCGGTGTCTACTGCTCTCCCCGCGGCTGATCGGCGCGATCACCCCGACCGACTCGTAATAGCGCAGCGTGCTGGCCGGAAGTCCGGTCAGAGCGGCCGCGTCCTTGATCGTGTAGACGCGTGGGGTGGTTCGTGCACTCACGTCATAAACGCTAAGAACTTCAAGTACTTGAAGTCAAAGGTCGGGTGAGTCACACCTGTGGGTGCGGGCCGCGGCGGGCATTCTCGCCCGAGAATCTGAGCGGGTAAGGGGCAACCACGACGAAGCCCCGTAGGTGGGGGCACACCACTGGTGGTGAATCTGCTCATGCCACTGACGACCGATTATCGGAGGGGCACCGTGGTCTCGCGCTGTCGACGCAGCCGCTCGAGGTACCGGGCCTCGCGCACCTGCACAGCGGAGCCACCCCGAGATTAGATTCCTGAGAATCCCGCGCGACTGGGCGCGCTTACTCGAGTTCGTTCAGGTGAGCTCTGAACGGTCTATCGCAGCAACCCCAGTGCTACGGCCTTCCGGATCTGATGAGGTGCGCCGCAATCCGACCCATCGGAACCGGGGGCGGGCGAATTTCGTCAATCCCTAGCGGCGCCGCACTGACGAGCGGGCCTGTACCGCCGGTTCGGAACCACTGTCACTTTGACCGGGACATGCTGCGCTGCATGAACTTTGCGGAATCAGTTTCGTGGAATAGTCATGGAACGCACGCCACGCAAGGAACACCGAATGTGTCGAAGGTGACGAGTGATGCCGTGGCCGCCGACGTATTCCAGGGGTTCCGAAGGGAATTTCTCACCGGTGCGAAGCGCACTCGTCCTGCCTGAAGCGTGGTAAAACCGAGTGTGGAGACGAACCACCAAGAGGATCGGGCGGGCCTGCGTGGATGAGCATCGGGCTGAGATGTTGCAATTTCAGTTCGGGTGAGTCTTCTGATTACCAGGAAATGCCGCCTGCCGTTATTGTGTGCGTTCGACGATTGCCCGGCGAAAAAGGAGACAGCATGGCGGTATCCCCGAGGATTTCTGAAGGTTCGACGAAGACGACAACCAAGGAGATTCGCGAGTGGGCGACCGCGGAGGGACGCGAAGTGTCCTCCCGTGGACGGATTCCGGCCGAGATCGTGCAAGCATTCCATGACGCTCAGGCGGCGAAGGTTCAGGCTGAGCCGGCACCGGCGAAGAAGACGGCCGCGACAAAGAAGACTGTGAAGAAGGCGGCCGCGAAGAAGACGGCGGCGACGAAGACGGCCGGAAAGAAGATCGTCGCGAAGAAGGCGGCTGTGGAGAAGCCGGTTGCTGAGGCGGTGCCGGTGAAGAGGGCAGTGGTGAGCAAGGCTCCGGCGAAGAAGTCGTCGACGGAGATTCGTGAGTGGGCGCTCGGGGCGGGGCACAAGGTGTCACCTCG
>JBCEBZ010000422.1:0-2139 GCA_039206675.1 Rhodococcus sp. (in: high G+C Gram-positive bacteria) | reverse complement strand
CGTCGACGGAGATTCGTGAGTGGGCGCTCGGGGCGGGGCACAAGGTGTCACCTCGTGGCCGGATTCCGGCCGCGATCGTGGAAGCATTCCACAACGCCCAGGCAAAGCCGGTTCAGACAAAAGCGGCACCGGCGAAGAAGTCGGCCGTGAAGAAGGCTGCCGTGAAGAAGTCGGCCGTGAAGAAGCCGGTTGCCGAGGCGGTGCCGGTGACGAGCGCAGTGGTGAGCAAGGCTCCGGCGAAGAAGTCGTCGACGGAGATTCGTGAGTGGGCGCTCGGGGCGGGGCACAAGGTGTCACCTCGCGGCCGGATTCCGGCGGAGATCGTGCAGGCATTCCATGACGCTCAGGCACGCCTGTCGGTTGCGTGATGTGTGACACTGCCCTGTTGGATTCCAACAGGGCAGTGAGCCGTCCGGGGGCGTGCGGGACGCGGTGGCTGCTGTGGACCCGCCGCACCCCGGCCGGTGGTTCGATATCGGGCTTCAGTCGGCAGCACGTATCCGCCCGTCCCAAACGGATGTCGCTGCTGGATATCTCGGCGAACACGACCGGTTCCTGGGTCGTGGGTCAGCTGTTGGTGACGACGAAGCCTTTACCGACGGGGTTGGGCTGGGCGTTGATGCCGTCGAGGACGGCAGTGAACTTGATGTACTCGAAGGCGAACAGTGCAGTGTCGAATCCGCGGACCATGCCCACGATCTCGGTGTTGTTCTGAAGTACGGGACCACCGGAGTCACCACCGCCTGATTGGGCATTGCTGTAGAAGCGTGTGGTGTTCTGCGAGGTGATCGACCCGCAATGGATGCCGGTACCGGCCCCGTCCTTGCACAGGGGACCGACCGGGTTGGAGGCGCCGATTCCGTCGACCCGGGCGCTGGGACCGTTCGACGTGAGTACCGCGTCAGCGTTGAGGCGAATGACCACCCAGTCGACGCCGATCCCGCCGCCGGGACTGCGGTACACGATGTTCCCGATGTGTTCCCGCGGGCCTGTCGGCGCATAGCGGTAGACGGGCGCACCGTCGGGTGTGCCGTCGACACAGTGCGCGGCGGAGATACCGATCTTGTTGCCGAGCGAATCGGTGCCCACAACGCCCATCGTGCAGAAGTCGATGATGCCGAGCGGGCGCGGCACCGGGTTCAGATCATCGGTCCATGCGATGCCGTTGGATACGACACCTGTGGCCGATGCCGCCGGCGCCTCGACGAGGA
Organism: Rhodococcus sp. (in: high G+C Gram-positive bacteria); assembly: GCA_039206675.1. Taxonomy (GTDB): domain Bacteria; phylum Actinomycetota; class Actinomycetes; order Mycobacteriales; family Mycobacteriaceae; genus Rhodococcus_F. The sequence goes on along the minus strand of JBCEBZ010000422.1, from coordinate 928 downwards.
ATGCGCCGAGGGCGACTGCAAGACACGCAAGGATCCCGTAAAGCTTTCTCAATTGAGTTCTCTTCTTTCGCGAAAACGAGGGACTATCTGTCAGCCCGCTCTTGGTGGTGGCCGAGCCGGACTCGACTCGAGGATCTCTCCACGGCCGAACTGTCAGGAGCCGGAAAGCGGAAGGGTCCGTCAGGTCGACAGGCATCGTTCGGAAGAGGTCGATGCGGAGCGGTTCGCGACCGTGAAGGAATGAAGTCGGTGCCCGTCCGGCTCAGTTCGGCGCTGCGGCGCGATGAGCACGTGGACGCGTCGGCGGCGTGCACGGTGTGGCACTGCTCGCAGCGACGAATGGTGAGTAAAGGAGGGAGTGGTGGAGCTGATCGCGCATTGGGGCCTCGGCTTGCAGGGTGTGGGGGTTGTCGGGTTCCCACCCTCCCCGCGGGGTGTCTATCCGACGACGGTAGAACGACCGGTAGACATACCCATCTTCGTGCCCTGGGATTCCGTGACCCACGCCTGGAAGGCACGAGACGATGCCCCACCGGAGTTGGAGATGGTCCGCCGAGGTGTTGGGCAATAAGTTTGCGCCGTGTCCGATTGATGTTGTGGCACAGCCAAGCGCAGCCCCCGCCAACGATGTGCATCAGCTGGCAGGGGCGCTACACGGACAACCTGCACGTAGTAACGAGCAGCGCATCAATGATCTTCGTGAGCCGGAGCGGAGAAGTCCAGGGAGTGTGATCCACGCCATTGCACTATTTTTCACATCCGCAATACCGACCGGTCAGTGCGATTTCGAAGGCACCTGCGTGTATGTGCGATCCGATTGAGGCCGAGTCCCGACCGATGCGAGCTGGCGACCGGTGACCGCCCTGGATTGTGCTGTACTGCAACGTGTCCGGCGGCGCCCGTCAACTTGCCTGCGGTTGGCGCGGCG
>JBCEBZ010000421.1:0-12380 GCA_039206675.1 Rhodococcus sp. (in: high G+C Gram-positive bacteria) | reverse complement strand
GCCACGGGCTTGCCCATTTCCAAGGTGATCAGGGCAGCGTACTGGGCCTTGTTCTCACGGAGTACCTTCGCGGTGTTCCGCAGGACCTGGACACGGTCCTCGACCGGGACGAGGCGCCACTGCTTCTGCGCCGCCACCGCAGCATCAAGCACGGCGTCAACCTGCTCCGGGGTGTGCGCGGGGAAAGTGGCCGTGGTTTCACCGGTCACCGGATTGATAGTCGAAATCATGGTTGTTCCTTCTGAGAGTGGTCAGGCGGACGCCTGGGCGACGCGTTCGCGTGGCAAAGTAGCGATAATTTCGTCCGCGAATTCACGCGTTCCGAGCGAGCCGCCAATGTCGCCGGTGCGGGTCAGCGGGTTGGCCAGCACGGTCTCGACTGCGTTTTCGATGTCGGCTGCTGCTGCGATGAGGGCAGGGTTGTTGTCGCGGCGGCCCCTCCAGTCCAGCAGCATGGCTGCGGAAAGGATCAGCGAGGTGGGATTGGCGATGCCCTGGTTGGCGATGTCCGGGGCGGAGCCGTGCTGGGCCTGTGCCACGCCGATGTTGTGGCCGGCGTTGAGTGAGCCTCCGAGGCCGAGGCTTCCGGAAAGTTCGGAGGCTTCGTCGGAGAGGATGTCGCCGAACATGTTGGTGGTCACGATGACGTCGAACTCGTGGGGTTTCCGAATCAGCAGTGCAGCGGCCGCGTCCACGATCAGTTCTTCAAGCTGGACATCGGGGAACTCGGCGGCGACCTTTCGGACCTCGCGCAGGAAAAGGCCGTCGGAGAGCTTGACGACGTTGGCCTTGTGGACAGCGGTGACCTTCTTGTTGCGGCCTTGGGCGATTTCGAAGGCGGCGCGGGCAACTCGCTCAGAGGCCTTGGCGGTGATTTTCCGGACGCTCAGGGCCATGTTCTCGTCGGGCATGAATTCGCCGGTTCCGGCGAACATGTTGCGGTCGGAGTAGAAGCCCTCGGTGTTCTCGCGCACGATGACCAGGTCCATCGGGTCGCGCAGGATGCTCAGCCCCTCACGGGACCGGCACGGGCGGACGTTGGCGAACAGTTCGAACTTGGTGCGCAGTTCCGCCGACGGGTTGATGCCGCCCTCCGAGCGCGGGGGGTAGTCGTAGTGCGAGACCGGTCCGAGGATGACGCCGTCGACCTCGGGGATGCGGGCCAGGGTGGCGTCGGTGAGGGTAGTGCCCTGCTCCGCCAGGCTCTTCAGGCCGATGTCGTGGATCTCGAATTCCAGGTCCAGGCCGAGGGCCTGATCGGCTGCCTCGAGGATCTGCAGCGTGCGGGGGGTGATTTCGGGACCGATGCCGTCGCCGGGCAGGACGAGAATCTGGGTGCTCATGGTGGTACTCGCTTTCTGGAAAAGTGTTGACAAGACGGTGTTTACATGCCCCACACGGCGGCGAGGGCGAGGATTCCGGCGACGGTGATTCCGCCGCCGATCCGGGTGGCGATCTGGGCGAACGGCATCAGGCGCATGCGGTCGCTGGCGGTGAGGATCGCGATGTCGCCGGCGCCGCCCATGCCGGAGTGGGTGGAGGTGATGATGGCACCTTCGACCGGGTGGATGCGCACCAGTTTGGACGTGAAGAAGCCGGTGATCACCAGGGCGGTGACGGTGGCGACGATGGTGATCAGATTGCGGGGTGCGAAGCCCTCGATCAGCTTCTCCCAGGGGGTCAGCACCAGCCCGAAGGCGAAGAGCATCGGGAACGCCATCGCGGTGAGGAAGAAGGTGTAGACGATCTTCGAGCCGGCCTGGATCCGCGGCGTGACGCCGTGGGCGAGTTTGAGCAGCACGGCCAGGAAGAGCATCGTCACCGGCCCGGGGAGACCGAACACCTCGTGCGCCATCTGACCCGCAAGGTACAGCGTGACGGCCACGATCATTGCGGCGGCAATGTTTTGGACGCTGAACAGGTTGGACTGATCCCGGGTGTCCTCCGCCTCGAGGAGGTCGTCGTTGACGCCGGGCTGGAGGCGTCCGAAACCGGTCAGATGCGGTCGCCTCTTGCCGAGGTAGCTGAGCAGGCCGGACAGGATGATGGCGGTGAGGTTGCCGACGAGGATGGCCGGCATGACCTTCGCGAGCAGTTCACCCTGGTCCCCGAAGCCGGCCTGGGCGTAGCCGAGGGTCAGCGGGACGGCGCCTTCACCGACGCCGCCCGCCATGATCGGCGCCACGATGAAATAGAGGGTGTCCCTGAATCCGATGCCGACGAGGGAGCCGACCGCGGTGCCGACGACGCCGGCGACGACCGAACCCGCCGCGAGCGGGACGAAGATCTTCACGAAGCCCTTGATCAGGACGGTGCGATCCATGCTCAGGATGCTGCCGACGATCACCCCGGCGATGAACAGGTACAGGATGTTCGTCGACTTGAAGAAGTCGCTGACGATGTCGACGTTCGACGCCGGGATCCAGCCCTTGTAGTTCAGATACGACGGCACGAAGGTGACCACCACCGCGGCACCGCCGATGTTGCGGATGATCGGCGCGCGTTTGCCGATCTCGCCGAGCGTGAACGCGAAGACCGCCATCACCGCGATGACCATGGTGATGTCGCTCTTGACGACGCCCATCGCGGTGAACCCGATCAGCAACCCGACCAGCAGGATGTAGATCGGAATCGGGATGATCCCGATGTCGCGGTCCATCAACGTCCACCACCGGGCGCGCCAGGGATGCCCGGACAGTTCCGGGGAGTCCGCGCCGTGCGGTGCGGTCGTGTGTGTTGCCATGGTCAGTCCTTCGAGGGGGCGGGTTGCCCGTGGGTGAGGGGAGGCGGGATCAGAACCCGAACAGTGCGGCGGGGTTGTCGACGAGGATGCGGCGGGCGTTCTCGTCGGATCCGGCGGCGTGGCGGATGCCGGCCAGGACAGCGGCATCGTCGACGTCGAAGAACGGATCGATCGACGCCGCGGTCCGGGCGACGTCCTTCGGCAGGCGCCCGGTGTGCGGCCAGTCCGACGCCCACAGCAACCGGTCGGCGGCCGCCTCGATGAGTCGCCGGGACAGGTCCTCAACTGCCGCAGGTGCCGGGTTACCCGGCAGCCGGTAGGGGGCGGACATCTTCAGCCAGACGTGTCCGGTCGCGAGGAGTTCGGTCAGCTCGCCCACCCCGGGCGCATCAGGCCCGGTGACCGGATCGATCCCGGCGTAGTGGTCGAGAATGATTGGGACATGGGATTTTTCGATCACCGAGCTGTTGTCGAGAAGGAACCGCATGCCGGCGTAGATCTCGACCGCAAATCCGAACGGCGCGGCGCGATCGACGGCGGCGGCCAACGCACTTCCGGTGTCGCCGTGGACGGCGATGTTGACCCGCAGGCCGCGGATACCGGCGTCGCGCAGGCGCTCGAGTTCGGCGTCGGTGGAACACGCACTGTCGATGACGGCGACGCCACGGGCCACATCGGGCCCCAGCTTCGCGAGCCCGTCGAGGAGCGCTGAGTTGTCCGTCCCGTAAATGCTCGGCTGCACCAGCACCACTCGCTCGATACCCGTCCGCCGCGTGAACGCTGCGAGGTCGGCGATCGTGGCCGCCGCCGGGGTGTACGTCCGGTCGTCGGCGTAGGGGAACCGCTGCGGGTCGAGCACGTGGACGTGGGTGTCACAGATTCCGGCCAGCTCGGCGGGGGCGTTCGTGCTGCCTGACATTTCTGATCCTCTTCGGGTGAGTCGCGACACCGGAACTCTTCGGTGTGCTGCACCACATTAACGTCGGTGTTGGTTTTTTACAATAGCTTAATACCAACATTTCGAAGCACATTGGTCTTCGCGTCCCCGACCAGGGGAAATGCAGCGAACCGCGGGATCGACGAACCCCGCCGCGGCGGTCAGTGCGCGGTCTTCTCCACGCTGACGGTGGCCAGATGGCGGTACATCAGCGAGCTGGCGCGGGCGTTGTCGCCGTCGAGCAGCAGGTTGGCGATCTGCACGTGCTCACGGCAGCGAATGAGCGCCTTCTCGCGTTGCAGCGACCGCCGGTACTCGATGAGCCGGCGCGTCTTGTCGATGCGTTGCAGCGCGTCGACGAAGTAGGCGTTGTGACTACACCCGATGATGACCTCGTGGTGGTGCGAGTTCAGGTCGAACAGCTCGGCATTCGACACCGTCCAGATGTCGCCGTCCACGAGTCGCTGCTGCGCGTCCCGGGAGGCCTCGACTGCGGCGCGGTCGAGGTCGAAGGTGGTTTCCAGGATGGCCGCCGGCTCGATGACCAGGCGGAAGTGGTAGCTGTCCTCGTACATCTTGAGCGAGGTCAGCATCGGCAGAAACTCCCACCCGTAGCCGGGGAGGCGGTCGATCCACCCCTCCTTGGACATGCGGCGCAGCAGCTCGGCCAGTTCGGAGCGAGTGAGGTCGTAGCGGCGGGCGAGCTCGTTCTCGGTGATCCGGTCGGGTAGTTCACCCGCCAGGCGCTCTTCGGCGACGCGGAGATAGGTCTCTTCGCGGCTCGCGGCGCCCTCGATCGGGGGGCTCGCGAGCTCGTCTCCGGACTTGAGGACGACGAACCCACCGCGTTCGGCCGGTCCGACCACCCCGTCCCGCTCGAGAAGTTGCAGCGCACCGCGGATCGGCGATCGGGACACCCGCAGATCGTCGGCCAGTCTGCGTTCGACCAGGCGAGTACCGGGCTCGTACCCCTTCGATCGGATGTATTGGACGATCTGCACGGCGATCTGATTTACCAGGGGCGTTGCGGTCATCGTCACGTCCTGCCACCTCTCGAAGTCGGTCCATCTTATCTGCGACGTCGCGCTCGAACGTTCGATCACGGCACGATTGGCATTAAGACGTTGCAAAAAACCTTACTCGGCGATAGTGTTCCACTTCACAGCCGGGTCGACACGAAACGCGGAGCACATCTCACCGTCGTCCGAGGTGCACCCGATCCGGCCCGAGACTTTCGCCCCCATCACGAACCTGCACTGCGAGCGAGACACCACGGCGCGCCCGTGGCCTTATCGACCCATCCGAGGAGACCATCGCAATGACACACGAGCAGGGCGACCTGCGAGGCAACACGACGTCGCTCCGGCGCGAGCGGACGCGCCGCCGGATCTGTGCGCTCGCCGCGGCCGCAGTGACCGCAGGAGCGCTCACCGCATGCGGCGTCGGGGAGGACTACAGCAGTTACCCGGTCACCGTGCCGGATTACTACCCCAGCGATTACGCCACCACCGTCGTCGACGCTTCCAAGAACGAAGGCGGTGCCCTCACGATCTATTCGAGCACCGACCAGCAGAGTTGGGCACCGATCTTCAAGGCGTTCCAGAACAAGTACCCGTGGGTGGACAGCATCAACGCCACCAACCTCGACAGCGACGAGGTCTTCCAGCGCGTGCTGAGCGAGCAGGCGATCGGGCAGACGTCCGCCGACGTGATCGTCACCGGCGCCGCCGACGCCTGGGCCGATTTCGTCGAACGCCCCGGAACGGTTGCGCCGTACCAGTCTCCGGAGAAGGATCACCTCCCCAACTTCGCCGAGGTCCTCCCGTCGGTGTATTCGATGTCGGTGGACCCGATTTCGATCATCTACAACACGGCGCTGCTGGACGAGGACGAGCGCCCCACCGGCATCGCCGACCTCGCCGACAAGGTGAAAGCCGACCCGGAGCGATTCGACGGCGCCGTCACCGTCCGAAACCCGAAAGGCGCCTTCGGATTCACCGTGACCCGTGCCTTCGTCGACAACGACCCGGCGGCCTGGGACGCCCTCGCCGAGATCCTGCCGTACAGCAAGAACGAGACGTCGACCGGCTCGCAGGTGGAGAAGGTGACGGCCGGTGAGTACTCCGTCGGCTTCTTCATGGGCTCACCGGCCCTGACTGCCGAACAGCGCACCGGCGGGCTGATCAAGGCCGTCTTCCCCGACGACGGCACCCCGTTGCTGCGACGCGGGATGTCGATGCTCCAGGGTGCCCCGCATCCGGCGACCGCGAAGTTGTTCACCGACTTCGTGCTGTCCGCCGAGGGTCAGGCCGCTGTTGCCGAGGGCGGCCTCACCGCGTACCGCGAGGGGGTGCAGCGCGTCGACGGCGGTGTCGCCACCTACCGCGACGTCGTCCACGAGGTCGGCGAAGAGAACACGATCCTCATCCCGTACACCAAAGCATCCGACGAAGACATCGAACGGTTCTCGGACCGTTGGTCTTCGTTGCAAGCCGGCTGAGCCGAGATAGCGACCTCACCATGACACTGACGACCCCCACCGAATCCCCGACGACCGAGCCCTTCGTCCCGCTGCGCCCGGGTGAGCTGGGCAGCCCGCGCTACCGGAAGTTCCGGAACATCGGACGCGACACGCTCATTCAGTACGCGGTGCTGCTGTTCCTCGCCGCGCTGGTCCTCGCACCGGTGATTCCCACCCTCTACCAGTCCTTCATCGACCGTCCGCTCTACGAGAGCGGCGGCGTTCTCGGACTCGACAACTACACCCGCCTGTTCACGGAGGCCGGGTTCGGTGACGTCATCGTCAACACGGTGCTGTTCGCCGGCCTGACCACGATCCTGGCGCAGCTGTTCGCGGTGCCGATGGCCGTCGTGGTCACCCGAACGAGGCTTCCCTTCGGCAATTTCATCGCCGGCTCGATGCGCTGGCCGTTCTATATCTCCTCTCTGCTGCTGGGTTTCGGCTGGATCATCCTCTACGGGCCCGCCGGATTCTTCAGTGTGCAGTTCCGCGAGGTCTTCGGGTTCGTCCCCTGGAACCTGTATTCGATCCCGGGCATGGCGCTGACCGAAGCCGTCGCGCTGGCTCCGATCGCGTTCACGTTCTGTGTCGGTGCCCTCCGTCAGGCCGACGCGTCCCTCGAATCGGCGGCCCAGGTGTGCGGTGCCGGACCCATGCGGATCCTGCGCTCGGTCGTGATCCCGATGCTGCGTCCCCCGATCGTCTACAGCTCGGTGCTCATCGTGAGCATGTCACTCGAGACGCTGTCGGTTCCCCTGTTGTACGGCCAGCCGTCGGACATCACCGTCTTCTCGACGTTCCTCTATACCAACGGCCTTCAGGCCATCGACCCTGACTACGGTGTCCTCGGCGCCGCCTCGGTGCTGATCCTCGCCGTCACAATTGCCATGGTCGCGATGCAGGCCAAGATGCTGAAGAACGCCAAACGGTTCGTCTCCGTCCGGGGCAAGGCGACCCGACCACGCCAGTTCGACCTCGGCTGGATCAAATGGATCTCCGCCGCCTTCATCGCGATCTACCTGATCTTCGGTGCGCTGCTGCCGATCGCCACCCTCGTCTTCCGGTCGTTCACTCTGGTGCTGACCCCGCTGAAGTCCCCGTTCTCGACGCTGACGTTCGCGAATTACGTCCCGATCTTCAGTTACCGCTCCTACTACATGTCGATCGTCAACAGCGTCGTCATCGCCGTCGTCGGCGCGGTCGTGGTGGCGGTGCTCGCCGCCCTCGCGGTGCTCGTCGCCCGACGCTCGACGATGCGCGGCGGCAAACTCGTCGAATATCTGGCACTCGCCCCGCAGGCCATGCCCGGCCTGATCGTCGGTATCGGATTCTTCTGGGCTCTGGCCTTCTCACCCGGCTTCGTCTCCGCTCTCCTGACCGGCACCATCTGGATCCTCGTCATCGCCTTCGGGATGCGGGCACTCCCCACCGCCTACGGCAACATCTCCCCGCTGCTGATGCAGATCGGCGAGGAACTCGACAACGCCGCCCGCGTCAGCGGTGCCGACTGGTTCAAGACCTTCACCCGGGTACTCGGCAAACTCATCGTTCCCGCATTCGCCGGGGCCCTCATCCTCGTCTTCGTCACGATGATCAAGGAGTACTCACCCGCGGTCTTCCTCGCCAACTCGCAGAGCAGCGTCATCGGCACCACCGCCCTGCAACTCTGGGCGGAAGGAAACGCCGGCTCCGTCGCGGCGCTGGCCACCGTCCAGATCGCCATCACCGTCGTCTTCGTCGCCATCGCCACCCGACTCCTGAAGGGCCACAACTCCGATGCCTGAACTCACCGTTACCGACGTCAACAAGACCTTCAACGGCACCCAGGTGCTGCACGACATCAACTTCACCGTCCACGACGGCGAATTCTTCACTCTCCTCGGGCCCAGCGGCTGCGGAAAATCCACCACCCTCTCCTGCATCGCCGGCCTCGACCGCCCCGACACCGGCACCATCGCCCTCGACGACGCCGTCTTCTTCAGCGGACGGCACAACAGCTTCATCCCACCCGAAGGCCGCAACCTCGGCATGGTCTTCCAGTCGTACGCGCTCTGGCCGCACATGAGCATCGCCGACAACCTCGCCCTCCCGTTGTCGCTGCGGAAGGTCCCCAAGGCTCGCCGCGACGCACTCATCGACGACGCACTCGACAAGGTCGACCTGCTGCACCTGCGTGGCCGGTACCCACACGAGATGTCGGGTGGCCAGCAGCAACGCGTCGCCCTCGCCCGGGCACTGGTGTACTCCCCGCGGGTGCTGCTCCTCGACGAGCCACTGTCGAACCTCGACGCGAAACTGCGCGAGCAGGCCCGCGCCTGGCTCAAGGCTTTGCAAGCCTCCGTCGGCATCACCACCATCTACGTCACCCACGACCAAGAGGAAGCACTCGCCATGAGCGACCGCATCGCCGTCATGGCGAAGGGCCGCATGGTGCAGATCGCGTCCCCCACCGAGATCTACGACCGTCCCGCCGCCCGCGAGGTCGCGGCGTTCGTCGGCAGTTGCAGCTTCCTCGACGGTCGCGTCGTCGACGCGGCTGCCGGCGACACCTACGTCGAACTCGCCGATTCCGGCCAGATCGTCCACGCCCGTGGTCGATTCGACGTCCGTACCGGTGACCGCGTCAGCGTCGCCGTCCGCCCCGAACGTGTCACGATCACCGGCCCGGACGCGCCCGCGTCACCCGGAACGAACCGCATCCGTGCCCACGTCCGTTCGTCGTCGTACGTCGGCGCCCGCCACGAATACATCCTGTCGGTCGGCAGCGCCCAGATCGCCGCGAACTGCCTCACCGCCACCCACCACGGCGAGGTCGACCTTCTCATCGACCCCGACAACGTGTTCCTCTACCCCGAGCGCGAACTCGCCGGAGTCTGAAGTTGTCGTCGTCGGGCGGGGCCGCCGACGAGGCCGGTGATCAGGGCGGCGAGCGCCATCGCGACGAGTACCGCACCGTAGACGAGTTCGGTCTGCAGCAGGCCGAACGGCGCGACCATGCGTCCGGCGATGATGGCCGGAATGCTGAACGACAGGTAGCTGACGACATAGAGCGCCGCGAACAATTCGGCCCGCTGGTGTGGTTCCACCAGCGGGCTGAGGCGTTGGATGCTGCCGGAGAAGGCGGAACCGAATCCGACGCCCGCCACGGCGGTGCCGATGAAGAAGACGGGGCCGGATCCGAGGCCGATGCCGATCAGGGTGATCGTCACCCCCGTGGCCAGTGCACCTGCCCCGACAAGGGTGGTGGTCCGGCTGTCACTCCTGCGGAGAACGACGGGGGCCAGTGCGCCCGCTCCGTTGAGAAGGGCGATGGCCAGCCCGCTGGCGAGTCCCGAGTGGATGCGCAGAATTTCGGTCATCGTCGACGGGATCAGAGACAGGTAGAGACCTCCGAGCATCCACACGCTGACGATGGCCGGGACACTGGCGAGAAAGACTGAACGGGCGGCGGGTGGAATCGACACTCGTGGAACGAGTGATCCGAGGGCACCCGGCCGCGGTGTGGCCGATTCGGGAATGAAGAAAGTCAGCACGCCGGCAACGGCGAAGAACAGGGCGAGTGAGATGAAGGTCGACGGCACCGGAGTGTCGGAGAACTGGAGGATCAACCCGGAGCTCAGAGCGCCCAGTGCGAGACCCGCAAGCGGCGAGACACTGCCCAGCATGGTGCCGACGTGTTTCTTGTCCGGTGGAGCTGCCTCCACGATCGCCGCAGTCAGTGCTCCGGTGACGATGCCCGTCGCGAGACCCTGCACGATTCGCGCGGCGATGAGCCAGTGGACGCCATCGGCCGCGACGAACATCGCCATGGCGCCGATCTGCACGACTACGCCGGCGACGACGACCGGTTTGCGCCCGAGGTGGTCGGAGACCGCGCCTGCCGTCAACAGTGCGGCCAGCAACGCGATCGCGTACACGGCGAAGATGACGGTGAGGGTGGATGCGCCCAGGGACCAACGATCCTGGAAGACGACGAACAGCGGCGACGGCGCGCTCGCCGCGAAGAAGAACGCGAGGAGTTCGACGCTCAACAAGGGCAGGGCGAGGCTCCCGGAGGTTCCGGCGGTGCGCTCGCGCGTCTGGACGGAGTAAGACATCCCTCTCCTTAAGGCGAAGATGTGTGCAATAAGGGTGACCGTAGACCGAATCGAGCCCTTAAAGCAAAACACTGTGCGTTAAACTAACCCGATGTCGTCCGATTCTGTTCCCGCCCGCCGCACCGGCGGCCGCAGCGCGCTGGTCATCGCGGCGGTGCGCGACGCCGTCGAGGATCTGATCGCGGAGAGCGGCGCAGATCGGGTCACCGTGCCCGCCGTCGCCGCTCGCGCAGGCGTCAGCCCCTCCAGCATCTACAGGCGATGGGGTGACGTCGGAAGTCTCGTCGCCGAGGTCGCAACACTGCGCCTGGACCCCGACCGGCCGCTCCCCGACACCGGGGCAATCGACGACGACCTACGGGAGTGGGCGCGGGAACTGTACGGGCACCTGGCTCGCCCGACGAAGGCCTCGTTGTTGCGCGCTTCCGCGGTGCTTGCAGACGACGGCGAGACCAACTGCCTGGCGTCGCGTCGAGACGAGGCGGAGAGGCTCGTCGAGCGGGCACGTGCACTAGGGCAGACCACCCCCAGCGTGCGGCAGATCATGGACCACCTCGTTGCACCCATCATCTACCGCATCACGTTCGAACCCGACACCGTCGACACCGGATTCCCGGACACACTCGTCACCGAACTCCATCGGATCACGGAACCGAGCTGACACGACCGTCCCTCCCGAAATCACGGCGGGTGCGGGTCGCGGCGTGTGTGCGGGGTGAGCAACTTGACGGCGACGAGGAGATCCAGCACGTCGTCGAAGCGCCGGAGGTCCTTTCCGGTTCGCTCCGCGATCCGGTCCAACCGGTAGTAGGCGGTGTTGCCGTGGACATACAGAGTCTCGGCAGCCGCCTTCGCGTTGAGGTTGGCCTTGGCGTATGCCTCCAGCGTGTCGATGTACACCCGATCCGCGGCAAGGTCGTCCTCCACGAAACGCCGGACCGCGGGATCGATGAGCCGGCGCGCGGTGTCGTCCCGTTTGGTGAGGAGGTATTCGAACGTCGTCAGGTCGCTCAGCGGTTTGACCCCCGGCCTATCGGACAACTCCTCGCGAGCGGTGACGGCTTCGCAGTAGGCCTGAGGTACCGCCTCGAGACCCGTGTGCACCGTGCTGATCCCGATCGTGAGGTCGATGCGCTGGGCGCGCAGGGTGTCGAAAGCATGAGTCACACTGCGTGTGACCGCTTCGCCGTTCCCCTCCTCTGCCGGGAAGATGCCGATGAATTCTCCGTGCCGGAAGGCGATCAAGCCACGGGTGCGCGTGTGGTCCGCGCCCGCCACTCCCAACGCGCGCACGATTGCTTGCCTGCTTCCGCCCTCGGGGGTGGCGAGACCGGAAGCGACGACGACCGTCGAACCGAGGTCGAGTCCAGCCGTCCGTAGCGTCGCTTGCCGCGAACCCACAGTCGGAGTCTTGCCGGCGAGCAGATCATCGACGAGGTCCCGGGCCGCCCTGGCTGCGTCCGCGAGCAGGAACTGCTGCGCTTCCAGATACCCTTCCGCGGCGATCGTGCTGCCCGCCTCGATCACTCCCATGATGAACCTGACGGAGTCGGTCGCCGCCGCCTGAAGGTCGGGGTGTTGCCGTGCAATGTCGAGGACACTCTCCCAGAGAGTCAACTGGCTGATCCGGAACGCCTGGAGGAAGTCGGCGAGAGGAATCGACTGCGTCACCCTGCGCAGGGCGTGGTTTCCGGTGACCCGGAAGTCGTCACGCGAAGGAAACTCGTTCTGCGCCAGGCTGTGCGCGAAGGTGTCGAAGACATCACGGCAGTGGGCAGCAACGTCTTCACGCAAACCGGGATCCGCATTGTCCCGATAACTCGGTACCTGCTCGCAGATCCGGTTTGCGGCAAGTGCGGCCACGTCATGCACGGCGCCCTCGACGTGGCGCGCAAGCTCTCGCGTCAGATTCTGCGCGTCGGAGTGCGGTCGGTCGACCACGGTGTCACCCCTTATCGAAGTGCCGGAAACGGAGCGCCTCCCGGTTGCGACAGCACCTGCCGCCCCGGTACGCCGGGAGTGTCGGTACCTCCCACGCTAGTCCGGCAGGTGCGGGCGCCGGGTCGCATCGAGGCTCGGTGT
>JBCEBZ010000420.1:0-3106 GCA_039206675.1 Rhodococcus sp. (in: high G+C Gram-positive bacteria) | reverse complement strand
CCACGTCCGGACACCCTCAAGGCGGGCATCGCATACATGGACGGCTTCATCGGCGAGGCCGAGTCGTCGGTGACCTGGCCGGACGCCGTCGAAAAGGCCGAGCGGTCGATCGAGATCATCGAGAAGCGTCTGCAGATGGTAAACCTCGATGCCGAGGAAGTCCGGTTCGACATGATCGGCGTCAACTCGTGCCACTGGTCTGCGTCGCCCGCCCCGGACCCGGACATCAACGAGGTCCGTATTCGCGTCGCGGCGAAGTGCGCCGAACGTACGGAGGCCGCGAAGGTAGCTCGCGAATGCGTGATGCTGATGGGCACCGGCCCGATCGGATCGACCGGTCAGCTCAACACTCCGCCGCCGCGCGAGGTTTTCGCCCTGTGGCCGACTTTGATTCCGCGCGAGGAGATCTCGCAGACCGTCGAAACTAGGGAACTGTGACCACATGAGCCGTATCCATTTGAACGACATCGCCTACGCCCGCTCCGGCGACAAGGGTGACATCTGCAATATCGCAGTCATAGCCAAGGAGAAGCGTTTTTACCCGCTGATCCTGGAGTACCTGACCGCAGACGTGGTCAAGGGCTTCTTCGGCGAGATGGTCAAGGGCGAGGTGGATCGCTACGAGGTGCGCACCCTGGAAGCGATGAATTTCGTTCTGCGCAATGCACTCGGCGGCGGAGCCACACGTAGCCTGCGCGCCGACTTCACCGGCAAGACCATGTGCCAGGCCCTGCTGCGCATCGAGTTCGAGGTCGCCGAGTCCGATCTGCACTTGATGAACTGATCGGTTCGATTTCGTACTGCACAATCGACAAGAGTTCGGAGATCCCGAGATGAGTGACAAAGCGCAAGTTGTCGGCGTCAACATGGTGAAATTCGCCAAGCCCGGCGCACACGACCCCTACGAGGTGATGGCTGCGGAGGCGATCCGCGGAGCCCTCGCCGACGCGGGAATTGACTACTCCCTGGTACAGCAGGCGTTCGCCGGCTATGTATACGGCGACAGCACGTGTGGTCAGCGCGCGGTGTACTCGGTCGGGATGTCCGGCATCCCCGTGTACAACTTGAACAACTACTGCGCGTCCGGTTCGTCCGCGCTCGTGCTCGCCCGCCAGGCAGTCGAGAGCGGGATCGTGGACTGCGCGCTGGCGTTCGGATTCGAGGAGATGACACCGGGCGCCCTCGGCAGCGCTTTTCCCGATCGGACCTCTCCGGTGGGCTGGATTCACGAGCGTCGGGTGGAGCTGCATCCAGAGCTGCCGACCGATGCTCCACGTGCGATCCAGGCATTCGGCGCGGCCGGGTGGGAGTACATCGAGCGGTACGGTGCGAATCCGGACATCTTTGCGCGAGTTGCGGTCAAGTCGCGTACCCACGCGAGCAACAACCCATACGCGCTGTTCACCAAGCCGCTGACCGTCGATCAGGTGATGGAAGCGCCGACCCTGTTCCCGTATCTGACCCGATTCATGGCATGCCCGCCCACTTGCGGAGCGGCAGCCGCGATCGTGGTCAGCAAGGCCTTCGCTCAACGACACGGACTTACGGGCGCCGTCGAGATAATCGGGCAGTCGATGACCACCGACACCGAGGCCAGTTCGGTTGACCTCATCAACCTGGTCGGCGCCGACATGACGCGCCGTGCGGCGGCAGAAGTGTACGAGTCGGCCGGCGTCGGCCCTGAGGACGTCGACGTCGTCGAGTTGCACGATTGCTTCACGCCGAACGAGGTCATCAGCTACGAAGGCCTGGGCCTGTGCGCCGAAGGTACTGCGGAGAAGCTCATTCTGAACGGGGACAACACTTATGGGGGAAAGTATGTGGTGAACCCATCCGGTGGGTTGATGTCCAAGGGCCATCCGCTGGGTGCGACCGGTCTTGCGCAGTGCGCCGAGCTCGTCTGGCACCTGCGCGGAACGGCAGGAAAGCGACAGGTCGAAAATGCACGGATCGGCCTACAGCACAATATCGGGCTGGGCGGCGCGTGCGTCGTCACGATGTATCGGAGCGTGTCATGACCGCCTCCGGTCCGCTCGACGGCGTCAGGGTCCTCGATCTCACGTCGAACGTGATGGGGCCGTTCGCTTCTCTGCACCTGGCGGACATGGGTGCCGAGGTGTGGAAGATCGAATCCGGCGGTGGGGACACGATCCGCCGGGTTGGCCCGGCGCGGAATGTGGGGATGAGTTCAAACTTCCTGCATTTGAATCGCAACAAGCGGTCGATCGTGCTCGATTTGAAATCGGAAGGTGGCGCGTCGGTGCTTCGCCGGATGATCGCCGGCGCTGACGTGTTCTTGTACAGCATGCGTCCGAAAGCGATGCGTTCGCTCGGATTCTCCTACGACGACGTGCGCGAGATCAATCCACGGATCGTCTACGCCGGCGCCGTGGGATTCGGACAGAGTGGACCATATGCGGACCGCCCTGCGTATGACGACCTGATTCAGGCGGCGTCGGGAATGGCTGCATTGCAGAACCGGAAGGTTGGTAGCCCGGAGTTCGTCGCCACCCCGATCGCAGACCGGGTGGTCGGCATATCTACCGCGATGGCTGTCTGTGCTGCGCTCTACCACCGCAACGTGACGGGCGTTGGGCAGGAAGTCCAGATTCCGATGTTCGAGACGTTCGCCCAGTTGGTTCTCGGGGACCACCTGTGGGGGCACTCTTTCGATCCACCGATTGGCGACTGGGGCTACGCGCGGACGATGAATCCGGACCGTCGTCCGTACCGGACGAAGGACGGGCGGTACGTCGCTGTCAGCATTTACATCGACAAGCACTGGCGGAGCTTCTTTCAGGTCGCGGGTCGTCCGGACTTGGGCGATCATCCGAAATTCGTCGACGTGCACGCCCGCGCCGAGAACATGCCGGAGTTGCTGCGCCTTCTGTCGGATATCTTTTCAACACGTCCGGCGGACGAATGGCTTGCCGATCTGGCGGCTGCGGATGTCCCGGCGATCGAGACGAACACTCCCGCAGGGGCACTCGATGATCCTCACCTGCGGCAGACGGGTTTCTCGTTTGTCGAAGAACATCCGTCCGAGGGCAGGATCAATTCACTCGGCATCCCCCAGGCATGGAGCTCCTGTGCTCCGACGGTCCGA
>JBCEBZ010000419.1:0-12424 GCA_039206675.1 Rhodococcus sp. (in: high G+C Gram-positive bacteria) | reverse complement strand
GATTTGCGCCCCACCCGAGCGACATTCGATCTTCTCAGGCCGGTGAGAATGCAACCAATCTGCTTAGAGTGCCGGGTAGTACGAGAAGGCCCCCGATTAATGGTGCTCGATGCGATGTTGGTGCAACACGGGGAGCTTGTTGCACGAGGCTCGGTACTGTTCTTGCGTGAAGTCGCAGCATCGTCGCCCGGCGGAGACACATGGAGCCCGGAGGTGCCCGTAGCCGGCCATCCCTCGTTAAGCGTGATTGAGAGTGCAGACGAGGGTCGGCTTTACTTCAGCACGCGCGTAGGCTGGACTGCCGCCGCCACCGATCATCGCAATAACGATCGGAAGCAAGTCTGGCAGTCCCCGCTGAAACTTCTCAAAGATGAGACCCCGTCCGGATTCCAGGCAGCCGCGATCGCGTCCGACCTGGTCAACGTCACCACCAATCTCGGGAGTGCCGGCGTCGAATACATCAACGCAGACGTCACCCTGCTATTGACCAGGACTCCCGCTCCCGGCGCAGGGATCGGCGTGGCCGCGACCGAGCGCGTGCAGGGCGATGGGATCGTCGCGGGAAGCTCTTCGATATTCGACGGTGACGGCGTCGTTGGTATCGCCTCCACAACTGCGCTGTTGAACAATCGCCGAACACCCCGTGGGTTCGGCTAAGGAGTCTGAATTCACCTACGCTCCATGTTCAGACATTGTCGCAAGGAGGAACGATATGTGGGACAGTAAAATCGATATCGACATACTCGACTTTGCGATTCTGTGGCAGCCGATAGGGGGTCCGACTCCGGAGGGTGTCGCAGCCGCCTTTGCGATCGACGTCGACGAATACTACGAACGGCTCCGAACTACAGCGAGGTCAGAGATTGCTCGGCTCGACCAATATGTCACCTTTTTGCCTGTCGAGTGCATATATGGAATGTCTGTAATTGCTGGACTAACCGAGAACCCAGGGGAGCGCGAATAACGCAGCACGCGGATCTAATAGCATCAACTCCCTGCCACATGAACACGATTGCGGGCGAGCGAGTCATACGGCGTGCAGGATGGCGGTGGTCGATCCGCGGTGCGCGACTCAGTGTTCAAGCCGGGCGAATCCCACTCACCTGAGTCTGTGGTGTGACCGCCGACCAGAAGTTGCCGAGAATCCAGGGAGAATGTCGAATGCAACTAGCGCCGGCGCCCACCGGCGGGCACCATTCATGAGTTCGCATGGTCTCCGAGCACATCAGAACGTTCAGACGACAACGCGGGTCCGGCGGACCGGATGAGATCGCGCTTGTTCGTCGGTGAGTATAGGTTCTGGACCCTGTGCACCTCGTTGTGAGCTGGGCGAGCACAGGTCTGGCTCGACCTCGGAGGTCGAGCCAGACCCGTTGTCCTGCAGATGGAACGCCTAGCTGTGTGACATCAATGACCGGAGGAAGAAGGTCAGGTTGGCGGGGCGCTCGGCGAGTCGGCGCATGAAGTAGCCGTACCACTGCTCGCCGTAGGGGAGGTACACCCGCAGGTGCTTGTTCTCTCCGATCAGGCGGAGTTGTTCGGCGTCGCGGATGCCGTAGAGCATCTGGATTTCGAATTCGTCGGCGGTGCGGCCCTTGGCCTTCGCCTGCTGCAGGGCGGCCTCGATCATGGCCGGGTCGTGGGAGGCGACCATCGGGTAGCCCTGGCCGTTCATCAGGATGCGCAGGCACCGCAGGTAGGCCTCGTCGACTGCCTCTTTGCCCTGATAGGCGACCGAGGCGGGTTCCTTGTAGGCGCCCTTGCACAGCCGGATGCGCGATCCGGGGCCGGACAGGTCCCGGCAGTCGGCCTCGGTGCGCTTCAGGTACGCCTGCAGCACGGTGCCGAGGGACGGGAAGTCCTTGCGGAGTTCGCGGACGATCGACAGCGTCGAGTCGGTGGTGGTGTGGTCCTCGGCGTCGACGGTGACCCAGGCGCCGGCCTCCTCGGCGGCGGTGCAGATCTTGTGCGCGTTCTCGAGGGCCACCTTGTGTCCGTCGCGGGGCAGGAACTGGCCCAGGGCGGACAGCTTCAACGAGACCTCGACATTGCGAACCGAGGCCGGCGACGTCGACGCGGTCTTCTGGCTGAGGGCCGCCAGATCAGACAGCAGCGTCAGGTAGTGCGACACGGTGGCGTCGGCCTGCGCCGCATCGGTGGTGTCCTCGCCGAGGTGGTCGATGGTGATGTAGCGGCCGGAGTCGAGGATCGACGTGGTCGCGGCGATCGCCTGGTCTTCGGTCTCGCCGGCGACGAACCGGTCGACGAGGCTGCGGGTCACCGGGATCTTGGTGACGGTGCGTTCCATTCGGGGGGAACGCGCGGCGGCGAGCAGGGCGGGTCGGAGCAGGGCGGAGAATGCCATCAGATGTCCTCGGAGGTGTCGGCGCCCTGGTGCGGGTAGCGGTGGTCGGTGGCGGGGACGAACGTTTCCTTGATGGTGCGGGCGGACGCCCAGCGCAGCAGGTTCTGCGGGGAGCCGGCCTTGTCGTTGGTGCCGGACGCGCGGGCGCCGCCGAACGGCTGCTGTCCGACGACGGCGCCGGTGGGCTTGTCGTTGATGTAGAAGTTGCCTGCCGCGAACCGCAGGTCGTCGGTGGCCCGGGCGATCGCGGTGCGGTCGTCGGCGATGATCGACCCGGTCAGCGCGTACGCGGAGCCCTTGTCGACGAGGTCGAGGACGCGCTCGAACGATCCGGCGGCGGAGTCGTCGTAGACGTGCACGGACAGGATCGGCCCGAAGTACTCGGTGCGGAAGGCCTCGTCGGTGGGGTCGTCACCGATCAGGACGGTGGGGTCGACGAAGTAGCCGACGCTGTCGTCGACGTGGCCGCCGGCGGCGATGGTCAGGCCGGGGGTGGCCTTGGCGCGGGCGATGGCGTCGGCGTTGCGGTCGAAGGCCCGCTTGTCGATGACGGCGCCGCCGAAGTTCGAGAAGTCGGTGACGTCACCGTATTTCAGGGTCGATGCCTTCTCGATGAAGTCGTCACCCATCTTCGCCCACACCGATTTCGGGACGAACGCCCGGGAGGCGGCGGAGCACTTCTGGCCCTGGTAGTCGAAGGCGCCGCGGAGCAGCGCGGTGGTCAGGGTGTCGGGGTTGGCGGAGCTGTGGGCGAGGACGAAGTCCTTGCCGCCGGTCTCGCCGACCAGCCGGGGGTAGGAGTGGTAGTTCGAGATGTTGTTGCCGACCTGCTGCCACAGGTGCTGGAACGTGGCGGTGGATCCGGTGAAGTGGATTCCGGCGAGGCGGGGGTCGGCGAGGACGACGTCTGAGACGGCGGCGCCGGCACCGTTGACGAGGTTGATCACGCCGGGCGGCAGGCCGGCGGCCTCGAGCAGCTTCATCGTCCAGTACGCGGCGACGGCCTGCGTCTGCGACGGCTTCCACACCACGGTGTTGCCCATCAGTGCGGGCGCGGTGGGCAGGTTGCCGGCGATGGCGGTGAAGTTGAACGGGGTGATCGCGTACACGAAGCCCTCGAGCGAGCGGTACTCGAGCTTGTTCCAGACGCCGGGGGAGGAGATCGGCTGGTCGGCGAGGATCTGGCGGGCGAAGTGGACGTTGAACCGCCAGAAGTCGATGAGTTCGCAGGGGGTGTCGATCTCGGCCTGGTACGCGGTCTTGGACTGTCCGAGCATGGTTGCGGCGGCGAGGGTTTCGCGCCAGGGGCCGGACAGCAGGTCGGCCGCGCGCAGGAACACCGCGGCCCGGTCCTCGAACGAGAGCGCCCGCCAGGCCGGGGCGGCGGCGGTGGCCGCATTGACGGCGTCCTGGATGTCCTCGGTGCCCGCGTTGGTGAAGGTGCCCAGCACCGCGGCATGCCGGTGCGGCTGGACGACGTCGATAGCCGGTCCGGCGCCGCGGCGGTGCGCTCCGCCGATCACGTGGTGGATCTCCGTCGGATTCGACCCGAGTTCGGCCAGCTTCGCCTGCAGTCGCGCCCGCTCCGCGCTGCCCGGCGTGAACGACCCCACCGGCTCGTTGACGGGCTGCGGGGTGGTGGTGATGGCGTCCATGAAAACCTCCTACGGGATGTGGCGGCGAAGATGGCCGCCGCAACGAACTAGCCGTAGTCAACACCAGCACGGCGGCGAATGTATGAGCCAGCTGAACAAATCTCTATCATTGAAGTTGTACTGTCAGCCAAACCGTTCCTGCGATCCCGATGAGGAGATCGACCCGTGAATTCTGATGGCGGAACCCGTACGGGTTCACCCGATTCGTCCGGCCGTGCCGCCGGAAGCATCACGCTGCGTGAGCTTCTCAGCGCCCTCGACACCTCGGTGGTCGAACTGATCGACGCGCCGGCCGGCACCGAGATCGCCCTGTCGTCCGTCGCACTGGTCGACAGCTCCGACCTGGCCACCGAGACCGATTCGCAATCTCCGCTGCCGGACCTGTACCTGCACGTCGGGATCGGCAAGACGGAGGCCGTGCGCTGGTTCGACGACATTGCCCTTCGCCCATCCGACCGCCGGGTGCGGGCGGTGATGTCCAAGAATGCGGCCACGTCGACGGCGCTGCAGGCGGCGGCCCGCCGTGCCGGGGTCGCGTTGGTGGCCGTGCACCCGAAGGCCCGCTGGGACCACGTGTTCCCGCTGGTGCAGCGCATGCTGGACCGCTCGCGCCGCAGCACGGGACTGGGGGATCCGGATCTGCTCGCCACCGACACCGACCTGTTCGGGTTGGCGCAGATCGTCGCGCAGAATGCCGGCGGCATGGTGTCGATCGAGGACGCGCAATCGCACGTGCTGGCCTACTCCGCTTCCGACGAGGCCGCCGACGAATTGCGGACGCTGTCGATCCTCGGCCGCGAAGGTCCCCGCGACTATCTGCGGGCACTGCAGCGGTGGGGGGTTTTCGACCGCCTCCGCAGCAGCGACGAGGTCATCGACGTGCCCGCGCACCGCAAGCTCGGCACGAAGCGGCGGCTGGTGGTCAGCATCCGGCAGCCGTCCGAGGACGGCACGTCTTCGGCGCGCACACTCGGGTCCATCTGGCTGCAACAGGGGGTGGCGCCGTTCTCCGACGACGCCGAAGACGTGCTGCGGGGCGCGTCCGCGATCGCCGCGCGGATCATCTCCCGCAGTCTCAATGCGCCGTCCACCGAGGGCCTGCTGATCCAGCGGCTGTTCGGGGCCCGCGGGGGTGGCGTGGACGTTCCGTCCGTGGTCAGTGCCCTGAACCTGTCGGCGACCGGACCGGCGGCGGTCGTCGGTTTCGCCGTCAGCGCCACCGAGACCGCCGGCGGCGGCGGGCTCACGGGACTGGGCTCCATGCTGCGCCTGCAGGCCAGTTCCTTTCGCCGGGACTCCGTCGCGACGATCATCGGGGAGCGCGCCTACGTGCTGCTCCCGCGCTACACGAGCCCGAAGTCGGTGACCACCTGGACCCGGCAACTCGTCGAGCAGTTCGAGGCGAAACGGTCGATCGCCCTGCGTGCCGCGATCGCGATCCCGGTGCCCGATCTGGGGCAGGTCGCCGGAGCGCGGGTGGAAGTCGACCGCGTTCTCGACGGCACCGCCGCGACCTTCCCCGAGGGCCGGGTGACCACGCTCGCCGAATCGCGTACCGCGGTGCTGTTCGGGGAGATCCTCGACCTCCTCGCCGAGCACCGGGAACTGCACGACCCGCGGCTCGACGCCCTCGTCGACTACGACGACAAGCACGCGTCGAACCTGCAGGACAGCGCCGAGGCCTATCTCGCGGAACACGGCGACGTCCGCGCGGCCGCCGCTGTCCTGCAAGTACATCCGAATACCCTGCGCTACCGGATTCGCCGCGTCGAGGAGATCGTCGGCATCGACCTGCACGACGCCTCCGACCGGATGCTGTTCGAACTGCAGCTCGCC
Source organism: Rhodococcus sp. (in: high G+C Gram-positive bacteria) (assembly GCA_039206675.1). Taxonomy (GTDB): domain Bacteria; phylum Actinomycetota; class Actinomycetes; order Mycobacteriales; family Mycobacteriaceae; genus Rhodococcus_F. The sequence continues at coordinate 6,568 of JBCEBZ010000419.1, read as the reverse complement.
CTGCGACGCCGCGGCGAGGCGAATTCCTCCGCCTCCTGAGAGTTGGCCGAGAGAACAAAATCTGGGATTCCTTTTCTCACCTCGAGCCCAATACTTCGACGGGCGCGGTCGGTTTACTGACTGGCACCAGTACGCGGCAACGGCGCCGCGTGCGTGGACCTCGACGAAGGAACGGTGAACTCCCGGTGAGTATGTCGGTGCATTCCGGAATACGTGAGAGGCCCGCCGAGGCGCTTCCCGCGACACTCGAAAGTCTCCGAACGGCGTTCTTTCCCCACGCGGCCCCGGGCGATCACGCTGCCGCGGACACCGTCGTGCGTGAACATCTCGACGTTGCGACGAGACGCCTACCGGGCACCGACATCGTGCACCTCCACTCCGCCGGCCGTGTTCCGGCCGTGCTCATCGTCACCGACGACATGCCGCTGCTGGTCGACACGCTCGGCGGCGTCGTCGAATCCGGCGGAGCGGTGATCTCTCGACTGCTTCATCCCGTCGTCCCGGTGATCCGAGACGAGACGGGCACGCTACTCGACGTCGGCGCTGACCGACCCGAGTCGACGTCCGAATCCTGGATGCGGTTCGAACTGGCTGCCCCGATGCAGGATTCGCGGGCCGAGCAGCTGCAGGCCGATCTCGCGCAGGCGCTGACCGCCCTCAGGAACATCGCCGCGGACCTGCCCGCCACACTCGAACGTGTCCAGCGGGTGGCCGCGACACTGGCCGCGACGCCCTCGGTGTCCACGCCGTGGAATCAGCGGGAACTCTCCGACAGCGTCGATCTGCTCGGCTGGTTCGGCAACGGGAACTTCACCTTCCTCGGCTACCACTACCAGGGCCGTGGCGCCGATATCGCCGACGAACTCGGGGTGTTCCGCACGACCCGATTTCCGGTCGACCCGGACAGCGTGATGCAGGCCCCGGTCGCCGTCATTCCGGGCCCGGAGTTTCCTCCGAGTTCCCGGGGGCTGCGACCGCATCTGATCACGGTCCCCGATCTCGGTGAAACCGGTGCGGTGCTGGGCGAACACCGATTCCTCGGTGTGTTCACCGTCAATGCGCTGCACGAGAACGTCCTCGACATACCGGTTCTCGCCCACCGCGTCCGCGAGGTCATCACAAGGGCGGGTTACCGGCTCGACTCCCACACCGGACGGACACTGCTGGAAATCATCCAGGACCACCCGCGGCCGGAGTTGTTCGCCCTCGACGTCGACACCCTGCACCGCACCGTGGTGGCGGTCCTCGGTGCCGCCGAACGCAAAGACCTGCTGTTGTTCCTGCGTCCGTCCGACGACCGTCGGTCGCTGTCGGCGCTGGTCTACCTGCCACGCGACCGTTACACCACGGCCGTGCGCACCGGCATGCAGCGCGCCCTGCTCGAACGGTTCCCCGGCACCGCCGTCGACCACACGGTGCGGGTCACCGAGAACCCACTCGCCCTGGTGCATTTCACCCTCCGCGCCAACGACGACCAGGCGCTGGACGTCCACTCGGAGTGGAGCGTCGTCGAAGAACAGGTGCGGTCCCGTCTGGCGGCGGTCTGCCGCGGCTGGGACGACGGGCTCCACGACCACCTGCGCGAGTGCACCGGTGTGCCCGAGTCGGTCGGGACGAGCTACATTCACCGGCTGCCCGCGTCCTACAAGCACGACTTCACCGCACCGCGGGCGGCCGCCGACATCGCCCGCCTCGAAGCCCTCGCGGCGGGCGGCGTCGACGTCGCGCTTCACACCCGGCCGGCCGGCGACCACACCGAACTGCGATTCACCCTGTATGTCGCCGGTGAACGCGTCTCGCTCAGCGGCATCCTGCCGATCCTGCACAGCCTCGGCGTCGAGGTCCTGGACGAACGCCCCTACCCGGTGACCCGGCCCGGCGGGTTGTCGACGTGGATCTACGAGTTCAGCCTCTACCACGACGAATCCGTGGCCGTCACCGCGACAGTCGACGCTGAACGCGACACGGAGACTCCGGACACCCTGGCCCGCCGCTTCTGCGACACCTTCGTCGCCGCGTGGTCCGGTGCGGCCGAAGTCGACTCCTTCAACGCCCTCGTTGCGCGGGTGGGCCTGACCTGGACCGAGGCGGCGCTGCTGCGGGCCTACGCCCGATACCTGCGGCAGATCGGGTTCCCCTACAGCACCGAACGCGTCGCCGCCGTCCTCGCCGACAACCCCGGCACCTGCGCGGCGCTGATCGACCTGTTCACCGCCCTGTTCGACCCCACGCCGGATTCGGGCCGCGACGGCACCGCCCTTGCCGAGCGGATCGGCGGAGCGATCGAGGAGGTCGTCAGCCTGGAGGCGGACCGGATCCTGCGCGCCTACCTCGACCTGATGCTGGCCACCGTGCGCACGAATTACTACCGCACCGGTCACGGAGTCCGGCGCTCGCCCGCCCTGGCCCTCAAACTCGAACCCGGTGCGCTGTCCCAACTCCCGCAGCCGCGCCCGCGGTTCGAGGTATTCGTCTACTCCCCGCACGTCGAGGGGGTGCACCTGCGCTACGGCGCCGTCGCACGCGGCGGGCTGCGCTGGTCCGACCGGCGCGAGGACTTCCGCACCGAAATCCTCGGCCTGGTCAAGGCGCAGGCGGTCAAGAACGCGGTCATCGTCCCGGTCGGCGCCAAGGGCGGCTTCGTCGTCGCACGGCCACCGGCCGCGACCGGAGACCCTGTCGCCGACCGGGACGCGTTCCGAGCGGTCGGTATCGGGTGCTACCGCGCCTTCATCGGTGCGCTGCTCGACGTCACCGACAACGTCCATCCGGAAACGGGTGCGACCGTGCCCCCGGCCGGGGTGGTCCGCCGCGACGGTGACGACCCGTACCTGGTGGTCGCCGCGGACAAGGGCACCGCCACCTTCTCCGACGACGCCAACGCCGTCGCCGCCGAGTACGGGTTCTGGCTCGGTGACGCGTTCGCCTCCGGCGGGTCGGTGGGCTACGACCACAAGGCCATGGGCATCACCGCCAAGGGCGCGTGGGAGTCCGTCAAGCGGCATTTCCGGGAAATGGGCGTCGACACCCAGAACGAGGACTTCACCGTCGTCGGCGTCGGGGACATGAGCGGCGACGTCTTCGGGAACGGGATGCTCCTCAGCGAGCACATCCGGCTCGTCGCCGCGTTCGATCACCGGCACATCTTCGTCGACCCGAACCCGGATCCGGCCATGTCGTACCGGGAGCGGGCCCGGCTGTTCGCGCTGCCCCGCTCGTCCTGGGTCGACTACGACGCCGACCGGATCAGCACCGGCGGAGGGGTGTTCGACCGCACCGCCAAATCGGTTCCCGTGTCCGCCGAGATGCGCGAGGCACTGGGCCTGACCTCGACCGTCACCCGGCTGTCCCCGCAGGACCTGATCCGGGCCATCCTCTGCGCCCCCGTCGACCTGCTGTGGAACGGCGGCATCGGCACCTACGTCAAGGCTGCCCGCGAAACGCACCTCGAGGTCGGGGACAAGGCCAACGACGGAGTCCGCGTGGACGCCGGGCAGGTACGCGCGAAGGTGATCGGCGAGGGCGGCAACCTCGGCGCCACCGCACTCGGACGCATCGAGTTCGCCCTCGCCGGAGGCCGGATCAACACCGACGCCCTCGACAACTCCGCCGGCGTCGACTGCTCCGACCACGAGGTCAACATCAAGATCCTCCTCGACGGACTCGTCTCCACCGGGCGCATCGACCCGGATGCCCGGAACCGGTTGCTGCAGAACATGACCGAAGACGTCGAGAAACTCGTTCTGGCCGGCAACGTCGACCAGAACGCTCTCCTCGGCACCAGCCGCGCCACCGCGGCCGCGAAGCTGCGGGTGCACGCCCGTCAGATCCGGGCGCTCGAGACGCAGCGCGGCCTCGACCGCACCCTCGAAGCCCTCCCCGACGAGGACGAACTGGAACGACGCGGCAAGCAGGGGCGCGGGCTGACCTCCCCCGAACTGGCGACCCTGACAGCGCACGTCAAACTTGCGCTGAAGGCGGATCTGCTGGCCGGCGACCTCGTCGACGGGGATGCCTTCACCGACCGCCTGCTCGCCTACTTCCCCGACCGGTTGCGGAAGGATTATCCGGACGCGATCCGCACCCACCGGCTGCGCCGCGAGATCATCGCCACCGGAATCACCAACGAGGTGGTCGACACCGGCGGCATCACCTACGTGTTCCGGCTCTGCGAGGACACCGGCGCCTCCGCCGTCGACGCCGTCCGCGCCTACGCGGCGGCCAGTGCGATCGCCGACCTGCCCGCACTGATGTCCCGGATCCGCACGGGCGCACCGAACACCGCGGTCTCCGACGCCATGACGGCGGAGGTGCGGCGGCTGCTCGACCGGCTGTCGCGGTGGTTGCTCCACCACCGGCCGCAGCCGCTCGCCATCGGCGCCGAGATCACCCGATACGGCACGGCTTTCGAGCACCTGCTGCCGAAGGTTCCGGGCTGGTTGCAGGGCCCGGACGCGGAGGTCGTGCGCACCCGGGCGGCGCAACTGGTCGCCCGCGGCGCCGACGAACGTCACGCCACGACGGTGCTCAGCCTGCTGCACGGGTTCTGCGCGATGGACATCATCGACGTCGCCGATCTCGAAGGCCGGGCGCTCGACGAGGTTGCCGAGCTGTACTACACCCTCAACGCGCACCTGGGTCTCGATCACCTGCTGACCGCCATCTCCGGCCTCGACGACACCGGCCGCTGGAACGCCCTGGCCCGGCTCGCCCTGCGCGACGACGTGTACGGCTCGATGCGACTGCTGTGCCTGGACGTGCTCTCCGGCTCGGCATCCGCCGAAACCCCCGCCGAGAAGATCACCGACTGGGAGGCCACCAACACCGCCCGACTGGCCCGCGCCCGCTCGATCCTCACCGAGATCTTTTCCGCCGACCCGGCCGACCTGTCGACGCTGTCCGTCGCCGCCCGGCAGGTGCGGACGATGGTCGGCCGCGCCGGCACCGGCCGATCGACCGACTGACCGATGACACGGAGGCACATCATGACGCGAGGGTTCGCCATCCGATCCGATGCCCGGATCGACGAGTACGACCCGGACCACGTCGTCGATCTCCGGGCGGACGGCACGCTGCATGTTCTCGACGCCGACCGCGCCGTCGCACGCTCCTATGCGACGGCGCGGTGGACGGTGCTGGTGGCCTGTGGGGAACGGAGCGGAAGGCCGGGATGACCGTCAGTGCGCGGGCACGACACCGGCCACGACATGGGTCACGGGCAGGCCGTGCTCTGCGCGTGCACGGTCGACGACATCGAAGCGGTGCCACACGGATTCGGCGGGCGGGAGCGTCGAGATCACGATCCGGTCGGGACGGAACGACTCGACTGCGTCGGCGAGCGCCCGCAGCGGCCGGGAGTCACCCAAAATGCCGTCGGCGGTGAGGTTCTGGGACCGTAGTGTGGCGATCGTGCGGTCCAGCCGCGATCGGGCGTCGCGAGCCTCCTGAGCGTCGAGCGGGCCGGCCGGTACGACCACGCAGTAGGTGGCGTCGGCACCGATGCGGCAGAGCTCGTCGAGAAGCTCTCGGGATTCGACCGTCTGATTCGCGAGCACGAGCACCCGTCGAGGCTTCGCTTCTGCGCCGGGCGTTTCGGCGCCGGGGCGACGACTCAGGAACCACTTGTTGGCGAGGAACAACACCACGACCACAGCCCAGGACAGCAGGCTCAGCACCAGTTGCGACCGGGCGCTGTCTTCCAGGTACATCTGCAGCAGCACGCCGAGGATTGCGGCAGTGGTCAGCAGCGACAACACCGGGAACAACCACATCTTCACGCGCAGCTCGGAGTCCGGGGTGCGGAAGCGAAGCACGATGTGCGAGATCGCAATCAGGAGGTAGACGAACAGGATGATCGCGCCGCTCGAGTTCAGCAGGAACGTGAACACGGTGTCCGGCGAGATCGCGGCGGCGATGACGCAGAGGAATCCGACGACCGAGGACACCAGGATCGCGGCGGCCGGCACGCCGCGCCGGGTGACCCGGGTGAGGAGAGGTGGCGCCTCGCGGCGCGCGGCCAGGACGAACAGCATGCGCGAGGAGGTGTACATCCCCGAGTTGAGGCAGCTCAGCACCGCCGTCAACACGACGGCATTCATGATGTTGTCGGCGTAGGGGATGCCCATCTCGGTCATCGCGGCGACGAAGGGGGAGACCGCCAGGTCGGTGTCATTCCAGGGGAGGATCGTCACCAGCAGGAATACCGCGCCGACGAAGAACACCGCGATACGCATGATCACCGAGTTCGCGGCCTTGGCGACTGCCTTCTCCGGATTCTCCGATTCGGCAGCCGCGATCGTCGCGACCTCGGCGCCGACCATCGAGAAGATCACCGTCACCACGCCGACGGTGATCGCGGCGGGACCGTGCGGCAGGAAGCCGCCGTGGGACCACAGGTTGGAGAAGTCCATTGTCTTGTTCGGCCAGATGCCGAACACGTAGAGCGAGCCGAGCCCGATGAACAGACAGATCGCGCACACCTTCACGCCCGCGAACCAGTATTCGAACTCGCCGAAGGACGAGACCGAGAACAGGTTGGTCGCGGTCATCAGGACCATCAGCACCAGGG
>JBCEBZ010000418.1:0-12472 GCA_039206675.1 Rhodococcus sp. (in: high G+C Gram-positive bacteria) | reverse complement strand
CTCGGTCGAACGGTCCACGGTGACAAGGCTTTTTCCGACCAGCCGGTCGAGGACGTCGATGACCGGTGCGTCGGACAGCGCACCGAATCCGGTGATCGCCTCGGCGGCTTCGAGATCGAAACTGCCGGGGAACACCGCGAGCCGGGACCACAGCAGCCGTTCGGTGGCGGAGCACAGTTCGTAGCTCCAGTCGATGAGGGCGCGCAGGGTCTGCTGCCGGGGCAGGGCGGCCCGGTCGCCGCCGGTGAGGAGCGCGAACCGCTGATCGAGGCGTTCGACGAGTTGCGACGCGGACAGGGACCGCAGCCGGACCGCGGCGAGTTCGATGGCGAGCGGGATGCCGTCGAGCTGATTGCACAGCTGCGCGACGGCGTGGGCGTTCGCGTCGGTGAGGCGGAAGTCGGCGACCACGCTCTGCGCGCGTTCCACCAGCAGGGACACCGATTCGAACGGCGCGATGTCGGATGCGCGGCAGTCTTCGATGTCGCCCGGAGTGCTCAGCGGCGGAAGGACGTACGTGTGCTCCCCGGCGATTCCGAGCGGCTCGCGGCTCGTCGTGAGGATCCGGACCTCCGGCGCGGCGGCGAGGACTGCACCGACGAATTCGCCTGCGGCGGAAAGCAGATGCTCGCAGTTGTCGAGGACGATCAGCAGGTGCCGGGACTGCAGGTGGTCGATCACCTTGTCCATGACCGCGCGGCTCGACTGGTCGGTGACGCCGAGCGCGGTCGCAGCCGCGGAGGGCAGCGCGTCGGGATCGCGGACGGGCGCGAGGTCGATCCACCGGACCGAGTCGCGGAAGGCGCGGGCGGAGCGGACCGCCAGTTCCTCGGCCAGCCGCGTCTTGCCCACGCCGCCGGCGCCGAGCAGCGACACCAGCCGGGACTGCTGCAGGCGGGCCCGGGCTTCCTCGAGCTCGCGGCGCCGGCCGATGAAGCTGGTCATCGACCGCGTGAGTTCTCTCGAGCGAGTCAGCGGATCTCTCCCTCTTCCGGGCGGCCAGGGCGTGGCACGAACGTACCCCAGCGGAATGTGACGGCCAACACAGGTAACGAAGGGGGTGTTTTACCCCGTGTGGGGGTGATGTGACGTGGGTCATCGTGGTGGGCATGCCCCGGTTGGCCGCTCGAACGCAGCCGGAACCCAACGTTCACGAGGAGCTCAGCACCATGTCAAAGACCATTTCTTCCGCCGACGTCGATGTCGTCGTCGTGGGCGCCGGGTTCGCCGGCCTCTACGCGCTGCGCAAGTTGCGCGACACGATGAAGCTGACGACGCGGGTGTTCGAGGCCGGCTCGGACGTGGGCGGCACCTGGTTCTGGAATCGGTACCCGGGAGCCCGCTGCGACATCGAGAGCGTCCACTACTCGTACTCGTTCGACGAGGATCTGCAGCAGGAGTGGCAGTGGAGTGAGAAGTTCGCCGGGCAACCGGAGATCCTCCGCTACCTCGAACACGTCGCCGACCGTTTCGACCTGCGCAAGGACATCATGTTCGACACCCGGGTGGTCGGCGTGCACTGGGACGACGAGGACTCGGTGTGGACGGTGCGCACCGACGACGGCGCCGTCGTGCGGAGTCGCTTCTTCATCTCGGGTGCGGGCAACCTGTCCGTCCCCAAGACGCCGGAGTTCGGCGGTATCGACAACTTCCGCGGTGAGGTGCTGCTGACCGGCAACTGGCCGCACGAGGGCGCCGACTTCACCGGCAAGCGGGTGGCCGTGATCGGCACCGGGGCCAGCGGCATCCAGGCGATCCCGTTCATCGCCGAGGACGCCGCCGAACTGGTGGTCTTCCAGCGCACCCCCAACTTCGCGACACCCCTCGGCAACGGTCCGATCGACCCGCACGAGGTCGCCGAGATCAAGAGCAACTACGGCGAGGTCCGGGACGCGGCCCGCAACCACTTCCTCGGCGTCCCGTTCACTCAGGTGCAGCCGTCCGCGCTCGCCGTCGACGCCGAGGAGCGCCGCCGCACGTTCGACGAACGCTGGAACGCCGGCGGGTTCCGGCTGTTCATCGACTCCTACCAGGACATCCTGTTCGACAAGGCGGCCAACGACACGATCGCCGATTACATCCGGGAGCGGATCCACGAGCGGGTCCAGGACCCGGCGAAGGCCGCGACGCTGGCCCCGACAGGCTACGCGTACGGCACCAAGCGTCCCCCGCTCGAGACCAACTACTACGAGGCGTTCAACCGCGACTCGGTGAGCGTCGTCGACGTGAAGTCGACGCCGATCGACGAGATCACCGCGAGCGGAGTCCGGGTCGGCGACCGGGTCTACGAGGTCGACACCATCGTCCTCGCAACCGGATTCGACGCGATGACCGGTCCGCTGATGGCGATGGACATCCGCGGCCGGGGCGGTCTGCCGCTGGCCGAGAAGTGGGAGCACGGGCCCAGGACGTACCTCGGGATCATGGTCAACGAATTCCCGAACCTGTTCCTCGTCACCGGGCCGCAGTCGCCGTCGGTGCTGTACAACATGCCCCTCGCCATCGAGGACCACGTCGACTTCGCCACCGACGCAATCGATCACCTGAACCGCCGTGACCTCGCCGTCATCGAGCCCACCGCGCAGGCCGAAAGCGACTGGGGCGCACTGACCAACGAGATCGCCGACCAGACCCTGCTGCCGGAGACGAACTCCTGGTACATGGGCGCGAACATCCCCGGCAAGCCCCGCGCCTGCATGGTCTATCTCGGCGGAGCCCCCACCTACCGGGCCACGTGCGAGGAGGTCGTCGCAGGCGGATACTCCGGCTTCGCGCTCACCCGAGCGGAGGCCCGCGTCGCCTCGCCGGTGTCCTGACCCCGAACCCCCGACAGAGGAGACCGACATGGCACTCGATTCACACGCAGCCGAACTGATCGCCGGACTACAGGCGCAGGGGCTGAAGGCCTTCGAGCAGATGACCGTCGACGAGGCCCGTGCGGTGGTGGCGACGTTCACCGGGCTGCAGGCGCCGCCCGAACCCGTCGCTCGCGTGGTGGACGCGCACTACGACAGCGGCGGCACGCAGATCCCCCTGCGGATCTACGTGCCCGACGGGCAGGCACCGCATCCGGTGGTCCTGTACTTCCACGGCGGCGGTTTCGTCGCCGGCGACCTCGACGTCGTCGACGAACCCGCACGCGCGGTCGCGAACGGCGCAGGCGCGATCGTCGTCGCCGCGACCTACCGCCGTGCCCCCGAGCATCGGTTCCCCGCCGCCGCCGACGACGCCTCAGCCGCCCTGCAGTGGGTGGTCGACACCGTCGCAGGGTACGGCGGAGACCCCGGCAATGTCGTCGTCATGGGCGACAGCGCCGGCGGCAACCTGGCCGCCGCCGCCGCGCTGCGGGCCCGCGACGAGGGCGGACCCGGGCTGCGCGGGCAGGTCCTCATCTATCCGGTGATCGATCCGCACGCGGACTTCCCGTCCCGGCAGGAGTTCGCCGAGGGGTACGTCATCGGCGCCGGCGATCTCGACTGGTTCTGGAACAACTACCTGTCCTCGCCCGAGGACGCGACCCATCCGTACGCCGTCCCGAGTCGGGCCGCGAGCCTCGAAGGGCTGCCGCCCGCGCTCGTGCTCACCACCGAGAACGAGGTGGCCCGCGACGAGGCGGAGGCGTACGCCGGGTCGCTGCGGCAGGCGGGGGTCGACACCGAGACGATCCGGTTCGACGGGCTCCTGCACGGCGCGTTCTGGATGTCCGGGGCGGTTCCGCGGAGCAGCGAAATGCGCTCGGCGGTCGTCGAGTTCGTGAAGCGGGTGACGGCCACCGCTCCCGTCCGGTGACGTGACCCGGTCGCGTCAGCCCTCGACTCGCGCCTCGAGTCGGGGGCACACCCGCGGCCATTCCTCGTCGACCATCGAGAACAGCGCGGTGTTGCGCCAGGACCCGTCGCGGCGGCGCCGGTGCTTGCGCAGGATGCCCTCGAACTCGGCCCCCAGCTTGGCGATGGCGCCGCGGGAGTGGGCGTTGCGTTCGTCGGTGTGCCATTCGACGCGGACGGCGCCGAGGTCCTCGAACGCCCGCCGCAGCAACAGCAGTTTCGACTCCGGATTGACGAGCGTCCCCTGTGCGGAACGCGACAACCAGGTGTGCCCGATCGCGAGACTGCGATTCTTCGGGTCGATCAGATACAGCGACGTCGAACCGACGATCCGCTCGGCGGCCACGTCGATCTGCGCGTACGCCAGCCGGGTCGGATCCTCGTCGGCGCAGCGGACGAACGCCGCGGCGTCGTCGCGGTCGGCGATGGCGACGGACGTCCAGTGGAAGATCCCGGGGTCGTCGACCGCGTCCAGCAGGCCGTCGACGTGGTGCTCGCCCAGCGGTTCGAGGCGGACGTGCCGCCCGGTGAGAGTGGGGTGCGCGAACCAGGATTCGCTCATCGCACCGGCTCGGGGGATTTCAGCATCGGGCGACGGCCGGACCCGGGGCCGGTACGTCCGCGAACGGGCGGATGCCGCAGGGCGGCTTTCAGGAACACGAAGAACAGCACCACCAGCAGTCCCGCACGACCCCACACCCCGAACTTCACCAGCACCTCGAATGTCGACGCGTCCGTCTGGGCGGCGAGGGCGCCGAAGTACTTGAAGACGCCGATCCCCATCGACAAGTCGGCCACGAGATAGGCGGCGACGAGACCCCACGGAACGCGCAGCAGCACGAAGAACGGGATGAGCCACAGCGTGTACTGCGGCGAGTGCACCTTGTGCAGCAACAGGAATCCGCACAGCATGGCGGCGCTGACGGCGATCCACGGGTACACGCCGTCGCGTTGGAACCGCAACCAGCCGAGCCGCAGCGCGATCGCGAACGCAGCGCACACGAGCAGCGGCGACAAAAGGCTCACCGTCTGGTCGTACGCCGGGAGCGGGACGTCGTCGGAGACCGGACCGAACAGCGGACGCAGCCCCCAGTACCAGATGGAGTTGGTGGTGAGGTCGGCCTGACGGTTCTCCTGGAACGTGAACGACGCCCGCCATCCGCTGTAGGAGATGAGGGCGAACGGCAGGTTCACCGTCACCACGGTGGTGATCGCGGCGACCGCGACCAGGACCGCGCCGCGCACGTCGTAGCGTCGCTCCGCGGTGCCGTTCCGGGTGAGGACGTACGCGATCAGCGGCAGCACGAACGCACCCGGATACAGCTTCAGGCAGAACCCGACGGCGAGGAGCACCGCCGCCAGGACGGCGCGGGCGCGGAGCGGGATGCGCTCGAGTGTCATGACGAAGATCGCGGCCACCGACGTCGCGACCACCGGCAGTTCCCAGTTGTGGAAGGCGTACAGCACCAGCGGCGGCGTCGCCGACCACAACAGCGCCCACCAGCCCGCGAGCCGCCCCAGCATCCACGCCGTGAGCAGGCCGAACGGTGCGAGGATCAGCGCCGAGTGCAGCAGGAAGTCGGCGTCGGTGTGGGAACCGATGCCGCCGAGCCACATGAGCACGCCGCTCAGGACCGGGTACTCCACGGTGCCGCCGGTGAGGATGCCGTCGGCGTTGATGCCGCCGCCGATGTACGGGAAGACGTGCAGGTTGACGTCGCGGCCGAGCCACAGGAACTGGATGTCGGAATAGCAGACCTGCGTGTCCTTGATGCGGTCGAAGATGAGGCTGCGCCCGACGCCGTCGAACGGCGCCCCGGCGCACCGGGCCTTCTGCAGGTAGCCGGCGAGCATGGCGAGGCCCGCCAACCCGACGACGACCGCCGTGATCGGCGACCGCTGCCGAGCTCCGATATGCATGAATCCACATTAGGGTGCGCGAGGGCCCGCGTGCGAAGCGGAAACGCTGCAGCGTGGGGTGTCAGTCGTTCTTCCGGCGCAGCGCGTCGGGTTTGTGGACGGCGTCCTTCCCGGTCTTGTCGCTGACGACGCGGTACTGCGGGTCGTCCTCGGATGCCCGCACGGTGCGGCCCGCGGCCTCGGTGTCCTCGGTGATCTTTTCCTCGACCTCGCCGGACGTCGTGGTGCCGTGCGTCTTCCACTCCACCTTGTCGCCCTGGCTCAACTTCTTGTCGGCTGCCATCGTGTCGGCGTACCCATCCGTACCCCCGATCACACCGGGCGGGCTGATTTCGCTGGTCAGGGGCTCGTCGTGTACCCTGCAAAGGTTGCTGACGCAACGACCCTCCTGCCACGGACAGTCCGTGGCCGTTTTCACTAGTCCATAGGAGGTGATGAGGTCTTATGCGTCATTACGAATTGATGGTCATCCTTGACCCCAGCCTGGACGAGCGCACTGTTGCTCCTTCGCTGGATACGTTCCTCAATGTTGTTCGCCAGGACGGCGGCAAGATCGACAAGGTCGATGTCTGGGGTAAGCGTCGTCTCGCCTACGAGATCCTGAAGCACAGCGAAGGCATCTACGCGGTGATCGACATCAGCGCTACGCCCGCCACCGTCGCGGAGCTCGATCGTCAGCTCGGTCTGAACGAGTCGGTGCTGCGTACGAAGGTTCTGCGCCACAACAAGTGATTTCTGTCGGTCACCAGCCCTAGGCTCGTGCCCAACCGAACTCCACATTCTGCAGGAGGAACCATATGGCAGGCGACACCGTCATCACCGTCATCGGAAACTTGACGGCTGATCCGGAGCTTCGATTCACCCCCGCGGGTGCCGCGGTCGCGAACTTCACGGTCGCGTCCACGCCCCGCACCTTCGATCGTCAGACCAATGAATGGAAAGACGGCGAAGCACTGTTTCTGCGTTGCAACATCTGGCGCGAGGCAGCCGAGAACGTCGCGGAGAGTTTGACCCGTGGCTCACGAGTGATCGTGAGCGGCCGGCTCAAGCAGCGCTCCTACGAAACTCGTGAAGGTGAAAAGCGCACTGTCGTCGAGCTCGAGGTCGACGAGATCGGCCCCTCGCTGAGGTACGCCACGGCCAAGGTCAACAAGGCCAACCGTGGTGGCGGCGGCGGTGGAAACTTCGGTTCCTCCGGCGGATCGGGCGGCGGACGTCCGCAATCCAATACCGGCGGAGATGATCCGTGGGGCAGCGCGCCGCAGGCGTCCGGCTCCTTCGGAGGCTCTGGTGGTGGGAGCGACGAACCCCCGTTCTGATCCGTACCTGATCGGAACATCCAGAAAAGAGCAAACAAATGCCGAAGCCGCCCTTGCGCGACAAGGTAATGAAGAAGAAGATCTGCATCTTCTGCAAAGAGAAGAACACGCAGATCAACTACAAGGACACGACGCTGCTGCGTAAGTACGTCAGCGACCGCGGCAAGATCCGTGCGCGCCGTGTCACCGGCAACTGCGTCCAGCACCAGCGCGACGTTGCCATTGCCGTCAAGAACTCACGTGAGGTGGCGTTGCTGCCTTACGCCACCGTGGCTCGCTAAGGAAAGGGAGGAAAGACATGAAGCTCATCCTCACCGCTGACGTGGACAACCTCGGTGCGCCTGGCGACACCGTCGAGGTCAAGGACGGCTACGGCCGCAACTACCTGCTGCCCCGCGGCCTGGCCATCGTCGCCACCCGTGGCGCCGAGAAGCAGGTCGAAGGCATCCGTCGTGCGCAGGAAGCCCGCGCGGTGCGCGGTCTCGACCACGCCAAGGAGCTCAAGGCCGCCATCGAAGGCATCGAGAACATCTCGCTGACGGTCAAGACCGCCGGTGACTCGGGCAAGCTCTTCGGTTCGGTCACCGCCGCCGACGTCGCCGCCGCCATCAAGGCTGCCGGTGGACCCGTCGTCGACAAGCGCATCCTGGAGCTGCCGAAGGCTCACATCAAGGCGACCGGCAAGCACGCCGTCGTCGTGAACCTGCACCCCGACGTGGTTGCGAAGTTCCACCTGAACGTCGTCGGCGCCTAGTCGACAGTTCACACACAGGCCCCCCGGACGCCTCGGCGTCCGGGGGGCCTGCGCTTGTCGATTCCGGCTCCCAGCCGCCCTCTCGGGCCCGTTTTCGCGGGTGTGAGAAACGCAGAGGGACGGCTTCCAGGTGTGTCTGGAAGTTAGCGGCCCGCGCCGGTGATCTGTGAGGTGAATCATATTGCCACGCAGGGGCGATCAACTCAACACGCCCGAGTCGTCAACGCGAAAGACACGCCGAACGGGTTTTCATCCACAGTGGTGAGTTTCCAAAAAACGGCTCTGAACTGGGTATTTGGGATTGTGATATGCACTTATCCTCAGGTTATCCCCATGGGGTTAACACACGTACCCAGCGGTTTACACAATTTGTCCCCAACTGTGTACACAGGCTGGTTTGAACACCGGGTAGCTAATCCCTAACGTCGTCCCGGCGTGTCTCGCGATCACGACACCGGCTGCCAGGAAGAGCCTGCGAAGGTTGTCGGTGGGGGCGAGTACAAAGAGTTCGTAGCACCAACACCGGGAAGCTTTTCCCGGGGTGGCGCAACAGTGATGGGGAAGGTCGGTCGAGTGGCTGTAGTAGACGATCGGGGCCATTCCGAATACCCGGGTCCGCCCGACGCGGAACCCGGTGAAGAGTTCGGTCGGCAGCCCCCGCAGGACATGGCGGCGGAGCAGTCGGTGCTCGGCGGCATGCTCCTCAGCAAGGACGCCATCGCAGACGTGCTCGAGGTGCTCCGTCCCGGCGACTTCTACCGTCCCGCGCATCAGTCGGTGTACGACGTGATCCTGGACCTCTACAGCCGCGGTGAGCCCGCCGACCCGGTGACGGTGTCCGCGGAACTGGATCGTCGCGGCGAGCTGCGCCGCATCGGCGGCGCGCCCTATCTGGTGACGCTCACCCAGACGGTGCCCACCGCCGCCAACGCCGGCTACTACGCCGAGATCGTGGCGGAGAAGGCCATCCTGCGTCGCCTCGTCGACGCCGGCACCCGCATCGTCCAGTACGGCTACACCGGCGGCGAGGGTCAGGACGTCGCCGAGGTCGTCGACCGCGCGCAGGCCGAGATCTTCGAGGTCACCGAACGCCGCACCACCGAGGACTTCGTCCCCCTCGAGGAACTCCTGCAGCCCACGATGGACGAGATCGACTCCATCGCCAGCCGCGGCGGCATCTCCCTCGGCGTCCCCACCGGCTTCGTCGAACTCGACGAGATCACCAACGGCCTCCACCCCGGCCAGATGATCATCGTCGCGGCGCGTCCCGGTGTCGGTAAGGCGCTCGCCCTCGACACCCCCCTCGCCACACCCACCGGCTGGACCACCATGGGCGACGTCCAGGTCGGCGACCACCTCATCGACGCCGACGGCAAGCCCACCCGCGTCGTCGCCGCCACCGACGTCATGGTCGGCCGGCCCTGCTACGAAGTGGAATTCTCCGACGGCACCGTCCTCGTCGCCGACGAGCAGCATCAGTGGCTGACGGACGCCGACGGCCGGGCTGCCGTCCGCACCACGGCTGAGATCGCCGGTTCGGTCGACCGCAGCCATCAGGTGGCGCACACGCGCGCGCTGCAGTTGCCGACGTCGACTGTGCGCGTCGACCCCTACGCCCTGGGGGCCTCGCTTCCCGTTCAGGCCGATGCCGCGCGAATCCCGTCGGAACTGTTGCGCGGTTCGGAATCCGAGCGTCGCGAGTTGCTCGCCGGCCTGCTCGATGTGGCGGGATCGGTCGCCGACGACGGCTCGGTGCTGTTCGCGACCGCTAACCTCCCGCTGTCCGACGATGCCGCCGAACTCATGCTCGGCCTGGGTTACGGCTGCAGCCGTGTCGACGGAGGCGTCACCTTCAGCGCCGACGAAGAGGTGTTCCAGCTTCATCGGAAGGCCATCCGGCACAAGGAATTGCGCGGCGAGGTCGACGGTTTCCGACGTATCGTCGCCGTCCGGGCGATCGCGAGCGTCCCCGTCCGGTGCGTCGAGGTCGCCAACGCCGACCACCTGTACCTTGCGGGTCGCTCGATGGTCCCCACCCACAACTCCACGCTCGGAATGGATTTCCTGCGCTCGTGCTCCGTGAAGCACGGCATGGCCAGCGTCATGTTCTCGCTGGAGATGAGCAAGACCGAGATCGTCATGCGTCTGCTGTCGGCCGAGGCGAAGATCAAGCTCGGCGACATGCGCTCCGGCAAGATGACCGACGACGACTGGACGAAGCTCGCTCGCCGAATGAGTGAGATCAGTGAGGCGCCGCTGTTCATCGACGACTCCCCGAACCTCACGATGATGGAGATCCGCGCAAAAGCCCGGCGGCTCAAGCAGAAACACGACATCAAACTGATCGTGATCGACTACCTACAGCTGATGAGCTCCGGTAAAAAAGTCGAGTCACGTCAGCAGGAAGTCTCCGAGTTCTCCCGTAGCCTCAAGCTTCTGGCGAAGGAACTCGAAGTTCCCGTGGTCGCGATCTGCCAGCTGAACCGTGGTCCCGAACAGCGGCAGGACAAGCGCCCGCAGGTCGCTGACCTGCGCGAATCGGGATCGCTAGAACAGGATGCCGACATGGTGATCCTGCTTTACCGCCCCGACGCGACCGAACGCGACGACCCTCGCGGCGGCGAGGCCGACCTCATCCTCGGTAAGCACCGTAACGGTCCGACTGCGACAATCACTGTGGCGCACCAGCTTCACCTGTCCAAGTTTGTGGACATGGCGAGAGGTTAGTAGGAGCAGCAGCGAAAGCTGTTATTCGCACGGCGGTGTCACCCCTCTTGGGGTGGCACCGCCGTTGTGATTGTGGCCGCCTGTCTCGGCCGTGTAATCGCCGGATGCCTCACGATTGCCTTCTCCAACTTCGAATGCCGTCATCGGCGAGGCCTGGCGCGTTCGCGTCGGCGCCCCCTGGCATCCCAGCTCAATGAAGGGTGCGTGCTTCGGCACGTGGCAGACCTCGAACAGGAAAGCGGCGATTCCAACTTTGCGATAGGAGATTCCCAACTTCCTGCCGGCGCAGAACCTTTCGCCGCGCGATCGTTTGAGGCACGAAATATTCTGCAGTCATTAGCGATTGGAGGATTAAAGGTGTTGCTGGCAAACGTCCTTCGTGGCAATCTGTTCGCCGGCTTGTTCGCCTACGGGAGGCCCCTGTGGTCGATCGCCACCTCTTGATGCTTCATCATCCAAAACCTGTTGCGCCACTGTTAATTTAGATACAATCATTCAAGTGGGGTACTTGAAACGGGGGAGTAGTCATGGGTGGGGAACTGGGATCGATTGTAAGCGACCTGATTGAGCTCGTATCGGAGGGATTGGGTCCTTCGAGTCCAGCTTCAGGCATACCTTCGTCTGCGCGGGTGTTGCGCGCCGACACGGGAGCGCCTGTCGAGATGGGCGAGCTCGCGTGTTCGGTTGAACCGCAATGTGTGTGGTCATTAGGTGAGGATCTGCGAATGGTCGCCAGACCACTGGGAAAGGTTGTTCGTGCCGGAGTGGCCAATGTCCTCCGAGTGTATCTCGCGTCGGGTCGTCAGATCGAACTGTCGCGCGATCAGGAGTTCAGAACGGTGAACGGCTGGATTCCGCTGACAAAACTGGAGATCGGTCAACGGCTGGCTATTCCGCGATACATGCCCGACCCAATTCATGGGTCGCAACTTGCTGATGCAGAGATCATTCTGCTGGCGCACATGATCGGGGACGGATCGTGTGTGAAGCGCCAGCCGATTCGCTATGCATCGATTGATGAACAGAATCTCGCAGCTGTGACAACGGCGGCCGCCCACTTCGGTGTCACCGCGATTCGTGACGAGTATGCTGCTGCGCGCTGTATCACACTGCGATTGCCGGCGCCGTACAGGCTGGGGCACGGCAAGCGTAATCCCATTGCGGCCTGGCTCGATGAACTTGGGCTCTTCGGGTTGCGTAGCTATGACAAGTTCGTTCCCAAAGTGATATTCGATGTTGGGAACGATCAAGTTGCGTTGTTTCTGAGACATCTGTGGGCGACGGATGGCTCGGTTCGGTGGGACGAGAAGGGAAATCAGGGTCGCGTGTATTACACGTCGACGAGCCGTCGACTGATCGACGATGTCGCGATGCTGCTGCTACGGCTCGGCGTTCACGGACGAATCAGGCGGGTCCCTCAGGCGGGTTACCGCGATTGCTGGCACTTGACGATTGACGGCGCCCAGAACCAGACGCAGTTTCTCTCCGTAGCGGGTGT
The DNA here is from genome assembly GCA_039206675.1 of Rhodococcus sp. (in: high G+C Gram-positive bacteria). Lineage (GTDB taxonomy): Bacteria > Actinomycetota > Actinomycetes > Mycobacteriales > Mycobacteriaceae > Rhodococcus_F. The sequence continues at coordinate 427 of JBCEBZ010000418.1, read as the reverse complement.
GCATGGTGCCAGGGGCGAATCTGCGCGAAGGGTGCTGGGTGAGCTTTCGTCGTTGGCTCCCAACGCGAACGTCGATACGGTTCCGAAAGAGGTCTGGGTCCGAGTTCGTGAGATTCTGGCATCAAACGGCGTCACACATCGTGAATTCGCGGCAGCAATGAACACCAAATTCTGTGGATCGACACTGTGGAAGCATGCTGTGAGTCGTTCCCGGCTCGCCAAGGTCGCCGAGGTGCTCGACGACGATGGCCTCAGGGTCCTCGCCACGAGCGACGTGTTCTGGGACAGAGTCGTGGACATCGTCAGCGGGGGGACCCAGGAGGTATTCACCTGCTCCGTGGTGGGCGCAGACAACCTGGTCGTGGATGGCATTGTGGTGCGACAAATTGGGCCATAGGCCTGGTCAGGCGGTCGATCGCGGTGAGGG
>JBCEBZ010000417.1:0-12533 GCA_039206675.1 Rhodococcus sp. (in: high G+C Gram-positive bacteria) | reverse complement strand
CCGCCATCCTGTACGTCTGGTACGACAACGAGTTCGGCTACTCCTGCCAGGTGGTTCGCACCGTCCAGTACCTCTCGGGCGTGGAGTACCCCATCTACCCGGCGGTCGACGCGGCCGCTGCCGCTGGAGCAATCGCTTAGCCTCAGGATTTCGCATCTCGCGGGTTGAACACGGCGGGGTGTAATGCACGGAAGGGCCTGTCCAGCGGGGCGCGGATGCCGACCGGTGACCCTCGTGGCGCCGATCGGCATCCGCGACCACACTGGAGGTGTCCCGCCGAAGTCAGGAGACAGTGATGGGCGACAACAGGCCGTTCGGGTTCGACCCCGACGATCTCGACCGCGTGATCCGTGAGGCCGGCGAGGAATTGCAGGGCGTCAAGGACCGGATCGTCAGGTTCCTGGACCAGGCGGATTCCCAGATCCCGTGGACTGGCGTGTTCGCGGATTTCGCCCGGCCGCCGCGCACCGCGCCGAAGCCGGAGACGACCGGAGAGACGGGCGACGGCGTGTGGGCGATCTACACCGTCGACGGCGACGGCGTCGCCCGCGTCGAGCAGGTGTATGCCACCGAACTCGATGCCCTCCGTGCGCACAAACACAACACCGATCCCCACCGTTCGGTGCGGTTCCTTCCCTACGGCGTCACCGTCAGCGTCCTCGACCAGCAGGAGGAGTCGACGCCCCGGGAAACGGAGTAACCGGGGCGCTCAGTCCTCCAGCTCGAGCGGCAACTCCGCGGTGACCCGCCAACTCCCGTCGGTCTGCCGCCCCGCCTCGAGCGTGCCGTGCAGGACGGCGACCCGCTCCCGCATCCCCAGCAGCCCGTTGCCGGAGCCGAGCGAGAACTGTCCGGACGAGTTGCCGTTGTCGGTGATCTCGACGAGGACGTCCGTCTCGCGGCGCCGCACCCGCACCTTGGCGCGCGGGCGTTCTCCGGCGTGCCGGAGCACGTTCGTCAGCGATTCCTGAACCAGCCGGTGGACGCCGAGGCTGACCGCCGGGCTGACGTCGTCCAGCTCCCCCGTCAACTCCAGCTCCACGGGCAGGCCGGCGCTGCGCATCATGTCGACGACCCGGGCGAGACCGGCCGTGCCGTGCTGGGGCATGTCGTCGGTCGCCGGTTCGGTGCGGAGCAGCGACACGGTGCGCCGCAGTTCCGCCAGCGCCTCCCGCCCGGTGCTCGCGATGTTGGTGAGTGCCTGTTTCGCGATGTCGGGGTTGCTCTTCAGGGCGTAGGACGCACCGTCGGCCTGCACGATCATCACGCTCACCGCATGCGCGACCACGTCGTGCAGTTCCCGGGCGATCCGGGTCCGCTCGGCGGCCACCGCGTCCTCGGCGCGGCGGTCCCGGTCGTAGTCCGCGACGACGAGTCGAGCCGCGACCTCCTCGTCGTAGGCCCGGCGGGCGCCGAGGAACTCCGCGGTGATCCACGACAACGCGAAGATCAGCGCCGAGTACAGACCGGCCTCCAGCGGCCCCTGCTCGAGCAGCCAGATCGACAGGGCCGAATCCACGACCAGGCCCACCGCGTACACCGCGGCGGTGCGGCGGTCGACGTAGGCGACGAGCGTGTAGAGGGCGACGGCGAGCGCCAGCAGACCGGGGTGCTCGGCGTCGAGGTCACCGATGGAATAGCTGATGAAGGTGATCGTGATCGACATCACCAGCACGGCACCGGCCGCCACGCGCGGATACCTGCGGCGCCACGCGATCGGCAGGCACAGCAGGAAACCCATGACCAGCTGCACCCACGGCGAGCGATCTCCCGACGCGGTGAACACGAACACCTCGAGGGTGAACAGGATCGCCGCCAACATCGAGTCCGCAACCGTCGGTTTGCCCCGCAGCCACAGACTGAACCTCCTCATGAGCACAGCGTAAGTACCTCGCGGCCGGTGTGGTTGAGTCGGCACCATGAATGTGGGTGACTGGGCGCTACTACTCACCGCAGCGACGGCCGCCGGCTGGGTGGACGCCGTCGTCGGCGGTGGCGGGCTGATCCTCATTCCCGCACTGTTTCTCGTCGCACCGCAGCTGACGCCGCAGGCGGCGCTGGCCACCAACAAGCTCACCGCGTTCACCGGCACGTCCGCTGCCGTCGTCACGTTCGCGCGCCGCATCCCCATGAACTGGCGGCTGCTGGTTCCCGCAGGTCTGCTCGCCGCGGTGACGTCCGCCCTCGGCGCCGCGACGGTGTCGCGCATCGACAAGGACGTCTTCATCCCGCTCATCATGGCGGTGCTCGTCGGGGTCGCCGTGTTCGTGACCATCCGTCCGCAACTCGGGACCACGCTGGCGAAGGATCCGCCGACCCGGCGGAAGGTCGTCGCCGTCGTCCTGCTCTCCGCCGGGCTCCTCGGCTTCTACGACGGCTTGTTCGGGCCGGGCACCGGAACATTCCTCATCATCAGTTTCGCCACGTTCCTCGGCACGGAATTCGTGCGCAGCGCCGCGATGGCGAAGGTGATCAATCTCGGATCCAATCTCGGCGCGCTGGTGTTCTTCGCCGCCACCGGCCACGTGCTGTGGGCGCTCGGCCTGAGTATGGCGGTCTGCAACGTGATCGGAGCGGTCACCGGTTCGCGGATGGCCCTGAGCAAGGGTGCCGGTTTCGTCCGGATCACCCTGCTGATCGTGGTGATCGCGATGGTGATCCGGTTGGGTTGGCAGCAATTCGGGTGATCGACCGACTACGGTGGTGCAGGTGACGGCTCCTCGACAGGTTGATCCGGAATTCCTTGCCCTTCCGCTGCGTTCACTCGCGGACGCGGCGCTCGCCGCCGCCCGCTCGGCGGGTGCGTCGCACGCCGACCTGCGGGTGCACCGGCTGACCAGCCAGTCCCTGCGGCTCCGCGACGGCGAAGTGCAATCGGCGGTGGACACGGACGAACTCGGCTTCGCGGTGCGGGTGGTCGTCGACGGCACGTGGGGTTTCGCCTCGCACGCCGAGCTGACCCCCGCCACGGCCGCCGCCACCGCGGACCAGGCCGTCGCCGTCGCCCGCGCGCTGCGCGGGCTGAACCGGGAACATGTCGAACTCGCGGACGAACCGGTGCACTCGGACGTGCACTGGGTGTCCGACTACGATCTCGATCCGTTCGAAGTCCCCGCCTCGGAGAAGATCTCGCTGCTCGGCGAATACTCCCGCCGGCTCCTCGCGTCCGACGGAGTCGACCACGTCACCGCCGGATGCCTGCAGGTGAAGGAACAGACGTTCTACGCCGATCTCGCCGGGTCCTCCATCGTGCAGCAGCGGGTGCGGTTGCATCCGCAACTCGAAGCGACCACCGTCGACCAGTCGGCCGGCGTGTTCGAGACGATGCGCACCCTCGCTCCCCCGGTCGGCCGGGGCTGGGAATACGTCGCCGGAGACGGGGTGTGGAACTGGACCGACGAACTCACCCGCATCCCGGACCTGCTCGCCGAGAAGGTGAAGGCCCCCAGCGTGGTGGCCGGCCCCACGGATCTGGTGATCGACCCGACCAACCTGTGGTTGACGATCCACGAATCCATCGGACACGCCACCGAGTACGACCGCGCCATCGGCTACGAGGCCGCCTACGCCGGCACATCGTTCGCCACGCCCGACAAGCTCGGCACGCTGCGTTACGGGACACCGATCATGCATGTGACCGCCGACCGGACCGAGCGGCACGGCCTCGCCACGGTCGGGTACGACGACGACGGCGTCGAGACGCAGTCGTGGGACCTGGTCGCCGACGGGATTCTCGTCGGCTATCAACTCGACCGGGCGTTCGCGCCCCGGCTCGGGCTGGAGCGGTCGAACGGCTGCTCGTACGCCGACTCGCCGCACCACGTCCCGATCCAGCGGATGGCGAACGTGTCGTTGCAGCCCGATCCCGACACCGACCGCAGTACCGAGGACCTGATCTCCGGGGTGGAGGACGGCATCTACGTGGTCGGCGACAAGTCCTGGTCGATCGACATGCAGCGCTACAACTTCCAGTTCACCGGCCAGCGGTTCTACCGCATCCGCGGCGGCAAGCTCGACGGGCAATTCCGCGACGTCGCCTATCAGGCGACCACCACCGACTTCTGGGGTTCGATGGACGCCGTCGGCGGCCGGTCCACCTGGCAGCTGGGCGGCGCGTTCAACTGCGGCAAGGCGCAGCCCGGCCAGGTCGCGGCCGTCAGCCACGGCTGCCCGTCGGCACTCTTCCGCGGCGTCAACGTACTGAATACTCGGACGGAAGGCGGCCGATGATCGCACCGCAGCAACTCGTCGAGCAGGTCCTCGCCCGGGCCACCGTGGACGAAACCATCGTGATCGTCACCGATGCCAGCGAGGCGTCGCTGCGGTGGGCGGGCAACTCGATGACCACCAACGGCGTGTCCACCTCACGTAGTTGGACCGTCATCTCCATCGTCCGGTCCGGGCAAGACGCGAAGGTCGGGATCGTCACGTCCGCGTCCGTCGACGCCGCCGACATCGACGGGGTGGTCCGGGCGGCCGAAATCTCCGCCCGCGCAGCCACACCCGCCTCCGACGCGATGCCGCTTCTCACCGGAACCGGCACCGACGAGCGCTGGGAGGATTCGGCGCAGCGCACCGAGATCGGTGCGTTCGAACAACTCGCCCAGGATCTGAGCATGGGCTTCGACGGCGACGATCAGCTCTACGGTTTCGCCCACCACCAGCTGCACACCACCTGGCTGGGCACGTCGACGGGGATCCGGCGCCGATTCGTCCAGCCGACCGGGTCGGTCGAGATCAACGGCAAACGCGGCGACGCCAGCGCCTGGGTGGGCACCAGCACCAAGGACTTCACCGATGTGGCCGGTGTGAAGTTGCTCGAGGACCTGTCGACGCGCCTCGACTGGGCAAATAATCGCGTGGAGTTGCCCGCGGGCCGGTACGAGACGATCCTGCCGCCGTCCGCGGTCGCGGACCTCATGATCTACCTCATGTGGACCATGGAGGGCAGGGCCGCGGAAGAGGGACATTCCGCCCTGTCGGCGCCCGGAGGGACGCGCATCGGGGAAAAGCTCAGCGCGCTCCCCCTCAGCCTCTATTCCGATCCCGCCGCGCTCGGTCTGGAGTACGCGCCGTTCGTGATCGCCGGGTCGTCGTCCGAATCGGTGTCCGTCTTCGACAACGGGATGGACGCGGGCCGCGTCGACTGGATCCGGGACGGCACCGTCGGTGCGCTCGCGTACCCGCGATCGGCGGCGAAGGAGTTCGGCGCCGAGGCGACCGTGCCCGGCGACAACTTGATCCTCGACGCCGGCGGTTCGGTGTCGCTCGACCAGATGGTGGCCGAGACCGAACGCGGGTTGCTGCTGACCACCCTCTGGTACATCCGGGAGGTCGACCCCGCCACGCTGCTGCTCACGGGATTGACGCGGGACGGCGTCTACCTCGTCGAGAACGGGAAGGTCACGGGTGCCGTGAACAACTTCCGATTCAACGAGAGCCCACTCGACCTGCTGCGGAGGGTCACGCAGGCCGGCGCCACCGAGCGGACTCTGCCCCGCGAGTGGAAGGACTGGTTCACCCGGACCGCGATGCCGTCGGTGCGGGTGCCGGACTTCCACATGTCTTCGGTCAGCAAGGCGCTCTGAGGGCACAGTTTCTATGCGGACGCTCGTCTAGGTGACAGCCCGTGAGGTTTCCGTTATAAATGCTGCAGACATCACGCATATGAGATTTCTCACTCCAGAGTCATTTTGCCGCGGATGTCATATTCCGGTCTCCAGAGAACGGGGCCGACACTCACCGCATCGCCGCGTGGCCGGCGCATGCGCCGAGTCCGTCCTTTGCACGTCCGAACAGGAGGTTTCATGCACTCCGCTACCCGCATCCGCGAAACACTCCACGGCCATACCAAGGTCACGAGACGGTTCGCGCTCGCCGACGTGGCACTGACGACGTTCGTCTGCCTCGTCTGCGCCACCGGCATAGGCATCATCACCGGTTCAGTTCTCGCCGCCGCGACGGGGGGACTGATCGTCGTCCTCGCCACGGCGCTGATGGTGGCGGCGGTATGACCGCGCCGAGCGATCAGCGAAATATCACAATCCAGGAGATCACAGTGTCGAACGACGTACTCGAGGCCGCACCGCCTGCACATTCGATTCCGCACCGCCACCCCGACGGGCGCGAGGTGCTCGCCACCGCGAAGGGCATCCTCATCGCCACCCGCGGGTACGGGGACGCCGAGGCATTCGACGAGCTGCTCGACGTCTCGCGCCATCACCACGTCAGCGTGTTGCGGGCAGCGAAGTCGTTGGTGGAATTGGCGACTCGGCGTCAGACATGCCCGTCCGTGACGACACCGGCACCGTCGTACGCTCTCGCGTTCACGGAATGGACGACGCTGCTGGCGCGGTGACGCCGCCCCGGTCCGCCCGGGTGAGACGCTGGTAGCCCCGGTGCGTGAGCCATTCGAGCGGCCCACGATCGAATCGGCGCAACCACAGGCGCGACACGACGATCAGCGTCGCGGAGACGGCACCGAACAACGCGATCGTCGCCGGGACCACGGTGGTGCCGTCCAATCGGGCCGCGAGGCCGAATCCCCAGCCGTAGCAGACGATCGAGCACAGAATGTTCTGCAGCACATAGCAACTGAGCGCAGTACGGCCGACGCCCGAGAGCGCCCGGCCGGGCGCGCCGGGTGCGCGGCCGTCGGCGTAGCGGTGCGCGATCGCCGCGAGTAGCCCCAATGCCACTATCGGCGCGGTCCCGTACCTGCCGAGGATCAGGCCCGCGTCTCCACCGAACAGCCCGAGCGCGAGGTCGAGTGGAAGGGCGATCGCCAGGCCCGCGACCATCAGGCGGCGACGCAGCACACCACGGTCCGGGTCGAGGACGCGCGCACCGTAGAGGTGCGCGCCGACGAGGAACAGCGCGATCGACAGCGGCAGGATGAACAGCACCTCGAGTCGGAACAGCAACACGTTGTCGGCGCGGAACACGACGAGGTCCCAGAAACTGCCGTCCGCATAGGGATTCGGCGACAGCGGCTGCGGCTCCCGCGCCGGCGCCGAGGACAGGGCCATGACGACGAGGGCGAGCATCGCCGCGTGAACGGCCACCGCGCACACGATCCACGTTCGTTGCGCGCGGATCCCGGCGGTCAGGACGAAGGCGACGATCAGGCCGGTGAGCGCGTACCCGGTCAGGACGTCGAACTCGGTGAACAGCAGGAAGTGCAGTGCACCGTCGACCATCAGCAGCGCTGCGCGCCACGGGTATCCGCCCGGCCACCGCCGACCGCGCCGCTGGGCGGACCGCTGCTGGATGACCAGTCCGATGCCGAACAGGACGGTGAGCAGGCCGAGGAACTTGCCCTGCGCGAATTGCTGCAGCACCGTCTGCACCGGAGCCCATCCGCCGGTGGCCTTTCCGGTGCCGTCGATGTACCCGACGAGCCCCTCGACGTTGGTGAAGATCCAGATGTTGGTGGCGAGCGTCCCCAGGATCGCCGCTCCCCGCATGACATCGAGCGCGGCGTAGCGGTGGGAACTCGATGATTGCGACGTCATCCGTTCAGTCCTCCAGCACTTGTTAGTACGATCGTGCCAACAAAAGCTGATGCTAACACGACCGTGTTAGCATGGCAGGGTGCCGAAGCTCATCGACCACGACCGACGGCAGCAGGACATCGCCGAGGCTCTGTGGCGGGTGATCCAACGCGACGGCATCGGTGCCGTGTCCGTCCGCGACGTGGCCGCCGAGGCGGGAATCTCCAGCGGATCGTTACGGCACGTATTCGCCAGCAAGGCCGAACTTCTCGCCTACTCGATGCGCCTGGTCGCCACGCGGGTCCGCGAGCGAGCACAGGCGCACGCCTCGATCGCCGACCCGTGGCAACGTGCCCTTGCCGTGCTGGACGAGGTTCTCCCCCTCGACGATCGCCGACGCTGTGAAATGGAAGTGAACCTGGCACTCGTCGCCGAGAGCCCCGCCCATCCTCTGCTGAAGGACATCGCCCTCGACGCTCAGCGGCAACTGCGGGGTGCATGCGCCGCGATCCTGACCGGTCTCGCACGGCACGGTCTCGTCGCGCCGGACCTCGACGTCGACGCCGAGGCGATGCGTCTGCACGCACTCGTCGACGGCGCCGCGATGCACGTTCTGCTCGGCGACACCGACACCCCCGACACGGCGCACCGTATGATCGCCGAGCATCTCCGCACCCTCGCGTGACGGTCCGCGCGAGGCCCGAGACCGGCCGGTCAGCGTCCGGTCACGAGACCTGATCGATGGCGTAGGGCAGGGACAGGATCGTGCTCTGCGACAGCGCGGCACCCACCGGCGGGTCCTCGGAGTCGGCGAGGAACGTCACGCGGCCTTCGCGGTAGATCGGCAGCGACGTGAACATCGGGTCGGCCTCCAGCGCGGCGCGGTCGGCGGCGTCCCCGATGAAGAAGGCCCGGTCGACGTCGAGCAGGTGGGCTTGTTCCGCCGACAGGGTGGTGTAGAACTTGTCGCCGGCCGCCCGGTCGATCTCGGCAACGGGCTGATAGCCGAGGTCGGTGAGCAACTTGCCGCGCACGTCGGTCGACGCGAACGGGGCGAGGGAGCCGTCGTACCAGCTGAACGCCACGGCCTTCCGGTCGGCGAACTCGGGATGATCGGCCTTGGCCTCGGCGATGTCGTCGGTGATCCCCGTGATCGACGCCTCCGCTTCGGCTTCCTTCCCGAGGGCCTTGGCGATCTGGCGGGCGGTGTCCTGCCAGGGGGCGGCGAACGGGTCGGCGACGTCCGGCGCCCAGGCGACGGTGGGGGCGATCGCACTCAGTCGCCGGTAGTCGTCCTCGGTGATGTCGGAGTAGACGCCGACGATCAGATCCGGCTGCAGCGCCGCGACTTTCTCGAAGTTCAACGCTTCGCCGTTGGTCAGGACGACCTCCGGCACCGCCCCGGCCCACCGGTCGCGGACCCACGGCCAGGAGATGTTGCGGTCGGGGCTGCCGCCGGCCGGATACTGGTCGACCATGCCCACGGGCGTGACGCCGACCGCGAGCATCGTCTGATCATCGGTGTAGCCGACCGAGACGACCCGCTGATAGTCGCGCGGGACCTCGGTGGTGCCGTAGACGTGTTCGACGGAATACGTCTCGCCGGAGTCGGATTCGGCGTTCGACGATCCGCAGGCCGCCAGCAGCGACACTCCCAGAAGCAGCGCGACGACGGTGACGGCTGCGGACCGTCGACGCCGGAGGAGCCTCGTGAAACCGCGGACTGCAGAGGGGATCTGTTCGGTGGGCACGCGCGAACCCTACCAACAACTTAGGTTTGGCTCACCTGCTTCGCCGCGCTGCTCTGCTGAGGACCGGCGCCAGGACCCTCGGGTGGAAGACCCGGACCGGCGAATCGATCATGTTCGCGACACGCACGAATCGGACCAGCACCTGCGGATCGCGCGCCGCGAGGGCATGCACCCTGCCGAAGTACCAGTTCATGAAGGGGGTACCGAACGGCGCATCACCCTGTGTTCCCGGCCAGTTCATGTCCTCGCCCGCGGCCATCCTCCACGGCGCCTCGAGTCTCTTCGGCACCCTCTTCAGGAAGTGGTGAGCCATCGCGTCGACGCTCTCACCCTTGCGGACGCCGCGTTCGAGACATTCCCGCAACGTCATCGCATCCAGGGCACTGGTGGTCATTCCCTGTCCGTAGATGGGGTTGAAGCTGCACAGGCTGTCGCCGAGCACGATCAGCCCGCCCGGGAATCGGCGCATCCGTTCATAGTGCCTGCGGACGTTGGCGCGAAACTTGTACCCGACGATCGGAGTCAAGGGCTCCGCGTCGCGCATGAACGTGTAGATGTCGGGCGCCTCGAGTTTGCGCGCGAATTCGAGAATCCCGTCATCGTCGCGGGGCGGGTGGTCACCGTTCCAGCCGCCGAGCATCACGATCCAGCGCTGACCCTCGACAGGAAATATGACACCCAACCGTGTTCCGTCGGGTGGGGTGGGCGCGATGATCAGCGCCTTCCACGGGCGGTCCTCGAGCGGCGGTCGGGCATAGAACCGTGTCGCGTAGCCGACATCGACGTCGATGACCGACATCTCGGGTCGGCCGTACCCCAGCTCCTCGAGCCAGCGGGGTGTCCGGGAACCGCGACCACTCGCATCGACAACCAGGTCGGCGGCCACAGTCTCCTCGGTGGCACCCGCTCGACGCGACTGGACCGCCACCCCGGTGATCCGGCCGGCCGTGGCGTCGGTGACGAATCGCTTGACGTAGCACCGGTCGACGAGACCGATGTTGGAGATCTGGCGCACCCGCCGACGGATGTGCCATTCGAGGAACGGCCGGGTCTGACACGTGATGACGATTCCGCTCGGAACCCGCAGCTTCCACACGCCGCGGTGGTACCAGGCGAAGTCCTTCGTCATTTCGACTTCGGCCGATCCCCCCTCGATCAGTTCGGCGGTGAGACCGGGGAAGGACTCCTCCATCAGGTTCAGGCCCCGTTTCCAGATGCTGTGGACGTGGCGGCCCTGGGGAACTCCCGGTCGAGGTTCGGCACCGTCGACCAGCGGGTCCTTCTCGAATATCGTCACCGTGTCGAAGTAGTCAGCCAGAACGCGGGCCGCGAGCAGGCCGGCGATGCTGCCCCCGATGACGACCGCATGTGCGCCCCGGCGAGAGGCATTCAGTACCTGCGATCGATCGCGCAGGACGATGTGGCGGTTCATGGTGGAACTTCCTTCTGCAGGACATCTCCACCGTGATCCCCGAGCCGTCACGCCACCAGGCCCCTGGGTGGCCTTCCCCCACCCCAAGGGGGACCACATCGACCCCTGAGGGGGTTGCGCTTCGTTCTACCCGGTTACCGGAGCTACCGGTCGTCGGCCGTGACGGCGAGACCGATGGTGCCCGTCTTCCCGCGCCGCAGCAGGCTTCCTTTCAGCGTGAGCCAGCCCAGGATGCCGTACTTGCGGGCGATCACGTCCCTCGTGTGATCGGTGTCCGCGGCGTCGAGGATGACGGCGCGGGCGGGAACCTCCGGGCCCTTCGGTTTGCCGCGCGCATCGCACGCCGCCACCGTCACCTCCGGATTGCGGCGGATGCGTTTGACCTTGTAGGAGTCGGTGACCGTCCACATCAGCAGACGGTCACCGTCGGCGGCGGCCCACAGCGGCGTCGCCACCGGGGTGCCGTCTTTCCGAAACGTGGTGAGCAGGACATACTTCGCGGACGACACCCGATCGAATTCTGTGGTCACCCGGCCCATGCTAGACCCGGATCCGGTCAGTCCCCTTCGAGTTCGCCTTCGGTTTCGAGGTACACCTGCCGCAGGCCGTCGAGGGTCTGCTGCTCGGGGTGCTCCCACATGTCCCGCTCGGCCGCCTCGAGGAGGCGCTCGGCGATGCCGTGCAGGGCCCACGGATTGGACTGTTCCATGAACTTGCGGTTCTGCTCGTCCAGCACGTACGACTCGGCGAGTTTCTCGTACATCCAGTCGGCGACGACGTTGGTGGTGGCGTCGTAGCCGAACAGGTAGTCGACGGTGGCGGCCATCTCGAACGCGCCCTTGTAGCCGTGGCGGCGCATCGCCTCGAGCCACCGCGGGTTCACGACCCGGGCCCGGAACACGCGGGACGTCTCCTCCGACAGGGTCCGGGTGCGCACCGACTCCGGCCGGGTGCTGTCGCCGATGTACGCCTCGGGGGACTTCCCGGTGAGCGCGCGCACGGTCGCGACCATCCCGCCGTGGTACTGGAAATAGTCGTCGGCGTCCGCGATGTCGTGTTCGCGGGTGTCGGTGTTCTTGGCCGCCACCGTGATTCGCCGGTAGGCCGTCCGCATGTCGTCGGCGGCGGGTGCGCCGTCGAGTCCGCGGCCGTACGCGAACCCACCCCACGTGGTGTACACGTCGGCGAGGTCGGCGTCGCCGCGCCAGCTCTTGGAGTCGATCAGCTGCAGCAGTCCGGCCCCGTAGGTACCCGGCTTGGACCCGAAGATGCGGGTGGTCGCGCGGCGTTCGTCGCCGTGCTCGGCGAGGTCCGCCTGCGCATGCGCGCGCACGAAGTTGCTCTCGGCCGGTTCGTCCAGCGCGGCGACGAGCCGGACGGCGTCGTCGAGCAGCGCCAGCACGTGCGGGAACGCGTCCCGGAAGAAACCGCTGATCCGGACCGTGACGTCGATGCGCGGACGGCCCAGTTCCTCGAGGTCGATCACCTCGAGGTTCACCACCCGCCGGCTCGCCTCGTCCCACACGGGGCGCACGCCGAGGAGCGCGAACACCTCGGCGATGTCGTCGCCGGAGGTGCGCATCGCGGACGTGCCCCACACGGACAGGCCCACCGACCGCGGCCACTCGCCGTGATCGGACTTGTAGCGGTCCAGCAACGATTCGGCCATCGCCTGACCGGTCTCCCAGGCGAGCCGGGACGGCACGGCCTTCGGGTCGACGGAGTAGAAGTTCCGGCCGGTCGGCAGCACGTTGATCAGGCCGCGCAGGGGGGAACCGCTCGGGCCGGCGGCGATGAAACCGCCGTCGAGTGCGTGCAGCACCTGGGCGATCTCGTTGTCGGTCTCCCGCAGCCGGG
>JBCEBZ010000416.1:0-12544 GCA_039206675.1 Rhodococcus sp. (in: high G+C Gram-positive bacteria) | reverse complement strand
CGCAACTCCTCCAGATCCGGTGCCACCACGTCCCCCACGACCAACCTCCCCCAAAGGTCATTCGAAACTTTGTTCGATAATATCCGGCGGTCGCAGCCACGGCAATAGTCGAATCGGGTCGGTCCCCGGTCGGCGACGGTCGGCTCGGTGCACCGGCGGTTGTCGCCGTTCTGGCAGAATTGGGCCGACGTCGCTCGAACTGCGGCGCCCGGTTCACGCCGCGTTGTCGTACCTCGGGAGGCGAGTCATGCCGAATGATCCTTCGGGGACGGCGCATGCGAGTGGCGACAGTCCCAGCGCCGTATTCGCGAAGCTGGCAGAGATGGTGTACAACGGCGACGACTTCGATCACGTCTACCAGGCCATCTGCGACGCCGCGGCGACCCTGGTACCCGGGTGTGCGCATGCCAGCCTCATGCTGAAGCAGAAGGATCGCCACATCACGGTGGCGGCCAGCGACGAGATCGCGGCGCACGTCGACGCACTCGAGCGAGCCGAACAGGAAGGCCCCTGCCTCGATGCGATCGAGAACGACGCACCGCAGGTAGAGACCGAACTCGCACGTTCGACGCAGTGGCCGCGCCTCGCCCGGCGCACGATTGCCGAAACACCCGTCCGAGGCGCCGCAGGGTTCCGGCTGTTGATCCGCGGAAGCAAGGTCGGCGCACTCAACCTGTTCGCGGACAGCCCCGGAGAGTTCACCGACGAATCGATCGATCAGGCGATTCTGATCACGGCGTTCGCGGCAGTGACGCTGACAGCGCTCCACGAACACCAGGAAGCGCAGACCCTTCGAGACGGCCTCGCCAGCAACCGTGAGATCGGGAAAGCCATCGGGCTGTTGATGGCATTCCACGACATCTCGGAGGACAGGGCTTTCGAACTGTTGCGCAAGACGTCGCAGGACATGAACATCAAGCTCACCGGCGTCGCACGGGAAGTCATCGCGCATCACAATTCGAAGTTCGACTGAGGTGGGAATGTGTTGACAATCGGTTGATGCCCACCTGGTAGAGACGTAGTGTTGATCGCGCGTGGTTGAGAACACAGCCGCAGATTGCTTTGGAGGCCGCAGCTGTGCGCGGCGTACGAATTGCGCGTACCCTCCCGCCGCTGTGCCCCTCCTGCCAGTGCGCTCGTTCCGCCGACAGCGCGCTGAAACCGACGGGTTGCACGCGATCGGAGGGTCATGAAAACGCTACGCACGTGGTTCCACGGCACTCCCCGGACGGAGTCGCCGACCACCCGCCGTACAGGGGATGCAATCACCGGCGATCGCGGGCTGCGCATGGCCGTCGAATTCGCAGCCGAAGCGGACGCCACCGTGGGTCGAATCTCGGGTGACATCGATGTGCTCGCTGCACCGTCCTTCGCGCTTGCTCTCGCCCACCTGACCGACCGAGGCTCTTTCTCACGTGTCATCGTCGATATGACGGCAGTCGACTTCGTCGGAACGTCCGGGCTGGTTGTTCTTTCCGATTTCGCGGAATCGGCGAGGCGGCAGCATATTACGTGGGCGCTGGCGGGTAATCGAGCGGTCCTGCGCCCCATCGAGGCCATCGGACTGAGCGCCACGATACCCACGTGCAGCACGGTCCACGACGCGTTCGACAGGGTGGAGAAGATCGCGCACAGCTGATCCGAGTCGCGGAACCGGCTGCCGTCCTCGTGCGGTCTCCCTCGACTCGCAACTTCGCGACGAAGTGCGCGGCGAGGATTCGTGAGAGCCGGTGCCGGCCCTACTCCGCCCGAACAGCAATCGACTCGTGCTCGTCGTCCTCGCGGAACATTGCTTCGATCCGGTTCTTGATTTCCACCGTGCTCATCGAGCCCCGGGAAGGGACGAAGCCACGATTGCGAGCCGAGGTGGGCGTGAAGGTGTTCATTGCCAGTGCTTTCTGTCTTCCGCGTCGGCCGAAGCCGCGGGGTGGTCGAAGAGGGGCGTCCGCGATGCGGACGACTGTCAGATCAAGAGCGCGGCGAGTGCAACGGCAGCGAGCACCGTCACGGAAGTGGCCACCGCAACGAGAATTGACCCCGTCACGACGATGGCGGGCGCGGCCGCGGCCGCGGCCGAAATGGAAGCGATGTACACGGTCGGGCGCAGCGTGTGCCGGGGCGCCGGCTCCTCGGCGCAGGACGGCGACATCGTGCGCCGATCGTGCTGCTCTACCGTCGTGCGGGTCATGTGCTGGCGTACCCCGTAATAGCGATCGAGTGACCTGAGTCACAAACTTACGAGTACGTTGTACATCACAAACGGCCCCTCGCGCCAGTAGCTCCGCTCCCCCAACGCCGCGAAACGTCCCCCCGGCCTCCGGCGTCCCTTCAGTCACACATCCCCCCCGCCCAGCGCGACATCGGTTCGACAACCTCCCCAAGCGGACGCTCCAAGGGCGTCACACTTTCGCGTCAGAACCAGCCTTTGCGCTTCGCCCAGACGAGCAGTGCCCCGGACATGGCGAGCATGACGAGCACGATCACGGCGACGGAGGGCCACTGCGTCCGTTCGTTCACAATCACGTTCATTCCGATGATCGAGGACAGGGCGGTGATCGGCAGCGTGACGGCCGCGATGACGGCGAGGCGTTCCGCGGCGATGGTCATCTTGGTGTTGGTGCGCGCCTGGTAGAACTCGATCGTGCCCTGCAGGTAATCCTTCTGCCCCCTGGCCATCACCGTCAGGTGCTGGAATTGATCGACCGCGTCGAGTAGAAGATCCTGCCCCCTGCCTGCACCGAATGCCTCGATGGTGACCATCCTGCCGTACACCTCCCCGCTCAACGCGGCCATGGTGCCGACTGTGAGCAGACCGTGCCGGACCCGGAACATCTCGTCGAGAAAGGTCTCCGGATCACCGAGGTGCCCGCCGGTGACCTGCTGCTCGAGTTTCCACACGTCCTTGGTCAGTTCAGCGGTGTAGGCCCGCATCCGTGCCGTCAACGCGGCCAGGAGCGCGAATGACAACTCGAATGCCGTGCCGGGCCGCAACTTGCCCGACTCCAGCCGGCCCAGCACCACATTCACCTCGACCATCGCCGTCGAGGGATCGATCGCCGGATTCACGGGGCCGTGCACTGTCACCAGGTAACGGGCACCGATGAACTGGTCCAGTTCGACGTAGTGCACGTGCCCGTGTGCTCCCGACTGCGGCGCATGCAGAACCACGAACAGTTGGTCCGCATACCGGTGCACCTTGGGCACCTGATTGCGGTTTTTCGAATCCCGGACGGCGAGAGGATGAAATCCGAACACAGTCGTCAACGTGTGGTGTGCTTGTTCGTCCCAGGTCGGGATGTCCACCCAGACCAAACCGTCGGGCCGGTCGAGCAACTCTGTCAGTTCGGTCGCCGCGCACGAACGCACACCGCCGTCGGAGATGAAGCGGACGTCCATTTCGGCCTCCTCGCCATGACGCACCGTCACCTCTGTCATAGCACCCACGGATACCCGGATCGGGAGACCCGTCGAATCCAGCGTCCGGAAAGGGAAAACTGGGGA
The DNA here is from genome assembly GCA_039206675.1 of Rhodococcus sp. (in: high G+C Gram-positive bacteria). Lineage (GTDB taxonomy): Bacteria > Actinomycetota > Actinomycetes > Mycobacteriales > Mycobacteriaceae > Rhodococcus_F. The sequence continues at coordinate 9,043 of JBCEBZ010000416.1, read as the reverse complement.
CATGACCGACGACAGGGCGGGACTGATCGTGGTGGATGCGGCGAACGTCGTGGGCTCACGGCCCGACGGCTGGTGGCGTGATCGCGCCGGTGCGGCCCGGCGACTGCTCGTCCAGCTCGGCGCCCTGGAAGAGCATCTGGATCAGCGGACCGAGGTGGTGGTCGTGATCGAGGGTGCGGCGAAGGCCGCGATCGCCGGGGAGCCGGATCGGGAATTCGACGGCCTGCGGGTGGTGTCGGCGCACGGTTCGGGCGACGACGCGATCGTCGACGTTGTGGCCGCCGACAAGGACGGCGAACGGCCGATCACGGTCGTCACCGCAGACCGTGGGCTCCGGGCGCGAGTCGAGGCGCTCGGGGCCGTCACGGTCGGTCCGCGGTGGCTTCTTGCCCGCATCGACGCCACGAGCTCCTGACCGTCAGCGGTGTCGATGCGATTGCTGCCCGTCAGGGGCCGCCACGAGGTCGAGGATGCGGCCACGAACCTTCTTCCGCGCCCATCCCCACCGTCCGTGGTCGGCCAGGGCTGCGTGGGCTGCGTTGTATCCACACATCCCGTGGACACCGCCGCCCGGGTGGGTGGCGGAACTGGCGAGGTACAACCGGTCGATCGACGTGTAGGGCCCGGACGAACCAGGTGTCGGGCGGAAGACGAGCTGCTGATACAACTGGGCGGTGCCGCCGTTGACGGCGCCACCGTGCAGGTTCGCGTTGCTCGCCTCGAGGTCGCCGGGGCGCTGCACGTTGCGCCCGACCACTCGCTCCGAGAACCCCGGCGCGTGCGATTCGAGCATCGCGTCGACTCGCTGCGCCAGCAGCTCCGCCGATTCGTCGTCGGTGACTCCTCGCGGCAGATGGGTGTAGGCCCAGGCGCTTTCGGTTCCCTCCGGGGATCGACTGGGGTCCGACGTCGTCATCTGACCGAACAGCAGGAACGGCCGTTCCGGGATGACTCCTGTCGTCAGGTCGGCCATCCAGCGGACCAGCCCGTCGTCGTCGGCGCCCAGATGCACCGTTCCGGCGGATTCGAGGTTCCGGGACCGCCACGGAATCTTCCGGTCGAGCGCGTAGTTCACCTTCACGACGGGGGTGTCCCATTCGAACTTCTCGAGGTCGGCGCGCACACCCGCGGGGACCACCGAGGAATCCAGCAGCCGTCCGTACAGTGCCGGTGCCGACACATCGGCGAGCACCGCGCGTCTGGCGAGGTACCGGTCACCGCCCGCCGTCCGAACCTCGGTGGCCGCGCCCCCACTGACCTCGATCGAGGTCACCTCCTCGCCGCAGCGGACTAGAGCGCCGTCCCGTCTCGCCCGCTCCGCCATCGCGGCCGAGAGAGCGCCGGCACCACCGACCGGGACGACGTATCCGTCGTCCTGCGCGAGCATCGTCAGGAGGTATCCCATGACGCCGCTTCCCGGCGAATCGACAGGGGTATCGGCGTGCATTGCGTTACCCAGCAACAACACTCGGGCAGCATCACCGTCGAACAACTCGTGCGTCATCCGGCGCGCCGGCAGCATGAGGAAACGCAGGAACCGCAACGCTTCCGCGGTACCGAGTTGCGACAGCAGTCGTCGCGGACCCCGGACGGGCGGGAACGGGCGGAACAGGGTGTCGAGAAACGGCTCCTTGACGTCCTTCCATTGTTCGAACAGCCGGAGCCACGCCTGCCCGTCCCCCGGTTGTCGACGCTCGAGGTCGGCCGCCGTGTCGGCCGGATCCCGGCGGATCAGTGGAGCATCGTCGTCGTCCGGGTGCCTCGGGTGCCCGACCGCGGCGGGGGCCTGACTCCACCGCAGCCCCACTCCCCCGAGGTCGAGGTGCCGGATCGCCGGGGAGACCGCCGCGAGCGGATAGAACGCGCTGAAGAGGTCGGTGCGGAAACCCGGGAAGAGTTCCGCAGACCGGACCGCGCCGCCCGGTTCCGGTTGTTGTTCGAGGAGCACGACGTCCCAGCCGGCCGCCGCCAGGGTGGCCGTCGCGGCCAGCCCGTTGGGTCCGGCCCCGATGACGACGGCGTCGACTGTCTGCACTGTCACGACGTCAGGGCTTCGTATTTCGCTCGGCGAGGAACGAAAGTCGGCGCAGGCATTCGAGATTGCGCGGGAGCACCGCCAGGTCCTGCGCAATCCGCGGCACCCAGGTCAACGGCACAGACGCTGCGGCCTCCGACATCTCGAGGTGGCAGCCGGATTCGCGCGGCTCCAATCGGAGTCGGACCACCGCTTTCGTGGGTGATACCTGGGCAAGCAGCCGAAGTTCACGGTTCTCTTCGGCGAAAAGAACCTCGGTGGAGTCGTCGATCAGGGCGGGCCAGGAACCGACGGAATGGTGGAGACGGCTTCCGACCGCGGGCCAGTCGGCGGATACGGCGCGCATGCGCGTCGCCCCGACCACCCAGGACGGGTACAACCATCCGTTGGCCAGGACGGACCACACTTCCGACGCCGAAGCCGATGTGTCGCGATGTGCCTCGATGACGACCACTCCCTCGAACGAGTACTGGACGGACTCTTCGCGCTTACCCTCGCCGACCTTACCGAAAACGTGAGTCACGTTGCGGTGGCCGCGAAACGTGATTCCGAATCGGTGACCAGCCCGATCGACACGAGTGGACGCGGGAAGATCAGATCGGTGAGGTAGGCGAGCGCGACCGCCCAGCGATTGGCGGCGTTCGGCATGGCGTAGAGGTGATAGGCCCGGGTGACCACCTTCGCGAGGAACCCCGACAGCTGGATGCCGAGGGGGTTGGCGACGGCGAACCCCGGGCCGAGATCCACCACCAGACCCATGTCGCGGTGGGTGTACGGTATCGCGTCGCCGACGCCCAGACTGGCCGCGACGTTGCGGGCGAGGGCCTGCCCCTGCCGGACGGCGTGCTGCGCGGTGGGAGGAGTGATCGATCCGCTGTTCTTCGGATCGGGAACGGCTGCGGCGTCGCCGCCCGCGAAGACATCCGAATGCCCGTCCACCGAGAGGTCGGGACGCACCGTCAATCTGCCCTTCTCGGTGGGCAATCCGAGCGTGTCGACGAGGGGGCTGGCGGTCACACCCGTCACCCAGGCGACCGTGCGGGTGGGAACGACCGTTCCGTCGTCCAGGGTGACGTGTTCGGGTCCGATCTCCGTCAGGGTGGTGTCGAGTCGCACGTCGATGCCGCGGGAGCGCAGCACGTCCAGCACTTTGCCGCCCAGCTTCTCCCCCACCTCGGGCATCACCTTGTCGGCGGCGTCGAGTAGCAGGAACCGGATCTTCGCGGGGTCGAGCTTCCGCCGGGACGCTGCTTCTTCGGCCAGGGCGCGGAGTTGGGCCGTGAGTTCGGTGCCCGCGTAGGAGGCCCCGACCACGACGACCGTCCGGCGGGCGTCGGCGACCCGGGGGTTGGTGTCCCGCTCGGCGAGCTCGATCTGGGTGACCAGCTGGTCGCGGAAGTACAGCGCCTCGGCCGGCGTCTTCAGCCCCCTGGCGTGCTCGGCAAGTCCGGGAATGTCGGACAGCCGGGTCACCGATCCGGGGGTGAGCACGACCCGGTCCCAGGCCACCTGCTCGACACCCTGCTCGCAGTCGGTGACGTGCACGGTGCGGGCCTCGAAGTCGACGGCGTCGACTCTGCCCGTCACCAGTTCGACGTCCGGCAGCGCCTCGGACAGCGGAACGGTGACGAACCGCGCGTCCAGGATCCCGCCCGCCACCTCGGGCAGGAGTGGTGTGTAGAGCATGTAGTCGTGTGGCGAGATCATGATGACGCGAGCGTCGGTCCCCCGGAGGCGCCGTACGAGAGACCGTGCGCATGCGAAGCCGGCGAAGCCGCTGCCCACGACGACGATGCGAGTCGGATCTCCGGCTGATGTGTAGGTCATACGGAATGCATTCCCCAACCACGCGTCGAACGAAACAGGCCCCGGTCACAACCGCGGCGGTGTGAGGACGGCTAAACCGGGTACTCAACCTGCAGAGAACGATCGACGGGATCGAATGCGAAGGGCGGGTACATGAGCGCGGCATCGAAGGCGTTGTACAAACCGTTGGCGCTGGCTGCGAGTGTCGCCGGCGGACTGGCGGCGAGTGCCGTGTTCGGACAGGTGTGGAAGCGGCTCGCAGGCGAATCCGAGGCTCCCGACCCGAAGGATCTGTCCCGCAGCACCCGCGAAGTACTGATCGCGGCTGCCGTGCAGGGCACCGTCTTCGGCCTGGTCAAGGCGGCAGTCGACCGGGCAGGTGCACAGAGCTATCAGAAGCTCGCGCACGCGGACCCCCGGTAGAGCAGGGCACTCGATCCAGAACACCCCTAGGCTGAGCCGATGCGTACTCGTTTCGCGGAAAATCTCGACAGCCTGTCCGGCGATCTCGCCTCGATGTGCCGGCTGTCGGTCACCGCGATGTCGGAGGCGAGCGACGCACTGCTACAGGCAGACCTCGAGCTCGCCGAGCACGTCATCGACGTGAGCGGCGAGCTCGACGATGCCGCGGCGCACTGGGAGAAACGTGCATTCGCGCTCCTCGCGCTACAGGCGCCGGTGGCACACGACCTCCGATTCATGGTCGGCGGCCTCCACATCTCCGCGGATCTGCACAGGATGGGCGGTCTCGCGGTGCACATCGCGAAGATCGCCCGGCGGCGGCATCCCGACCACGTCGTCCCCGACGAGGTACGGGACGTATTCACCGAGATGGGTACCGTCGCCGTCGCGCAGGCGAGGGAGACCGAGCAGGTGCTGCAGCACCGCGACCCCGAGCGCGCCCGCGGATTGCTGACCGCGGACGAGGCAATGGACGACCTCCACCGCAGCCTGTTCACGATCACCCAGGCCGAGGACTGGCCGCACGGGGTCCAGTCGGCCGTCGACATCACCCTGCTCGGCCGCTTCTACGAGCGGTTCTGCGACCACACGGTGGAAATCGGGAGGCGTGTCATCTTCCTGGAGACCGGCAGCCTGCCCGAACAGTGAGAGCGCCGCCGCGTCAGCTCAGCCCCTCCGCCGCCGCGACCGAGGGCGCGACACCCCGGGTGTAGACGTCGAGGTGGAAGTCCGTGTCGCGGTACGACCCGGCAAGATCCAGGCCTTCGGCCGCCGCGATCGCGTCGTGCACCACGCGGCCGGTCTGCGGGTATTCGGGCACTGGGTGCTGCCAGTGCACGGCGACGAGGGTGCCGCCCTCCTCCAGGGAGTCGACGGCCCGCGCCAGCACGATGGCCAGGTCGGCGGGAGTCAGGTAGTACAGCACCTCGCTGAACACGACGAGGTCGAATGTGCCGGGCGGCCGCGGGCCGACGAGCGAGGCCAGGCACAGTTCCACCCGATCGGCCACCCCTTCGCGGCGCAGACGGTCTCGCGCGCTCGCCAGCGCACCGGGAACTACGTCCGTTGCGACGACCCGGTCGCAGCGTCTCGCCAGCTGCGCCGTCAGCACCCCGATCGAGCATCCCGGTTCGAACGCCCGCCGATAGTGCGCACGGGGCAGGGCGGCGAGGGTGAGCGCGTACTTGCGGCGTTCGTACCATCGTTCGTCGAACCCCCACGGATCCGCCGATTCCGCGTACATCGACTCGAAATAGCCGGGATCCATCGCGCTCACCACAGCACCCGTTCCGTCGTCCGCAAGAGTCTCGCCAGCACCCACGGCGGGAGGATCGCGGCGTCCCGCGGGTCCTCGGACAGCGGCAGGATCTGGGTGCGGAATTCGTCGACCGCCCGGCGTTTGCGCGCCAGGATGTCGGCCGTCGGCGCCAGTGCGCGGATCCGGTTCCACGGCACCGACGGTTCGCCCGGCCGCGCCCAGTGCCACATCCAGACCGGGTACTCCACCATTCGGTGGCCGGTGATCGAACACGCCTCTGCCGCAGCCCTTCCGGTGGCTTCGTGATCGGGATGACCGTCACCCCGCCAGGTCGCGACGACCCACACCGTCTCCCCTGCCCGGGCGGTCGCGGTGAGGACGTCGACGAGGCGGGCGGTGAGTTCGCGTTCGTGCGCGCTCACCCCGCCGTCCGGCAACCCGAGTCGGAGTGGTTCGCCGACGCCCAACAGCTTTGTGGCTCGGTTGGATTCGGCGATCCGCGCAAACTCCAGCGCGGCGGGCGAGAAGGTCGGCGACTGCGGATGCGACGCGCCGCCGTCGGTGACTGCCACGACCTGGACGGGAACACCGGCGGTCGCCGCAGTGGCCATCAGCGCTCCCACGCCGAGTATCTCGTCGTCGGGATGCGGGGCGACGACGACCATGCGGTCGCATTCCGGAAGCGGTATCGGCGGACACCGGACGGTGGCCAGCCACGGCTGCCACACGTCCTCCGGAGTGCCCCGCGCGGCCACGGGTGTGTCCCGGAACCTGGTGCCGTTGCCCACAATCAGTCCTCCCCTGCGACGAGTTCGCCGAGTGTCGCGAGATCGCGCTCGGCGTGGGATTGCCGGACGTAGACGAGCAGGTCCGCGACGGTGCGGGCGTGGTCCGCGTCGCTCGCGAGCGGCGCGGCGCCCAACGCGCGGCCGACGCGGTCGATCACCTCGCTCGCGGTGCGCTCGACGAGGCCCCGCACTCGGAACGCCCGCACTCGGGCGGACCGCCGGTCGAGCGGATCCGAGTCCACCTCCGCGGCTGCGGAGGCGAGTGCCCATCGAGCCGTGCTGACGGCGACGTCGATCGCACCGAGGTGCGCGAGTTGGTGACCGTCCGCCCGGCCACCGCATGCACGCGCCCGCAGCGGTTCGGCGACGGCGAGCGCGCCGCCGAACCAGCACGCGGCCACCCCGATGCCGCCGTGCCAGAACCCCGCCCGATCGAGGTACCGGTCCGCGGTGCCGACGGGTCGCGCGGGAACATTGTCGAACGTCACCGCCTCGGTGTCGGTCGCCATCATCCCCGGATTGCGCCAGCCGCCGCGTCCCGGTGTGACCCCGGGTTCCCGCAGATCGACGGCGAACAGCCGGGGTTCCCCGCCGACGCGCGCCGTGACCAGGGCGTGCGTGCACATCGAGGCTCCGGAGCACCACGCCTTCGTTCCCCGCAGGCGCCATCCGTTCGCGTCGTGCGCAGCGTCCAGGACGGGCTGCGGGGGCTCGCTGGCCCAGACTCCCCACCACTCGTTCCGGCCGGCGCGGGTGCCGTCGATCTCGGCGAGAATCGCGTCGGCGTCGGCATGTGCCTCGAGCAGCCGGCCGGCCGAGAGGTCGCGGCGGCACCAATCGGTCAGTCGTCCCCAGCGGACCGCGGTGGACCCGTCGCCGGGCAACGGCAGTTCCGCGTCGCCCGAGCGGATGATCGCCCACACGGCGGCGTGTGTGAGGGTGCTGTCATGGGTGACGTCGGTGCTCATCGATCCTGCAGTCCCTCCAGGTAGGTGGCGAAGCCCTGCGGCGCCCGGGCGTCGGACCGGGCCGACGTCTCCACCGGCGCGTCGATACTCCACACCACGTGCGCTCCGTGTTCGACCATCCGCTGCACCAGGTCCATGTCCTCGTGCGCGGGCAGCGGGGCAAACCCGCCCACCGCCCGATACAGCTCCGCGGAGAAGCCCAGGGATGCGCCGTGCACGTGTCCGTGGGCGGCGCCTGAGCGGTAGGCGCTGCCGTACCGCGAGCGGACGTGGTCGGGCCACCCCGACCAGTCGGTGACCGTCACCGTTCCCGCCACCAACTGCGCGCCGCGACCGGCGTGCTGCAGGTGGGACGACAGCCAGTGCGCGGGGACGACCGAGTCCGCGTCCGTCGTGGCGAACCACTCGTGCGGGCGCGGGGTGACCGAGCCGAAACCCGCGCGCCGTGCGGCGCCGACGTTCCGCGCACCCAGCACCACCACGTCGACGTCCGCCGCGCGGGCGACGGCCTCGCTGTCGTCGGTGCACCCGTCGAGAACCACCAGCGTCGTGACCGGAACCGGCACCGCCCGCGCGGCGGTCCGCACCCCGTCGAGGCAGCGCGGCAGCAACGACTCCTCGTCGTGGGCGGGCACGACCACCGTGATGTGTTCGACGCGCATGTCGTCCCTCCCGATCATCCACTGTTGCCGGGTTCAGCTAGTACCCAGTCCGTCGTCTGCAGAACCACCGCCTGGTCCGATTCGGGGTCGCCCACCGCGGGTAACCTCCCGCCATGAACGTCGCGGACAGCCCCCGCTACCGGAAGATCACGCTCACCGTGGACGGCGAGGAACGGACCCTCGACGTGGACACCCGCACCACCCTGCTCGACGCGCTCCGCGACCATCTCGGGGTGACCGCGCCGAAGAAGGGCTGCGACCACGGCCAGTGCGGTTCGTGCACCGTCCTCCTCGACGGCAGGCGCGCCACGTCCTGCCTGACGTTCGCCGTCGCCCAGGACGGTGCCCGCGTCGTCACCGCGCACGGCCTGGCCGACGGCGACGTGCTGCATTCCGTTCAGCAGGCGTTCGTCGAGCAGGACGGACTGCAGTGCGGCTACTGCACACCGGGTCAGATCTGCTCGGCGATCGGGATGTTCGACGAGTTCCTCGCCCTGCAGCCGAGTGCCGTCACCGAGAATCTCACCGCTCCGCCCGAACTCACCGACGACGAGATCCGGGAACGGATGAGCGGGAACCTCTGCCGGTGCGGCGCCTACCCGAACATCCTCGCGGCGATCCGGCAGGCGGCGGAGGCATGATTCCGTTCGACTACGAGCGGGCCACCGACGTGGACAGCGCCGTCGCCACCGTCACGGCCGATCCACGGGCGGCGTACCTCGCCGGTGGCACCAACCTCGTCGACCACATGAAACTCGGGGTGGCGGGGCCGCATCTCCTCGTCGATGTGAGCCGTCTCCCCCTCGACGACGTCGAGACACTTCCCGGCGGCGGACTCCGGATCGGGTCCGCCGTCCGCAACAGCGACCTCGCCGCGCACGAGGTGGTGCGGGCCCGGTACCCGATGCTGTCGCGCGCACTCCTGTCCGGTGCGTCGGGACAGCTGCGCAACCTCGCGACGACTGGGGGAAACCTGCTTCAGCGGACCCGCTGCGTGTACTTCCAGGACGTCACGACGCCGTGCAACAAACGCGAGCCCGGCACCGGCTGTTCCGCGCTGGGTG
>JBCEBZ010000415.1:0-12568 GCA_039206675.1 Rhodococcus sp. (in: high G+C Gram-positive bacteria) | reverse complement strand
GGCGTGTTCGCCGCCGGCGACTGCACCACCGTGCCGTACAAGCAGATCGTGATCGCCGCCGGAGCCGGCGCCACGGCCGCGCTGAGCGCATTCGATCGGCTCATCCGGACGGGTGTGCCTGCGGAGGATTCCGCGGCTGTCACGGTCGGATAGTTCGGTCATCGGCTGACCTTCCTACCCACCCGGGCGCGTGGCATGCACACGCCCGGGTGGGTAGGGAATGCTGGGGCGGTGCCGACTTCCCCGCCTCACCCGCCGACCTCGCACGAGCAGCCCACCGCGATCGTGCGGATGGCCGACGCCGGCGACCTGTACACGTCGTGGCGGTGGCTCCACGACTCCCACCCCGGCGGCGTCGGCGTCGCACCCGCCGCGCAGGTGGACGAGGCCGTCGCCGCGCTCGCCCGGGCGCTGCCCGACCTCACGGACCCGCAGGGACTGCACCATTCGCTGACCGCGGGCGCATTCTCCGCCTACGAGTCCGAACACGATCTGGCTCAACTCCTCTCGCGCACCTTTCTCCCGTTCGGCCTCGCCGGGCAGTTGCACGAACTGTTCACCCGCGGTGTGCGCCCGCACCTCCGGATCCAGCCGTCGCCCCGGGTCGCGCAGGTGCCGTGGGAGCTGATCGCCCCGGACGCGGGGCTGCGTCTCGTCGACATCGCGGATGTCAGCCTGCTGGCCCCGCTGAGCATCGTGCACTCCCCCGGTCGCCCGGTCCGAACCTGGGCGGACGGCCACCGGCTCCCGGTGGTCGCGGTCCTCGACCCGCGGGTTCCGGGCTTCCGCGCCGATTCGGTCCTCGGTTCCGTCCTGGGGCGGATGACCGCGGACAGTCCGCTGTCGCGGCGGGTCGCGACGTATGCGGCCGAGGGCCGGCTGTGTCCCGCCGTCGACGAGCCGCTGGACTGTTTCCGCCGCGAAGACGCCGACCGGGCATGGCTCGGCGCGGCGTTGCGCGCGGGCGCCGCCCGGCTGGTGTACGTCGGGCACGTCACGGCGGCCGCACCCGAAACCGGTCAGAGCGAGCACGCCGAACTGCACCTCGCCTGCTCCGCCGACGCCGTCGGGTTCGCGGAGCCGACGCGCGCGCACCGGCCGTTGTCCGCGAAGGACCTCCTGCTGGGCACGCACACGCTGGCCGAGGACCCGAGCCGCGGCGCCGACCTGTGGCCGATCCCGAGCAGGGTCGCGCTCATAGCCTGCGAGAGCGGCGGCGACCTGCGGTTCAGCGAGGCCCTCGGGCTGGTCTCGGCGATGGTCGCCGGCGGGGCGGAACTCGTCACCGCGAGCCGCTGGGCCCTTCCCACGGACCTCGCGTTCCAGCGCATCGCCGGCGCCGCACCACACGCGCGCCCGCTGCAGGACGCCATCTGCTCGATCGACGCGGCGCACGAACTGCCCGACGCCGTCGGCGCGCTCTGCGCGTGGCAACGCGACCGGGTCGCCGCCTGGCGGGACGAACGGACGGTCGAGCATTCCCCGGTGCTGTGGGCGGCGTTCGCGACCGTCGCGGTCCACTGATCCGCGTCAGCTTTCCGTTCCCCACATCGTGTCGGTCGGTCGTTGTACCGTCGTTGCTGTCGGTTCCGGCACCTAGAAGGAGCATGCCCATGACCTCTCGCCTCAACCCTTACATCAGCTTCGACGGCAACGCCCGGCAGGCAATGGAGTTCTACAAGGACGTCTTCGGTGGCACCCTGGCGGTGAGCACCTTCGGTGAGTTCGGCGCCCCGGACGCCGAGGGAGCCGACAAGATCATGCACGCCATGCTCGAATCCGACAACGGATTCACCCTCATGGGGGCAGACACACCGCCCGGCATGGAACACAACCCGGGCACCAACATCGCGGTCAGCCTGAGCGGCGACGACGGCGACCTGCTCCGCGGTTACTGGGCCAAGCTTTCGGACGGCGGCTCCGTGTCGGTGCCCCTCGAAAAGCAGATGTGGGGAGACGAATTCGGCGCCTGTACCGACCAATTCGGCATCTCATGGATGGTCAACATTGCCGGGACGCCCGGCTGATCGCAGCGCCGGGTAGTCCTGCAGGTCGATGCCGGTCGCGAAGAAGTCGGTCAGCTTCATCATCGCGCCGAACAGGGTCTTGGACCTGAACGTCCAGTTGCGCAGCCTGATTCGAGTCGGCGACTTCGGCGCGAGAAACGGTCCGGCGCTGCCCTTGCGGGCGACCTTCGCATACCGGTGCATCTGCTCGTTGTAGCGTCCGAACGCCACGCGGTGGTCGCCACCGGCGGCGGCGAGTTCACCCGCCAGCACGTACGCACCGACGAGGGCGAGCCCGGTTCCGAAGCCGCCGAGCGTGTTTCCGTACGCGGCATCGCCGAGTAGGGCCACGCGTCCGGCGGTGTAGGTATCGGCCTCGACCCGGGCGATCGAGTCGAGGTAGAAGTCGGGTGCGTCGTCCAGGTGTGCGAGCAACCCGGGCACGCGCCAGCCTGCACCTGCGTACGCGGCGGCCAGGAGTTGCTTCTGCTCGGTGATGTCGCCGCGGTCGTAGTCGATCGGGTCGGAGGCGAAGACGAACAACTCGGGGGCCTTCGGCCCACCGACGACGGCCATCCGTCCGGGTTCGTTGTACATCGATCCCGTCGCGCGTTCCCTCTCGGGCGACGCCGCACTCACCGCGTCCGTGGTGCCGACGACGGCGTAGTAGTACCCGAGGAATCGGACGAACTCTTCCTCCGGCCCGAACCGGTGCCTGCGCACGGCCGAGTGAATGCCGTCGGCACCGAACACCAGGTCGAATCGGCGCGCGTGCGACTTCTCGAACGTGACCTCGACACCGGACTCCGTGTCGGTGAGCGCGGCGACGGAATCACCGAAGAGGTACTCGCACGATTCCGCGGTCCGCTCGTAGAGGATCTCGGTCAGATCGCCCCGCAGGATCTCGACGTCCCCGCCGATGAATTCGCCGGGCATGGTCGCCAGGTGCCTGTCGTGTTCGTCGACGATCCGGAGGTCGGTCTTTCCGGTCTGCCTGCGGTGCACCTCGTCGAGAATCCCCATCTTTTCCAGCACTTTCCGGTGCACCTCCCCCTTGAAGTCGACGGCCTGGCCGCCGAGCCGAAGGGCCGGCGCCTTTTCGACGACGGTGACGGCGTATCCGCTGCGAGCGAGCCAGAACGCCAGGGCGGGCCCGGCGATGCTGGCACCCGAGATCAGGACGGTTTCGTTCGGCATGCGAGCCTCCGGATAGGAATTGTGTCTGACGGACACAGTTCAGTGTATGGTAGACACTATTCCGGATCAAGAGTCGGCCGGAGGAGCGCACGATGGTCACCCAGCCCCGTACCGCCGAGCTGCTCTGGGGATCGCCGGACCGACCGAAGCGCGGTCCGAAACCGGCGCTGAGCCTCGAGCAGATCGTCGCCACCGCCGTCTCGATGGCCGATGCGGAGGGCCTCGCCACGGTGTCGATGCAGCGCCTCGCGGAGGATCTCGGGTTCACCAAGATGTCCCTCTACCGCTACACCCCCGGGAAGGCCGAGCTGACCGCCCTCATGCTCGATGCCGCTCTCGGGCCCGCACCCGACCTGTCCGACCTCGACGGCGGCTGGCGCGCAGCGCTGCACGAGTGGGCACTGCGGATGTGGGCGGGTCTGCGACAGCATCCGTGGGTCGTGGACGTCGCCGTCGGCCCCCGCGTGATGGGACCGAACGAATTGGACTGGCTCGAAACCGGTCTCGGGACGCTGAGCGATACCGGGCTCACCGGTGGGGAACGACTGGATTCCGTCGTCCTGATCACCGGCCACGTCCGCAGCCTCGCTCAGCAGGCGACGGCTCCCGGCGCCGAAACCGACACACCCGAGAAGGCCCTGCACGCGATCATGTCGGGAATCCTCACCGACCACGCCGACCGCTACCCCGAAGCGGCAGCGGCTTTCGCCTCCGCCGGCTCCTCGTCGGGGCAGGACGATGCGCTCGAATTCGGCCTGGCCCGGATCTTCGACGGCCTCGCCGCACTCGTCGCGGAACGCGCCGAGTAACGCAGCCGTGGTCCGATCAGGTGGATCGAGGCTTGATCACCACGGCGATTGTCACGGCCAGGACGCCGCCGCACAGAACTCCGGCAAGCGCTGTGGCCCAACGCTGCCCGATCGACGCATCCGTGGACGTCAGGGCGCTCGCCAGCATCGTCGCCGACCCGGTCAACGACAGGATGACGTTCCAGCTCAGAAGCTGGCTGGTTCCGGCGTGGAATCGCAGAATCGACGGGGGGATCAGTACGTTGGAGACAATGAGAAGCACAATGCCGAGGTAGAGCAGAGCGTTCATTGCTGTCCTCTCACAGAGCGGTGGACGGTGAAAGCGAGTTCATCCGCGGGACTTTGCATCGGCGCTGTTCCTGCACGCTGCGCTCAGTCTTCCACCGGTGCCCGGGTGCGGGGACGGTAGACAACTACCAAGATTTCCCACCACTCGAGCAAGTATCGCCGATGCCCTCGCCGCACAGCCTGGATATCGTGGTGGTCGGTCACAACCCCTCCATCTCCACGACCCTCAGTGCAAGCGCGACGTCCAGGCGCAGAATGGGATCCGTCGTGAACGGGCCGACGATGCTCTCCAATTTCCCGATCCGGTAACGCAGCGTGTTGTAGTGGAAATGCAGGACGCGTGCAGTCTCGGCGACGTTGCAGTTGGTGTCCAGGAGCGCCTGCATCGTCTGGCGGAGGTCGATCGCCTCGTCTGCGTCGCCGGCCAGCGAGCCGAGGATCTCGGTGGCGAACGCTCGGAGCTCGGCGCTGTCGTCGACCAGGGAGAGCAGTCTGTGGACGCCCAGGCTGTCGAAGTGCGCGACAGAACCGTTCCCGCGCATGCGCCGCCCGACCGCCACCGCCTTACGCGCCTGCTCGTACGCTTGCGGAATTCCGTCGGCCGAGTCGATGACCCGGCTCACGCCGGTGCAGAACGAATGCCTGCCGCCTCCGCGGTCACCGGTGACGGCGGCGATCAGATCATCGATGACGGCTCTCGAGTCATTGTCACCCACCGGCATCAACACCACCACCTCGGAACTGAAACCGACCACCGGTGCGTGCCGATCCCTGCGCCGGACCACTTGTTTCCAGGCGGCGGTGAGTCTCTGTTGCGGCATTCGTCCGGCAACCGGCGGCCGTGCCGCAGGGCCGGCGGACGAGCGAGCGGGGTCCGGGTCGAGTTCCGCGACGACAACCACCATGGCGCGGTTCACGTCCCATTCGAGCTGCGCGCAGTGCTCCGCAATCTGGGCAACCGTACCGGCATCTCCGTTGAGTACGTCGCGCAGGAAGTCGCCGTGGAACTTCGATTCGACCGCCGACACGGCGAGTTGCTTGGTCACCGCCAGCGCGACAACGGTTGCGGCTCGCTCCAGCGCCTGCACGGCGACGGGGCCCAATCCGCCGTCGCCCGCGAACGCGACGATGGCGCCGTGGTCGGTCCCGCCGGCATGAACCGGCGCGACGGCGATCTGGCCGGCCTCCGTGCCCGGCGCGGGCTGCAGGCCGTGGCGCAGCCGCTCCGTGCGAAGTCGGCCGGACGGGTCGAACAGCGGCAACCCCTGCAACGCCTCCAGACTGACCGTCGCACCCGCTGTCGCGTTGACCCGCCCGTCGGGCGTGCAGATCAGCACCGCAGCATCGAACAGCGCGGCGACCTCGTCCGCTATCTGCGGCAGATCGCCACCTTCGAGGACGATCTTCGTCAAGGCCCGATGCATGCGATCGGCAACGTCGAGCGCAAACGCCTGACGATCGACGAGGTGTGTGAACACCTCGGACATTACCTCGTCGAAACCGATGTCGCGCGGGATGAGAAACAGCGGAACGTCGAGTCGGTCGGATGCCTCGACCATCGCGGCGGGGAGATCGTCGAGGTACCGGCCCTCCTTGACCCCGAGCGCGGCCACGCCGCACCGGGCGAGGCCCTCGACGAGTTCGACCAGCGCGCCCGTGTCGAACGGCTCACCCGAATCGGCATGTCGCAGAGGGAACCCCGTGGTGATCAACAGTTCGTTGGGTTTGACCCACGGCAGGATGTCCGGCACCTCCATGACGTTGACTCGCAGAACGATCCGCTCCAGGCCGCCCGCCCCCGCGATGAGTGTGGACCCGGCCAAGCTGGGCAGGGTCAGCAGCTCCCGGATCGTCAGTGCGTAGCCGGCAGGTGACGGCAGGTCGACTGCGTCCACCGGTGCAACTCAGCTCGAGAGGAGGGCCGGCGGAAGCACGCGCTTCGTCCACTTCGTCGACTGCTCGTACGCGTGGGCGAGTTGGAGAACGTCCCGGTCGGTGCCGTGTCGTCCGATGATCTGAATTCCCATCGGGAGCCCGCGGTCATCGAAACCGACCGGCATCGCGGCAACCGGGAGGCTCGTCATCGTCCACGGTGCGACGGTCTCCATCCACCGGTGATAGGTATCCATGGGCCGGCCGGCGATCTCGGTAGGCCAGTGTGTGGACTTGTCGAACGGAAATACCTGAGCACTGGGCGCGAGGATGTAGTCGTACGTGTCGAACATCTTCGTGAGGGCCGCCTGCCAGTCGTTGCGTGCTGCCGCAGCCTTGGTGACGTCGAGCGCGGACAGCGCAATCCCGTGCTCCATCTCCCACACGAATTCGGGCTTCATCTGCGCGCGTGTCTGCGGGTCGTCGTAGAGGTCGACCAAGCCGAGCTGCGCCCACCAGCGCCATCTCAGAAACAGCTGCCAGATGTCCTCGGGCTTGTAGTCGGGGAGCGCCGCCTCGACGCGGCAACCGATGTTCCGGAACGCGTCGAACGACGACTCGCAGAGCTCGAGAACTCCGGGTTCCGTCGCCAGGTATCCGTCCCAGTCCCCCACCCAGGCGATCCGCGTTCCGCGGAAGTCCCGCTCGAGGTTCCGGGTGAATACGTCGGGGTTCTCGTCGATGCCGAGCGGGGCGTTGGCGTCGGGTCCTGCCATCGTCGACAGGAGCTGCGCCACATCTGCCACCGACCGTCCCATCGGACCGACCACCGCGCCCTGAGCGATGAAGCCCGGCTCCGGGATGCGCCCCCAGGACGGCCGAAATCCGACAACATTGTTGAAGGCGGGCGGATTTCGCAGCGAACCCATGTAGTCGCTGCCGTCGGCGACGGGGAGCATCCGCAATGCCAGGGCCGCGGCGGCACCGCCACTACTTCCACCTGCGGTGCGTGAGGTGTCGTACGGTGTCGCCGTCGTCCCCCATACCGGGTTGTACGTTTGGGACCCGAGCCCGAATTCGGGGGTGTTCGTCTTGCCGATGACGATGGCGCCCGCCGCCTTGATCCGCGTGACGAACAGGTCGTCCGCGTCGGCGATCCGGTTGGCGAAAATGGGTGATCCGGAGGTGAACGGAAGCCCCTTGGCGGCGGAGAGGTCCTTGACGGCGTGCGGGAACCCGTGCATCCAGCCGAGATAGTGCCCGTCGGCGAGCTGATGGTCCCGCTCGCGCGCCTCGGCCAGTAACTCGTCCCGGTCCCGCAGGGCGACGATGGCGTTGACACTGCGGTTGTGCCGTTCGATGTGGTCGAGATAGGCAGTCATGACGTCGACGCACGACACCTCGCGTGTCTTGATCAGACCGCTGAGCGTCAATGCGTCGCTCATGACGAGGTCGTCGTATGTTGTGCCGGGGTCGTCTGCGTTGACAAGGTCGATGGCGTGTGACACTGGTGAACCTCTCTGCGGTTTCAGAACGAATACCGGCGGACGCCGACGTGAATGGTTTCCGACCGCAGCATCAGTCGTGTCGGCGGTGGGTGTGGTCGAGGGTGCGCCGCGGACCGGTGTCCGGCCGCGGCGCAACCTCATTCACGTTGTGACCGAATACTATTGACCGAGGTCGACGATGGCGGCGACGGGGCCGCCGCCCTCCGGGCCCTGGTGTGCGGCCGACACAGACACGAACACCGCCGGGTCACCGGTGACCGAAGACGCCACACCGCCGACGCACGACTTGATCTGGCGGTGCCAGTGCACGTCCGAGTCGTCGAGCATCGCGTTGCGGCGTCCGCGCACCGTCCCGTCCTGACTCGCCTCACACTTGAGGAAGACGTTGACGAGCCGGCCGTCCAGGTCGCTCGTGTGGGGGCGCTCGGGCAGCTCGAGCCCGGCATCCCGGATCGCCGACCAGATGCCGTCCTGATCGAGCGGATCGTTCATCACGCTGTGTCCGATCCGGTAGCGGCCGCCGACACCGCGCGCGTTGCCGACGACCACGATCTGAGCCCTGTCCAACTCGACACCCGAGGAACAGGATGCGACCGACGAGAAGAGGTCCCGGTTGTGCATGACATCGGCATCACTCGGCATGTCGATTTCGCCGAGGGCGACGGCAATCCCCAGTGCCGTACCACCGTTCGACAGGTCCATCGACTCGTGCGTGTGCTCGGTCCACACCGTCTCGCCGCGGCTCTTGGCGTCGCGGATGGTGTGGATCGTCAGCAACGGCGTCTTCGTCTGCACGTAGTGCACATCGGCGGGGTCGGTGATGCCGGCGTTGTCCATCGCCATCTTCACCGCTGCCGCCACCTTGGTGATCATCGCGGTGCGACCGATGTCTTCGGGGAGAAGCTGCTCACTCATCGCGACGCCGACGGTCAGTCGCGGCTCGTCGGTCTTCGCCGCCTTCTCTGCCGGCACCGTTGCGAAGATCGTTGCGTGCGGGCTGATCACACCGTCGGTACCGCCGGACCAGACGATGGGTACCTGGGACACCTCGTCCGCGCTCCGGCTGCCCTTGGCAGAGAGGACCTCACGGAAGGCCCGGTCCGCGATGATGCGTGTGTAGTCGTTGACGCCGCCGTTGCCCTCGGTCTTTCCGATGACTGCAACGACGCGGTCCGCTTCGAGCACACCGTCGTCGATGAGCTTGGCCAGCTCACCGGCGTCGGACACGCTGTGCAGGGGAACCTTGCGGACCTCGATAGCTTCGGGCATTGACATCTCCTCTATACGGGGCTTGCGGGGTAGTCGAGATCAGCCGGTGGCGATCGGAACTCTCACGCTGCCCACGCTATGAGGGCGGTCACAGTCGGACATTGGCAAAGTTTGCCCAAACCCGATTTTCTATTGGGCATGTTTGGCCATCCCCACTGGTGGTGAGGTCGGCCCCGACACACGCGATCAGATCGTGCTGGTCTGCGCTACCTGGCTGGTCACCTGGTCGGAGTGACCGGCTCCGAGGGGGTCGGGCCATTGCGACCACACATCGGGACCGGACTCGATTTCCTCGGTGGTGAGCAGGCAGGCGTCGAGCTCGTTCCGGAGTGTGTCGCCGTCGATGCCTTGGCCGATGAACACGAGTTCTTGCCGGCAGTCACCGACCGGTTCTTCCCACTTGTCGAGGATTCCCTGGCGGCGATACTCGTCCGCCGGCCAGTAGCCGTCGGGGAGGAACTTCCACCACCGTCCGACATAACCGTGACGAATCACGTGACCGGCCTGGGAGATGCTGCCGATCTCGGTGAACCGGCCGGCGTTCCAGAAGTAGCCTTTGGCGCGGAGAAGGTTGCCGTTCGTCCATTCGCCGGTGAGGAACCGATGCAGCCGCCCGGGGTGGAAGGGCGCGCGTTCGCGATAGACGACCGACCCGATTCCGTACTCCTCGGTCTCGGGGGTGTGCTCGCCCTGGAGTTCCTGCAGCCAGCCGGGTGCCTGGGCGGCCCTGTCGAAGGAGAACAGGCCGGTATCCATGATGGCGTCGAGCGGAACCTGCCCGTGCGATACCGCGTGTATGTCCGCGGTCGTGTTGAGCGACCGGATCAGGGCGGTCAGCTCGGTGAGGTGCTCCGCGGAGACGAGGTCGGATTTGCTGATCAGGACGACGTCCGCGAACTCGACCTGATCGACCAGCAGATCGAAGATGTCGCGTTCGTCCTCGGGCGCGGCGGCCTCCACGGGGCCGCCCGATCCGTAGTCCCGCAGAAAGCTGTGGCCGTCGACGACGGTCACCATGGTGTCCAATCGCGCGATGTCGGCAAGAGCCTGTCCGTCGGTGTCGATGAACGTGAAGGTTTCGGCGACGGGCAGGGGCTCGGAGATGCCGGACGATTCGATCAGGAGGTAGTCGAATCGTCCGTCGGCGGCCAGGGTTCTGATCTCGTCGAGAAGGTCCTCCCGCAGGGTGCAGCAGATGCAGCCGTTGGTCATCTCGACGAGCCTTTCCTGCGATCGACTCAGCGAGATCTCCCGTTCGACCTCGGCGCTGTCGATGTTGATCTCGCTCATGTCGTTGACGATCACCGCGACGCGCCGGCCTTCACGGTTGCGCAGGATCTGGTTCAGGAGTGTCGTCTTTCCTGCACCGAGAAATCCCGACAGGACGGTGACGGGGAGGCGCGTGTCGTTCATGGGTCAGTTCCTTCCGGAGAATCTGTGCGTACTCGACGACAGACCGGCGGCGGAGCCGCGGAGTTCCAGGCGGGCTTCCCCCGCCGGTCTGTTCTCGTCGTGTCGGATGCGGTCAGACCGCTACCTTGTCGAGGTATCCCTCGAAGAGATCGACCACGACGCTGCCCGCGTCGGTGTCCTCGCCGAAGAGGTCCTCCGCCGCGAACTCGACGTGGTACGTCGGTTCCGCACCGGCGTCGTCGCGCCCATGGCCGATCGCGTCGGGGAACGGCCATTGTTCGGTGGTGCGGTGAGTGATCGTTCCGACGCGACCGCGGCAGTACGCCGGCATTCGGATGTGCCCGGGGACATGCTCGTCGCGGACCCGAACACGCTGACCGACCTCGAAGGTGATGCCATCCGTCCGTGTCGCCCGGCCTTCCGACGCTGCGGGAAGCGACAACGGGAACGGGCCGCCGGCGAGGGTTTCGAGTTCGTCGCGGGTGAGAATGCCCTTCTCTACCATGAGGGTTGCGACGCCGATGACGTATCTCTCGTAGTACGGCGTCATCATGTAGTGGCGTGGTTCCATGCGTTCGACGACGTGCCTGACTTCGTCTACGCTGAATGCCCCCAGGTCTGCGGCGCCGAGGAACAGCAGACTGTAGGGCAGGTGCTCCCACTCCGCGTAAAACGGTCCGCCGACGTCGGCGTCGACGGTGTGCGGGACCCTGCCGAATCCCTGGACGCCGGCGAGATCGTGTACTCCATCCATGGCTCTGTTCCTTCTCTTCGAGTGCTCAGACGACCGGAACCTGCGGGATCGCGACCCCGATCAGGCAATCTTTGGTGACGATCTGCTGGAGTTGCTCCCGACTCCATCCCTCGGTGCCTGCCGGCCGCTGAGGCAGCACGATGTAGCGCGTTTCCGCGGTGGTGTCGTACACGCGGATCTCGACGTCCTCCGGGATGTCGGTGCCCATCTCGGACAGCACTTTTCTCGGTTCACGAACGACGCGTGCGCGGTACTCGAAGCTCTTGTACCAGGTCGGCGGCAGGCCCAGGATGGGCCAGGCGGTGCACGAGCACAGAGAGCACACGATCACGTTCTTGAGTGTGGGCGTGTCCTCGAGCGCCACGATGTATTCACCCTGCGGCCCCAGGTAGCCGTAGCTGCCGACGGCCTCGGTGCCGTCGGTGAGCAGAAGTTGCCGGAACTCGTCGTCGGTCCATGCCCGGGCGACCAGTTCCGCACCGCGGTGGGGGCTGAAGTCCTCTTCGAAGGTCTTCTTCCAGCCTTCGACGTATCCCTCGGGAACCAATCCCTTTCCGTCCAGCGCCCGGAACAGCGCCCAGGCCCGGTCGGCGGCCGGCGCCTGTGCAGGCGCCGCGTTCTCCGGTGTGTGCTCGATTGCCACGGACATGTCTTCACCTTTTCTGTAGGGGCTGAAAATTGCGGATAGTTCTATTGCAGCGGCTGCGCGTCGCGCAGCATGCCGGTCTGCGGATGGCAATTGATGTACTCGTATCGCTGATCGCGCGCATCGAATACCGAGACTTCATGGTAAAGACGAAGTTTCGACAGGCTGGCGGCGACGCGGAAGAAGGTGGTGAAGATTCGCAGGTGGGTGGGATGGGATTCCGCCCAGCGTTCGAGCTTGTCGAGCGAACCCCAGTGGCCGATGTTGTAACTCAGGTCGAGAAAGTTTCCGTCCAGATCGATGTTACGGACGAATCTGTTGCTGTAGCAGCCCACAGACTGTCCATTGTCTCGCAGGAAATCCATGCCGCCCTGCAGAGTTGGCAGGATCTCGTCGAGATACAAGTTCCGTTCGACAGTATCGGTGTCGGCCCAGTCCTGCCCGGAGCGAATCAGTGCGATGTTGTCGTGACCCTGCACCACCACGCGGCCACCCGCGGCGGGGTCGCCGCTGAGCACCCGCAATTCGCCCGACGGCTGCATCCAGTCGGTCTGGGAGATCGGAAAGCGCTCCCGCATCGACCCCCAGTAGCCGTGCTCGTTGATCTCGCCACTGACGTCGTCCATGACGGCACCGACACCCGGAAGGTCATCTCGGAATGCGTACAGCGTTTCGAACTGCTCGGCCCGCGGGGCGACGATTTCGCGGAAGTACCCCAGCCCCTCCGACAGTCGTTCCTCCGATGCCCAC
Source organism: Rhodococcus sp. (in: high G+C Gram-positive bacteria) (assembly GCA_039206675.1). GTDB lineage: Bacteria > Actinomycetota > Actinomycetes > Mycobacteriales > Mycobacteriaceae > Rhodococcus_F. The sequence goes on along the minus strand of JBCEBZ010000415.1, from coordinate 56 downwards.
CAGTCCGCCACCGAGGGCAGGTTCGTGATGGAGGACTGGCACAATTTCGGCGCCGA